>JBDRSA010000047.1:0-11207 GCA_043825275.1 Candidatus Omnitrophota bacterium
TCCGTTAGCTCTATTCGTCTCTTGGTCATTCAGGAAAACCTCCTTTTAATGACCAAGTTTACCTTATACTATTTACTTATGCAAAGGTGATCCTTCAAATTTATGGGTTATGAAATGGCTTCTAGATACCAGATACCAGCAACCAGATACGATTGTGACGTCACTATAAAATAAGCATCGCATCCCCATAGCTAAAAAACCTATACTTCAGCTCTATCGCCTTGCGGTACGAATCAAAGATAAGCTCTTTTCCGGCAAACGCTGATACCAGCAGAAGCAGCGTCGACTTCGGCAGGTGAAAATTAGTTATCAGCCTGTTAACGATCTTGAATGAATACCCCGGATAAACGTAAAGGTTTGTATATCCGCGGCCTTCGCTCAGGATATACGAGCCGCCGTCGTTCATCGCGCACGTTTCAAGCACCCTTGTCGTTGTTGTCCCGACAGAATATACATACCCGCCGCGTCTTTTTGTTTCATTGATCGTCCCCGCGGTTTCTTGAGACAATTCATAATATTCCTCATGCATCGAGTGGTCTTCGATGTTGTCCGTTTTTATCGGAGCAAACGTCCCGTAACTTGCATGCAGCGTCACGCAGCAGATCTTTACGCCCTTCGACTCGATCTTTCTTAAAAGCCCTTTCGTGAAATGCAGGCCAGCTGTAGGGCTTGCTGTCGCGCCCTCATTGCGCGCGTATACCGTTTGATAATCGGACGCGTCTGAACGTTCATCGGTTCGGGTAATGTACGGCGGAAGCGGTATGTGCCCCGTACGGGCGATCACATCGTCAACCATACAGCTGAATTCAACGGTTCTGCCGATCTTTCCGTACCCGCGCACGATCGCCTGATCCCCTGACTCAAGCACTATTTTTTCGCCATCCTGAATTCTGCGGGAAGACCTGACGAGCGCCTCACACACCGAGCCTTCTCTCTCCAGAACAAATATCTCAACCTTGCCGCCCGTCGCCCGCTTCCCGTAGAGGCGAGCCGGCATTACTTTTGTATCGTTCAGGACCAGACAGTCTCCGCTCGAAAACAAATTCTCGATGTTCTCGAACACTGCGTCCTGTACATTCCGAGACCCTCTGTCAATGACCATCAACCTGCATTTTGCGCGGTCTTTTGCCGGGAATTGCGCTATACGATCCTCGGGCAATACATAACTGAATTCTTCGAGCTTCATCTGTTCACAACCTGTCCCGGATCGAATCGACCGAGACGATTTTTGACTCAGGATAATAATATTTCAAGATATCTTCTTTGTTGAGTCCCTTTTTTGCCATCTCATACGCCCCCCACTGACACAGGCCGACGCCGTGTCCCCATCCTTTTCCGCGAAACACCGCCTGAGCCCCGCTGACCGCCACATCAAAATGAGCGCTTCGAATAACATTCGGCCCCATCAGATCACGAAAATCCTTCGCCTTGACCATGATGGTAACATTATCCGAACTTTTAAGTTCGACATTATCGACTCTGCCGGAAGTGTATTTCGAAGCTGCGCCGATAGACCGCAGCTCCTCAATTTTTTGTCCGGCCCCATTCAGCTTCTTTTCGATCTCGCTCAACCGGATACTTTTTCGCCATGCATAGTGAGGCGACTGTTCGCAAAAAATACAGCGGACCCCCTGCAATGGAACATAGTCTTCCCCCCATACATTCAGCGCGTTCTCCGTTTGGCCCGCGCATGTCACGTGATAATAAGCGGGGAATATTTCTCCGTGGTACGCGAGAACTTCCCCTTCGGTAAGATTAACGGCTTTGTTGGTCGCATGCTTCTCCGAGGCCCTCCCTCCGTATTGCTGCGAATAAATATCGCTCGTAAGATCGTAATCGTTCAGTCTGCCCGCTATCTTTGAAAAGAGCGCGAATGTTCTCGCGGCCACAGCCTGGGCCTTGAGCGATTCCATCGGCCAGTGGTGGGACGCCTCTTGGTACATTACGCCGTACAAATAGTGGTCAAGATCGATATAATTGACCGCGGATAAAGTACCGTCTTCGGCCTTCAGGACAACGATTTCGCCGCGAAATCTTTTCTTGTTAAGGAATATGTGCGATCCGCCGTACGCGACAATACGCAGGCCCGCCGAACCGAGCTCTCTTTTTCCTATGCCGATGCCGCCCTCGACCGGAACAATATCGCACCGCACCGATCTTCCTCTCATAATAACTTCATCTGAATAAAAATCGTATATTGTGTACCGCCCTTTGATGTAGAGATAGATAGTTTTCGCTTTTTCTTCCACAAGAACCCTGACCGCTATCGCTGGCGGCTCGCCTGCGCAGCTCCTCGGCGAGCGTACCGCGCAGGAACACACGACGAACGCAACTATCGTTGATACCCGCAGAAATATTTTCATCGTTTCCGTAATAGCGTAAGGACCAGCGAGAAGACAACGCTCAACAGAATGCATGTCGTAATGGGAAAAATAAAGGTGAAATCCTTTTTCTGGATATAGATATCGCCCGGAAGCCTGCCGAACCAGCTCAGCTTTGACCCGATGACCAGCAGGATACCGGCCACCGTCAGGGCAGCGCCGGTAAAAACAAGATATTTCCCGATGTTACCCATCATCAGAAGCGGGGCCTTTGGGTTCGAGCGGATCTATTTTTTTACCGGTTTTCTTCTTTTTTTCCTTCAACGCGTACCGCTCTCGCTCAGAAAAGAGGCATCCGCAATAGTTCTGACAATAGATCCCTTCGCTCTTAGCTTTATTGCGCGCGTCCCGAAATCCCGGCCTGAAATCCTCTCCGATAAAAAGCAGGCCGCTGTTCCTGCAGATCTCGACGCCGATCGACGCGATCAGTCCATGGTCCTGGTAAGGGCTGACAAGCAGCGTCGTCGTGATCGCCTCGAACTCCCCCACCGTCGCTACTTGCGCCGTCTTCCTCAGTCTCATCCACCAGCAGAGCGGGCATCGGTCACTTTTAAGCCCTTCGTCGCGCACGACATTCTGAAAAAATTTCTCTATTTCATATTCGCCGCAGGCAACCTTCAGGTTTTCAGAATGGGCGTATTTCTCGACAGCCTCTTTCCTCGCCATGTATTCAATGTAAGGATGAATATTTGGATTATAAAAAAAGCCGCGCACCTCGTGTCCGGCTTTCCTCAGCCACTCCACAGGGTATATGGCGCACGGCGCGCAGCAAATATGTAATAATACTTTCGTTGTTTTGATTGTTTTGTAGTCAATTCTTCTGGCGACCGGTAACCGGCCGCTGGCAACTAGAAAAGTTCCTTTTCGGAACTTTTCTTGATCCCCAGCACATCATACGCGTATTTCGTTAGCTCGCGGCCCCGCGGGGTTCTTTTCAGTATACCCGTTTTCAGCAGATACGGCTCTACAACGTCTACAATCGTATCAGGCTCTTCATTCAGCGTGGCGGCGATCGATTCGATCCCGACCGGGCCGCCGTTAAAAGAGTTGTGAATGACCGATATAACTTTTCTGTCGATCGGATCGAGCCCAATCGAATCGACTCCATGGCTTTTCAGTGACGCTTCGGTCGCCTTGATGTCTATCCTGCCCGACCCTTTTACTTCTGCCCAGTCACGCACGCGCCGCAGCAGCCTGTTCGCGACACGCGGCGTACCGCGTGATCTACGGGCGATCTCAAGAGCGCTTTCCTTATCGATCTCGACATGAAGGATCTTCGCCGATCGCACAATGACACGGACAAGGTCCTCCGGCTCGTAAAAATCGAGATGGAAGAACATGCCAAACCTCCCCCGCATCGGAGCGGCTAAGAGCCCGGCGCGAGTCGTCGCGCCGACAAGCGTAAATTTCTTTAAATTGAATTTTATCGTCTTTGCGTACGGCCCTTTGTCGATCACAAAATCTATCTGATAATTCTCCATCGCCGGATAGATGAATTCCTCGACTACCTTTGAGAGCCGGTGTATCTCATCGATAAAAAGAACATCGCCTTCCGACAAATTTGTAAGAATGCCGATCAGGTCTCCGGCCCGCTCGATCGCCGGCCCGCTGGTCGCCGTTATCTTCGTCTTCATCTCGTTGGCGATAATATGAGCGAGGCTCGTCTTCCCGAGACCCGGGGGCCCTGATAAGAGTATGTGCTCAAGCTGCTCATTCCTTTTCTGAGCCGCTTCAAGAGAAATCTTGAGGTTATCAACGAGCCCCTTCTGCCCGACAAAGTCTTCGAGCAGGCTCGGCCTGAGCGACAGGTTCAGTACAACGTCCTCTTCCGTCTCCTGAGGCCGTATCAGCTTTTCTCTTCCTTCAACCTGATCCCGTTCAGCCATATTATTTGCTTCTCTGTCGGTAAACTTCATTCAATATTTTTTCGCATGAATCTATTTTTGGATCACGTTTAAGCGCCTTCGTGATCATCTCTTCGGCCTCTTTCCTTTTGTACTGCAGCTGCATCAGCACGCTCAAGGCTTCCAGGCTCGCGTCCTCCTCAAGCTCCGGCGCGGAGCCGGTACTTTTATCCTGGATAAGCCCGAATTTTCCTATTTTTCCTTGAAGCTTCGCGACTATTTCTCGCGCGCGCCGCTCCCCTATGCCCGGCAGCGTCTTTAGAAGCCCTATATCGGCTCTATCGATAGCGTCGGCAATCGATGAGAACGGCAAGCTCAGCGCTTTACAGGCGGCCTTCGGGCCGACCCCGGACACCGATATGAACTGCGTGAAGAACTCTTTCTCTATTTCATTTATGAATCCGATCAACACCGGCATCCCTCGTGACTTATCGGTTTGGATGTAGTGGTAGGTATGCAGGTCAATGGGGCCGTCGTTCGTCTCGCGCTTCTCTATCGCTTTCATAACGGCGGGTGGGATCAGCACCTCATAACAAAATCCGCCTACTTTCACAAATATTGAGTGCGGCTTCTTCCCGGTGATCGCGCCTGAAATTTTCGTTATCATTTGAACAAGCAGCTTTTCTTTTCGATATATACATGGCTGAGCGCCAATGCCAGCGCATCGGAAAGGTCCGTGGATTCGGGCATCTCATCCAGCCGGAGTATTCGCTGCACCGAGCGCTGTACCTGCAGCTTTGAGGCACGGCCATTCCCGGTAACCGTTTTTTTTACCCGTGTCGCCGCATAATTAACAAGCTGTAAATTGTGCGGTTCACAGAGGGAGCATATAACACCGCGAGCGTGCCCCATCAGTATTGCCGTGGTCGGATGCTTGTAGTGAGAATAGAGCTTCTCGAGGACCATCACCTCAGGCGCGCACTCCTCGATCAAGCCATTCAGGGCCTCTCGAAGGATCTGTAATCTTTCCTGAAGGGAGGATTTACCGGACGTTCTTATGACGCCGGCTTCAACGATCTTTATGCGCTCTCTACCGCTTTCGATAATTCCATACCCCGTCGCGCCTAACCCGGGGTCAACTCCCAATATTCGCATAAACCGCTCTTCGTCCGGCCTCTTACTCCTGCGCTTTCAGGATTTCGTCGGGTATGTCAAAATTGGCGTACACGTTCTGAACGTCTTCATGGTCCTCAAGGTTGCTGACAAGGTCGAGGACCTTCTTGGCATCGTCGCCGGCAACCTTGATCGTGTTCTTCGGAAGCATCGTCAATTCGGCTGATTCTGTCTTTACATTATTCTCTTCGAGCGCCTTCCTGACCATATCGAAATCCTGCGGCGCGGTCGTTATGTTGTACTCTTCGCCCTCGGTCTTCATATCTTCCGCGCCGGCGTCAAGCGCGACCGACATAAGCTTATCCTCTTCGATCGAACTTTTCGATACGACAATAAACCCCTTCTTTTCGAATATCCACGCGACCGACCCCTGTCCGGCCATATTCCCGCCTTTTTTCGCGAAAATATTCCTGACCTCACTCGTTGTTCTGTTCTTGTTATCCGATACCCCTTCCAGGAATATCGCGACGCCGCCCGGCCCGTATCCTTCAAGCGTCATCTCTTCATAATTGACGCCCGGAAGCTCGCCGGTACCCTTTTTAATAGCCCGGTCAATATTGTCCCCGGGCATATTCGCGCCTTTTGCCCTGTCGACCGCGCTGCGAAGCCGCGGATTGCTATCAAGGTTCCCGCCGCCGCTCCGCGCAGCTATCGTGATCTCCTTTATAAGCTTTGTAAAAAGCTGCCCCCTCTTCGCGTCGGCAGCGCCTTTTTTATGTTTTATCGTTGCCCATTTAGAATGACCCGACATTTCTCACCCCGTTTTAGCTTGTAACCAGTAACCAGTTATCAGTAACCTGAAAAATCTATTTTCTTCTTACTGCGCGCTGATTGCTGCTTACTATTTCGATTATTTTCCTCTTCTTGTTTTTCTTTTTTGTTTTACTGGTTACGGTAAACTGGTTTCTGGTAACTGGCGCGGTAGAAGCAGCTACTCTGCCTTCTCTTGCTTTGCCTGCTGCGCCTTGGCGACGATCTGTTGCATAAGGATCGCCGGTACGGTCTCATAATGAGAAAATGTCATGCTGTATGCGCCTCTGCCCCCGGTGATAGATTTCAATTCGTTCACATATTTGTACATCTCTTCAAGGGGGACCTGCGCCTTTATCACCTGCCTGCTCTCCCCGGGTTCCATCCCCATGATCCTTCCCCGCCTTGAATTTAAGCTGCCGGTTATGTCGCCCATAAACTCATCGGGGACTATAACATCGACATTCATGATCGGCTCCAGCAATACCGGTTTCGCTTTGATGAACGCTTCTTTGAACGCTTCGCGGGCCGCTATTTGAAACGCTATATCCTTCGAATCGACGGGATGGGTCTTTCCGTCGTAAACGATCACCTTGACATCAACGATCGGATTCCCCGCGAGAGCTCCGCTCTTGAGCGCGCTCCTTACTCCCTTCTCGCAGCTTACTACAAATTGAGCCGGTATCGATCCTCCGACAACCTCATCGACGAACTCAAAGCCTCCGCCGTGCGGCATCGGCTCGATCCTGAGCCATACCTCTCCGAACTGCCCTGCTCCTCCGGACTGTTTCTTGTGCCGGTGCTGCGCTTCACTCTTTCCGGTGATCGTTTCAAGGTAAGCGACCTTCGGGGTGCCGAGTTCGACCTCAACCGCATACCGCTGGCGCATACGGTTGATCATCAGCCCGACATGCATATCACCCATCCCTGACGCGATCAACTCGTTCGTCTGGTCGTCCCTGCCGACCTTGAACGTAGGATCTTCCGCCGTAAGCTTGTGCAGGGCGTTCGCGATCTTGTCTTCATCGGCTCTTGTCTTCGGTTTTATTGAGAACGAGATCGCCGGTACGGGAAATACGATCTCCGGCAGCTTTATCGGGTTCTTTTCATCGCCGACAGAGTCACCTGTCCTCGTTTCTTTCAGCTTCGCTACACAGCCGATATCACCCGCCGATATGGATTCGACCGCCGTCTGCGCTTTTCCGAGCAAACTGAAGAGCTGGCCAAACTTCTCTCGGGTTCGCTTTGAAATATTGTAAACGCTCGAGTTAGTTTTGATCGATCCCTGGAAAATCTTAAAAATGGATATCTGCCCGAGATACGGATCCGATAACGTTTTTACGATAAGCGCCGAGAGCGAAGCATCGGCTTTTAATTCAAGGGGTACTTCTTCATTCGTATTCGCGCTTACCCCTTTTTCGTCCTGAGCATCTGCCGGAGAGGGAAATTCTTCGGTTATCGCATCAAGCAATTCTTTCACGCCGACATTCTTTGTCGCCACACCGGAAAAGATCGGCACGATCTTCCCCGTGATCAACCCTTCCGTGAACGCTTTCTTCTTCTCATCCGGCGAAAGCTCCCCTGACTCAAGGAATTTTTCGAGCAGGGCATCATCTGACTCCGCTATAGCTTCGGTCAACGCCTCGCTCATCGTTTGGACCATAATTTTATCGTCTTCTGACAGTTTGTCGATGCCCTCGCCGGTCAAAAGGTTCGCTACGCCGCTTATCGACTCCCCTTTTCCGATCGGGTACGTGACGGCTACGCACAGCTTCCCGAATTTCTTTTGTACCGCCTCGACCGTTCTTTCAAAATCCGTATTCTCCTTATCGAGCTTGTTTACAAAGAGAGCCGTTGTCTTATTGCTCTCCCTGCTGAGCTTCCATGAACGCTCAGTGCCGATCTCAACGCCTCCTGACGCGTTTACAACTATGATCGAAGCCTCGACACCCCTCAAGCCCCCAATGATCTCGCCCACGAAATCCGCATACCCGGGCGTATCGATTATATTGACCTTTTTCCCGTTCGACTCAAAACTGATAAGCGATGAACTTATGGAAGACTTTCTCTCCTTCTCGTCATCGTTATAGTCGGAGATGGCTGACCCGCTATCGACCGACCCCATCTTGGGGATCGTTTTGCTGCTATATAACAGCGCCTCGATGATCGAGGTCTTGCCGCACCTTGAATGCCCGGCTAGTAAGATGTTCCGGATGTATTTTGGATCAAGATTAGCCAACAGATACCTCCGCGTTCGTATATATTATTACGATATCGCTTCATCACAGTATCTTATAATAGTGGGGATTCTTTGTCAAGAAATGGTTTTATGCGAGGCTTTAAGCTACCGTACGATATTCACGAGTCGGCGGTCAACGGTTCCGTATGGGGGGTATATCAATTTACCGCGGATGTTGCGCATGCGACTTTTGCGTAGTCTCTGAGGGTATTCGTCTTGATCGAATTGTCCGCAGCCTTAAAAACTATTAGGGCAAGAACAATGCTCACCAGGACCATCGCCATAACAAGATCAATAAACGTGTATCCGTCCTTCATTTCAACGCTCTCTTTCTGGGGTACTTCATTATTGCGCACTTTTCTCAAAACCATGTAAATATACACTATATCTCGTTAAAAGCAAGCAATTATAACTTACTATTTGTTTCCTAACAACGCGACGTAACATGAGCGGGTTCATAGTTCATAGTACAGAGTTCATAGTTAAAGATTCACTTGTAGTCAATACGCTATGAACTTTGAACTATGGACTTTGAACTAAATGAAAAGACCCACAGGAAACTGTGGGTCTTTTCATTTATAGGCTGGCACTGGTCTACTCTCCCGCTCAGCTGCCCGAGAAGTACCATCGACGCTGGAGGGCTTAACTTCCGTATTCGGAATGGGAACGGGTGTACCCCCTCCGCTCAAAGCGCCAGCAAAAATGTTGACAATTATGCTATAAAACTGAACTGTATCTGAAAAAATACAAGGTCAAGCCGAACGACGGATTAGTATCCCTCAGCTTAAACCCTTACGGGCCTTACACTTGGGACCTATCAACCTTGTAGTCTACAAGGCGTCTTCAGGGAAATCTATTCTTAGGGTGGGCTTGGCGCTTAGATGCTTTCAGCGCTTATCCGTTCCGAACATATCTACCCAGCAAATGCCACTGGCGTGACAACTGGAACAATATAGGTTCGTCTGTCCCGGTCCTCTCGTACTAGGGACAGATCCCTTCAAATTTCCTACGCCTACACCAGATAGAGACCGAACTGTCTTACGACGTTCTGAACCCAGCTCACGTACCACTTTAATCGGCGAACAGCCGAACCCTTGGGACCTTCTCCAGCCCCAGGATGTGATGAGCCGACATCGAGGTGCCAAACCTCCCCGTCGATGTGAACTCTTGGGGGAGATAAGCCTGTTATCCCCGGAGTACCTTTTATCCGATGAGCGATGGCGCTTCCTCACACCACCACCGGATCACTAAGACCTACTTTCGTACCTGCTCGACTTGTCTGTCTCGCAGTTAAGCTCTCTTCTGCCTTTGCGCTCAACGTGCGATTGCCGTCCGCACTGAGAGAACCTTTGTACTCCTCCGTTACAATTTGGGCAAATGTGTTCGTCTAGCCTCGGGTATTTTATACTTCATTTCCGGCAGCACGTTCGCTGATACTATTTCTGCGAACTTTTCATAGCTTTTTCCGGAAATATAAATCTGAAAGCCTTCCCGCTGCCTTCTTAGTTTCGCTTCCAAATCAAATCTTGTTTTTAATACACCGACGAGCATCTCCACGTCTTTGCGCATGTACCCCTGAGTATTGAACAATACTCCTTTTGACTGCTTTGACTTTATCGATCCATCATCCATGAACCAATACGCAAGCGCCTTTGGAGTCAGCCAATGAGATATTAATCTCGGCACCACCTTTTTCCTATGCCGATAAAATTGCTGCGCATAGAAACGAAAGCTGCCGTGACTTACCGTTGAAAACGCGATGCTTTCATATACTTTTCCATTTGAAAGTCTCACGCTTCTTATCCTTGGCGGACTGAGTACCCACTCCCTGAACACTTGATAAAGACTATCGGCGTATGCTCTTTGCTTAACGCTATGTTCAATCTTTACCCGGTAGGTCATTCCTCTGTTCTGCGTCTCAAGCGTCGCGTCCCCCAGAAGAACCCCTACAAGTACTTCTCTCTGCTCAGGTAGAAGCTTCAAACGTGATTTATATGCTTCGATTTGATTCGATCGCACTATTCTCCTCCTTTTCGGAGGCCAGACTCCCTCGTGTTGAGGGCTTCCAGTCGCCTGGAAGTTCAGACTATATCACCCTCTCGGTGAGAGGCTCAGCGTATAGTCGTTGAGGGACCATTACCCGTATTTCGTCGTTCGTGTTTCGTTTACCGAATCACGAATCATTAACGAAGAACGACGAGCAAGGCTTCCCTGCTGATTATCTGCGTTTCGCCGTTTTAACTTCTTGTGAAGTAGGCGAACATTCTCAGATTTCCCAGCATACAGCTGAATTTGCGTGCGATAGTCGCCTATCGCAGTCCCCTTTAATTGAGGAAACCGCCCCAGTCAAACTGCCCACCTGGCATTGTCCTCTGTCCAGTTTCATGGACCCGAGTTAGAATTCTAGTACAGTAAGGGTGGTATTTTAAGGACGGCTCCACACAAGCTAGCGCCCATGCTTCAAAGCCTCCCACCTATCCTACACATACAGGACCAAAATCCAGTACCAGGATACAGTAAAGGTTCCGGGGTCTTTTCGTCTTGGTGCAGGTAACCGGCATCTTCACCGATACTACAATTTCGCCGAGTCACACGTTGAGACAGCGGCACTATTGTTACACCATTCGTGCAGGTCGGAACTTACCCGACAAGGAATTTCGCTACCTTAGGACCGTTATAGTTACGGCCGCCGTTTACTGGGGCTTCAAGACGAAGCTGCCTCCGCCTTGCGGCGGATTGACCTCCTCTATTAACCTTCCAGCACCGGGCAGGTGTCAGTCCCTATACATCCTCTTGCGAGTTAGCAGAGACATGTGCTTT
>JBDRSA010000048.1:0-5598 GCA_043825275.1 Candidatus Omnitrophota bacterium
GATATCAGAGTGCATGTCTTCCAGTAATACTCTTGTTTTTTGTCCAAGAGTACCTGTTTCCCGTTTCGATATTTTATCCTCCTTCATTTGCGATTGCTCCATTTGCAAACGTAACTATACCATAAAAGTCTACTAGTGTAAAGATTTTTCAAACGCACGTTAGCGGGGACATCCCTCAGGGTACCACCGCTTACTTCTCTTTCTTTTTCTGCGTAATGATTAGAACACGAAAGAGCGGCACCTCGAGAGATGTCCCGGAAATCCTGAAAAAATTTGCGGTGCCTTAATTACTACTCGTCAAAACCGGTATATGAATTTTATTTTTCCTCCGTAAACATCGAAGGAGTTGTCGGGCCAGATTACGTTATCTTTGGTACCGCCCTCGAGGCGCTGTAACTCTGCCTTGGCCTCAAAACCGATTATGAAGTTCTCGCTTATATTGAAATTAATGCCTCCGTCAAGAAACAGAAGATAACCGCCGTCGCCTTTTACGGTTCCAAGCGCGCTGTTCGTTGCCGCGTTATACAGCACAAATCCGAACATAGGCCTCACAAAAAGCTCATAATCCTTGAAGAAAAACGACAACTTGCCGCCGGTCTCCAGGCTGTGTATATTGAAATCTTCGTCAACTGTTTCCGCTATGGTTACCATATTCAGTATATTGAAATTATTGCGGGTAAACCTCAGGAATCGCCACCGATACCCAAAAAGCGGCGTCACAGCTACCTTTGCGTCTTTGCTCACCGATAAAGGGAACGCCCATCCGACCATGACGCCGGTATTGATCCCCCACAGGCTCATATCGTTGGTCTGGTACTTCGCACCGCTGATGTGCCATTCCTCTTTCGATACGGCGGTCGTGGGAACACCGAAAAATAGCTCGCCTTCGAATCCTTTGATATTGTAATCCGTCGCGCGGAGCGTCCCTTCGTTGTAAAACCCCTTCCAGTCGCTTTTCAGGGCGACCCCCAAAAAGCTCTCTTTCTCCTCATAAATAGCCACGCCCATGAAGTCGTCAACGGTAATTTCCAGCGCATGCGAAAGAGCCGGGGCGGTTAACGTAGCGCAGACCATTATCAGAGGTACTATAAATTTTCTCATCGATCCCTCCTTGTCTTTCAAGTGCAATACCAGCCTAACAACTTTTCATATCTTCAATAACTGTATGACAATATAGCGAATAACCCGCATTTAGTAAACAATTTAATCTATCATAAATGAGTATGCAATTCAATATAAATATGTATAACTGTCCAAATTAGCATTATTGTCAGTCCCGCGGAAGCGGGAATCCAGACGGAAATGGTATTTGGATGCCCGCTTTCGCGGGCATGACAAGGTTTTGAATGTCAAAATACCTTTTCCGTCAACACAGGACTGCTAATCTGGTCATGTGTAATATTCCACCGTTCACCGTTCACCGTAAACCGTTATTAAATAAGATGCTCGAAATCTATTCCTTCGGTTATCGGACCCGCCGCCGCCCCGGTAATGAACTGGCGGACGATCGGATCCTCGTTATTCTGTATCTCTTCGGGAGTTCCGGTCGTAATGATCTTTCCCTTGTAAAGCATCGCGACTTTACTCGCGATCTTATACGCGCTCCTCATATCATGCGTAACGGCGATCGATGTTACGGCAAGTTTATTGTGCAATTCGACGATAAGCTCGTTCACCGCGTCACCCATGATCGGGTCGACGCCCGTTGTCGGTTCGTCATAGAGGATGATCTCGGGCCGTATCGCGATCGCCCTGGCAAGGCCAACGCGCTTTCTCATCCCGCCGGAAAGCTCCGCCGGTTTTGTATCCTCTATTCCCTTCAATCCAACGAGCGCAAGACATTCCTTTACGCGCTTCGCGACATCCTGCTTTGAGGCTCTCTTGTGCTCTATCAGCGAGAACGCGATATTTTCAAACACCGTCAGTGAATCGAAAAGCGCCGCCCCCTGGAAGAGCATACCGAATTTCATCCGCAGGGCGCTGAGCTCTCTTTCTTTCATGGTCGTAACGCATTTTCCGTCAATAAATATCTGGCCCGAATCCGGCTTCAAAAGTCCTATGATATGCTTAAGCAGCACGCTCTTCCCGCAGCCGGACCTTCCTATAACAACCATCGTCTCACCTTTTTTGATCGTGAGATTCAAGTTCTCAAGAACGCGGTATTCTCCGAATGATTTTGTAATATTTATTATGTCTATCATTTTCCCACAAAGTAGAAGAGCGCCGTAAAAAAGCAATCAGCCGCTATGATCAATATAAAACTCGTCACGACCGCCGACGTCGTGGACCTCCCGACCCCCTCGGCGCCGCCCTTCGTCCGCATCCCCTCGTAGCAGGCGATGACACAGATAACGATCGCGAAAGAGACGCTCTTCGTCAACCCCGTCAGGATATCCTTCAGCCTAAGCGGATCGAACGTCATTCTCAGATACATTTCGTGCGAAATATTGAGTTTACCGGTGCCGATGATATAACCGCCGAACATACCTATAGCGTCCGCGTAGATCGTCAAAAGGGGCAGCATGATCAAAAGAGCGATAAATCTCGGAACGACCAGATATTTGATCGGGTTCGTAGCGAGCGTTTCGAGAGCGTCGATCTGCTCGGTTACCTTCATCGTCCCCAGTTCCGCCGTGATGGACGCCCCCACCCGTCCGGCGACGATCAGCGCGGTCAAAACGGGCCCGATCTCTCTCGTTACCGAAAGGGCCACCAGCGACGCGATATACATTTCCGCGGACATCCGCTGCATCTGATACGCGCTCTGAAGCGCCAGGACCATCCCGATAAAGAGACTTATCAACGACACGATCGGAAGACTGTTCACACCGATAAAATTCATCTGCTCGATGATATGGCGCCCGCGAAAGGGCTTTAGCGGCGCCAGGATCAGCGTCTCCGCAAGAAGCGCCGCCATGCCGCCCGCGTATTCGATGAACCCGATAGCTCTCTTCCCCAGCATTCTGACGATCGTAACCATATTCTGCCGTTCCCTTATTCTTTGCCGGCCTTAAAACTTTTCTGTGTGTTCCAGGCCCAGGTATTCCTGCTCGGCGCCCATTCGCATCTTCAAACTTTCCTTGCTGAACAATTTATATTCAAGCTCAAGGCCCCCCTCGCGATCATCAAGGATCATATCGTTTTCATCGTTCGCGAATGTTTGAAAATGAAGGCTCATCTTCTCGTTGATGGGCTTCGTGGCCCGTATCTTATAATCTCCCGAGTTCTTTTTGACAATGTTCCAGCCTTCCCAGATAATAGCCTCATTATCGATAACAAATTCCACATTCTTCATAATGTCGGTATCCAAGTTCCGCAGGTCCATCTCCCCCCGCATGACCATATGGCCTTCGCGCATGTTGATCCTCGAATCAACGATATCAAGGACCGGACCGTTCCCGCGCAGGGAGAGGTGCATTGAGTCAAATATGAGCTCCCCGAGGTTCCCTTTACGTATATCGAGTCGTCCGCTTGACGAAAGGTTTTTGAGCGGCCCTTCCAGCTCAAATCGAGCGTTCGCTATTCCGGATATCTTCTCCAGGTCGGGCATGCGAACCTTAAAATCGAGCAACAGCTGCGTTATATTCAAATTATCGACAACAAAAACCGCGCTTGTCGGATAATCCGGCTTTTTCATGTCGATCGAGACGCGCGACCGCATCTCTTTGCCGATCCTCAGATCGTTTATCCTCACTTCGGTATACCGGCCCGCGTCATCCGTTGGATTGATCGGCATCGAAATATCAAAGTCGAAGCGTATGTCACGGAACGGCCTCTGATTTACGATCAGACTGACGGTCGAGAACGTCCCCTTCGTTTCGATCCGTCGGTGAAGCCGGTCGACCCATGCGGCGCTAACGACGTTCGCGTTGCAGATTATATCCGATCTTCCGAAATAGATCCTACTCTCACAAAACGACTTTATGACCGTCTTGCCGTCGACGCCCTCATCGGGAAGCGATCCATTGACCGTCAGTTCGCCGAGAATATCCGCTCCCGCGACATTCAGATGGTTCATGGCAACCGTTGCGGATATTTCGCGTTCATCGATCGTGCCGCGTGCGTTCATGGAGCCGCCCAGCATCGTCGCGTCAAGGTCGAACGAAGAATGGCCGAGATCTGTCATGGGGCCGCATCGGCCCTTGAACGCGATATTCTCTTTTTTGTTCGGTTGTCGGAACCCCTGAAACCGTATCTCCCGCGCGTCTCCTTCGATCCTGACGTACCCTTTGAATATTCCCTTCGTATTGTCGATGGTAATATCAATGAACGGCTGCTCGAGACTGCGGAAGAACTTACGTATCTCTTTTTTTCTGTTCAGGAACACGCCGATCAATCCGTAGTTGATCGATACGCTCTCTATCGTCGTCGGCGGAAACGTCCCGCTCGCGTCTTCGACCACAACGTCTTTCATCTCATAGTTGCGGAATATACCGCCTTCGATCGATCCGATGGTGATACTCACGCGATCATCAAGAACCGTTTCGAGCAGATCTTCGACAATCGGTATGAACCCCGGAACGATCCGCTGTATGTACGTCTCCAGAAAAAATACCGACGTCATTCCAAGAAGAAAGACCAGTGAGGCCCGGAACCAGAATCTCCGATTTCTTCGTCTCTGCATCGCGGTGCGGCCGCGTGAGCGTTCAACACTTCGCGCTCTTCGCCGGCCCCTCTTCTTTTATGAATTCAAGATGATCGACCTTCGCGTGGACCGTAACAGCACACCCGTCCTTGAATTTGCCGCTGATAATATCCTCCGCAAGCGGGTCCTCGACAAACCGCTGTATCGTCCGCTTCAGCGGCCGCGCGCCGAACTGCATATCAAACCCCCGCTCGATAAGAAAGCTCTTCGCTTCCTTCGTGAGC
The DNA here is from genome assembly GCA_043825275.1 of Candidatus Omnitrophota bacterium. Classification (GTDB taxonomy): domain Bacteria; phylum Omnitrophota; class Gorgyraeia; order 2-01-FULL-45-10; family JBDRSA01; genus JBDRSA01. The sequence continues at coordinate 4,870 of JBDRSA010000048.1, forward strand.
ACAAGAATTATCCCCTTTTCATGGAGGCGCGCTTCCACTTCCTTTATCTCGTATTCAACGATCTTCTCGAGATCCTCTTTTGTCAACGGCCTGAAGACGATAATGTCATCAACCCTGTTCAGGAACTCAGGCTTGAACGTCTTCTTCGACGCGTCAAGAAGCTGCCCCTTCAAGGTCTGATAGGTTACTTCCTCGGTCTGAGATTTAAAACCGATCGACCCCTGCTTCTTCAGTAATTCGGCCCCGATGTTCGAGGTCATAATGATGATGGTGTTCTTAAAATCGACCTTCCTTCCGAACGAATCGGTAAGCCTTCCTTCTTCCAACAGCTGCAGCAGAATATTGAATACGTCCGGATGCGCTTTTTCGATCTCATCCAGCAGAACGACCGAGTACGGACGCCTGCGGACCTTTTCAGTAAGCTGACCCCCTTCTTCGTAGCCAACATACCCCGGAGGCGCGCCTACAAGGCGGGAAACGTTGAATTTTTCCATATACTCGGACATGTCGATCTGAATGATCGCATCTTCGTTGCCGAACATGAATTCGGCGAGCGCGCGCCCAACCAGGGTCTTTCCAACACCGGTAGGACCGAGAAAGATAAACGAGCCGATCGGCCTTTTCGGGTCCTTTATGCCCGCCCGCGACCTTTTGACCGCATGCGCGATGGCGTCGATTGCCTCATTCTGTCCGACGACCCTCCCATGGATCCGCTCGGTCATTTTCATG
>JBDRSA010000049.1:0-5507 GCA_043825275.1 Candidatus Omnitrophota bacterium
TTCCAAAAACTGGGCGGGAAGATCCCGAAGGGGGTTCTGCTGCTTGGGCCGCCGGGATGCGGTAAGACGCTTCTCGCGAAGGCTGTCTCGGGGGAGGCGAATGTACCGTTTCTGAGCATTTCCGGTTCGGACTTTGTGGAGATGTTTGTCGGCGTCGGCGCTTCGAGGGTGCGCGATCTCTTTGAACAGGCGAAACGTTCGGCGAAGCAATCAGGCCGCGGCGCGATCATATTCATTGACGAAATAGACGCTGTCGGGAGACAGCGGTTTGCGGGGATCGGCGGCGGACACGATGAGCGGGAGCAGACCTTGAACGCCCTGCTTGTTGAGATGGATGGGTTTAATACACAGGTGGGGGTTATACTCATAGCGGCGACGAACAGGCCGGATGTTCTTGACCCGGCCCTTCTGCGGCCGGGGAGGTTTGACCGGCAGATCGTGGTCGGCCGGCCCGATATTGTCGGGAGAGAAGCGATCTTGAAGGTGCACGCGAAGTCAATTAAGCTCAATAAAGAGGTTAACCTTGAGAGCATAGCGAAGCAGACGCCGGGATTTTCAGGCGCTGATCTCGCGAATCTTGTCAATGAGGGCGCGTTGCTTGCCGCGCGCCGAAATAAAGAATCCGTTACGGTGAAAGATCTCGAAGATTCCATCGAACGGGTAATGATCGGGCCGGAAAAGAAGTCAAAGGTAATATCGAAGAAAGAGAAGACCGTAACGGCTTTTCACGAAGCGGGCCACGCGATATTGGCGCTCGTTGTCCCGAACGCCGACCCACTTCATAAAGTATCGATCCTACCGCGGGGGTTTGCCGGCGGGTATACCATGCAGCTGCCGATCGAAGATCGCCATATTCACATGAAGAGCGATCTTCTTATAACGATCACCGGCCTTCTCGGCGGCCGGGCGAGCGAAGAGCTTGTTCTAAAAGAAGTCTCAAGCGGCGCGCAGGATGATCTCCACCGAGCTACAAAAATAGCCCGCGAGATGGTGATGAGGCTCGGCATGAGCGAGAAACTTGGCCATATGTCTTTTGGCCACAGCGAACACCAGGTTTTTCTCGGCCGGGATATCGCGGAAGAGAAGAGTTATAGTGATCAGACGGCGCTTATCATCGACCAGGAAGTGAGAAAGATCGTCGATGACTGTTATGAGCGGGCAAAAGGAGAGCTTTCAAAAAACATCGACAGATTGAAGCTATTGGCAGAGACGCTTCTTGAGAAAGAAGTTATGGATGTTATGTCGGTGCGGAAATTACTGGGGGTCAATGGGAATGACGGCGCGCGGCAGGATGTTGAGACGGATGCGGGAAAGGACGCCTCGGCTTGATCGAGCCTTGACTGTTCGATGCGGACCGCGCGCACTCGACCTTGGAGCGCGAACGCACATTATGGGCATCCTGAACAGGACTCCCGATTCTTTTAGCGACGGAGGGTGGTATTCCGATGATGAAACCGCGCTGGATCTCATACGGCGAATGTCAGATGAAGGCGCTGACATCATAGATGTCGGCGGCGAGTCGACAAGACCGGGTTCAGAGTCAGTGGGAGCACAGGAAGAAATAGACCGGGTCGTTCCGATCGTCGAAAAAGCGGCTCAATTTCTGAAGATCCCCGTATCGGTCGATACAAGAAAATCAAGCGTCGCGGAAGCGGCTCTTCGTGCCGGAGCGACGATCGTAAACGACGTCTCCGGACTGAACAACGATGCCGCGATGGCAGCTGTTGTAAAAAAGAACAACGCGGCGCTCATCGTGATGCATATGAAAGGATCGCCGGTTATGATGCAGGATCGACCGGCGTATGATGATCTTATTGGTGAGGTACTGGAAAGTCTGAATGGATCGATCCGGAAAGCGGTCGAAGCCGGCATAGAACGCGGTAATATAATTATTGACCCCGGGATCGGGTTCGGGAAAACCGTTCAGCATAACCTGGAGATCATTAACAGTCTTGAAGCTCTTGCTGAGCTTGGGTGTCCCATCATGATAGGGGTCTCGAGAAAATCGTTTATAGGAAAGATATTGGACCGTGACGTAGACGAACGTTTGCATGGGGCCATCGCATCTTCAGTTATGGCGGTAGTTCGCGGAGCGAATATATTGAGAACTCACGATGTCCGACAAACACGTGAGGCCGTTCTGATGGCTGACGCGATTATGAGGCAGGCGGCATGATCGTCATTAAATTTTTTGCGGAAAACTGGAAAGCGCTCGTTGAGATCGCCGTGCTGTGGTACGTGATATACATCACGCTTCTTTTTATCAAGGGAACAAGAACGGCGCAGCTGCTCAAGGGCCTTGCGTTCCTGTTCCTTATTTTTATTATCAGCGATCGGCTTGGTTTTGATGTAATTAGCTGGGTACTTACGAGACTCTTCGCGCTTTCGCTTATTGCGTTGTTGGTAATATTTCAGCCGGAATTACGCCGCGGTCTTGCGAGACTCGGACAGTTTGGTTTTTTTCAGGAAAACCTTGAAATGCTCGAAGAAGCCGGCAAGGCGGCCATTATGCTTTCAAAAAGGAAAGTCGGGGCTCTTATTGCGATCGAGCGTGAGATAGGGCTTAAAAATTATATCGAGACCGGGACGCCGGTTGACGCGAAGGTAACGAAAGACATCCTGATGCCGCTTTTTCTCCCTGATTCAACGATCCACGACGGCGGGGTAATAATTCAGGGCGGTCGTATCGTAGCGGCTGGGTGCCTATTTCCGCTTGCTCAGATCACGCAAATTTCAAAATCGCTCGGAACGAGGCATCGGGCGGCAGTCGGATTGAGTGAAGAGACCGACGCCGTTGTCGTTGTTGTAAGCGAAGAGACCGGCGGGATATCGGTCGCCGTGAACGGCCATCTCGCGAGAAATCTTACCGAAGCCAACCTTATCAAGTTTCTTAAGGGGATCTTTTACAAGCGGATAAAAGGAAGAGAAATTTTTGGAAAGATCTTCATTAAGATATTCCCTAAAGTGACAGAAAAAACGAAATAAAATGCTGCGCCTTGCAAAGAAATATATTTCTGAAAACCTGATCCTTAAAATATTGTCGCTGGTTATAGCGGTGGGTGTTTGGATCTACGTTATCGGCGAGCTCGGAAAAGGAGCGCTTGAGCAGCAACGCTTCCTCGAAAAGATATTTCCAACGTATGGAATGATGGCAAAAAATTTGATGATCAAGCCCCGTCTGGTCGGTGCTCCAAGAAGACGATACGAGGTAATCAACGATATGATCGTGGTCGTTCCCGAAGACTGCATTGTAGTCGGGCCGAAGCGGATACTTGAGAACATTGAATCGATCGATACCGCCACGATCGACATAGACGGAATGGATAAGACATTCACAAGGTCGGTTCCGCTCAAGCCTATCGCGTCGGGGGTTTACTTCGAGGAGACGGTCGCGATGGTTACGGTCCCGATCGAGCGTGAAGGGAAAAACTGAAGAGCCGTGGTTCTTTTAGGCGTGAACATAGACCATGTGGCGACGGTTCGGGAAGCGAGAAAAGCTAAAGAGCCCGATCCTGTTCGCGCGGCGCAATTGTGCGAGAAGGCAAAGTGCGATTCTATCGTTTGTCACCTGCGGGAAGATCGCCGTCATATCAATGACGGCGATCTGATCAGGCTGAAGCGGACTGTTAAAGGCCGGCTCAACCTGGAGATGTCGATACAGCGTGAGATCGTAGAGATAGCGTGCCGTATAAGGCCGGATCAGGCGACCCTCGTGCCTGAGCGGAGAGAAGAGCTTACTACCGAAGGCGGCCTCGATGTCGCTGGCAGGAAAAAAAGAGTGAAAGAAGCGTCGTGCGCGCTCTTAAGGCGGGGGATCGAAGTGAGTCTTTTTATCGACCCCGACGAAGATCAGATACGCGCGACAAAAGAGATCGGAGTCGGTACGATAGAGCTGCATACCGGAGAATACGCGAACGCGACGACTGAAAAGGTACGGAGGAAGTCGCTCGGGCAGTTGCGGCGATCGGTCAAATACGGAAGAGAGCTCGGCCTTACGGTAAACGCCGGCCATGGCCTTGATTATAAGAACGTTCAAAAGGTCGCGGGAATACCGGGTTTGCATGAGCTCAATATCGGGCACTCGATCATAGCGAGATCGGTTATTGTGGGGATCGAACGCGCTGTTCGGGAAATGGTTCGGATCATACGATGATCATACAGACAGGAATTGATATTGTCGAGGTCGATCGCATGAAACGCGCCATAGAGAAATGGGGGGACGAGTACCTGAAAAAACTCTTTACGGATACCGAAATTAAGTATTCGAACAGTAAACGCTTTCCTTGTCAGCACTACGCCGCTCGATTTGCCGCGAAAGAGGCCTGTATAAAAGCTTTCGGCGGCATCAAAAACTTTCCGATCCGTTGGACGGATATTGAGGTCATGAATGATGCGGAAGGGAAACCGGCCATTTGGTTCCACAATGAGGCGAAAAGGCTTAAAGTGAGATCGAAGATCAGCGGTGTGTCGGTCTCGATGTCACACTCTAGGCAATACGCTGTTGCCAGCGCCATTCTAACGGGTTGATCGCTATGGGCGCACCGTCCGAGATATTTTCCAGAATAATACAGAGAGAGCCGGATTCGCACAAAGGAAACTACGGGCATTCACTGGTTCTTGCGGGGTCGTGTCGATATACCGGTGCCCCGTATTTTACCGTGCAAGGCGCTCTCCTTTCGGGGTGCGGCCTTGTTACGCTCGGCATCGGAAGAAGTCTCTATCCGATCATGGCGTCAAAGCTGAACGAGGCGATGATCTGGCCGCTTTTTGAAACACAGGATCTTTCGCTTAGCATTCTATCCGAGCGGGAAATTATACGAAGATCCGAGAATGTCGATGTATTTGCGGCCGGGCCCGGAATGTCGACTAATAAAGAGACGCAGCAACTTGTTAAGAATTTAATTCTGAAGACAAAGAAGCCATTTGTAGTTGACGCTGACGGGATCACCGCGCTCTCAACATATCCCGACACTCTCAAGAAAGCCGAGGCGCCGATCGTTATCACGCCGCATCCCGGTGAGATGAGCAGGCTGTCGAGGAAAAGTATTGGCGAAATAGAAGATAACAGAGAAGCCGCCGCCAGGGATTTCGCGAAAGAAAACCGGTGTACCGTTGTATTGAAAGGCAGCGGTACAATAGTCGCGAGTCATACCGGCGAAATGTATGTCAACGATACGGGGAATCCCGGGATGGCAACCGGAGGGACAGGTGATATTCTTACCGGGATGATCGCCGGGCTTATGTGCCAAGGCCTTGATGCGCATTCCGCCTCTGTTCTCGGGGTCTATGCTCATGGATTGGCCGGGGACATCGCGGTGAAGGAGAAAGGCGCGCTGAGCCTATTGGCGACAGATATCCTTAATTATATTCCCGCTGCTTTTTGTTCAGTAGCGCGATCTGTGCTGGCGTAGCTCAGTTGGTAGAGCTCCTCACTTGTAATGAGGGGGTCACCCGTTCAATTCGGGTCGCCAGCTTGATTTTAACCCTGCCACTGGCGTTTAGGGTTA
>JBDRSA010000050.1:0-34200 GCA_043825275.1 Candidatus Omnitrophota bacterium
TATACGCTTTTATGAACTGGTCCCCGCCGGTCCAGGTGAGGAGCCGCGCGAGAACATCAAGCGTTACGAGAAAATAATCGTCTTCGATAGGGACCCGTTCTTGCTGGTAAAGATCATCCGGCAGAACGCCTTCGTCTCTAAGCTGTTTCAAGCTTTCATTGTAGGCGGCTATCTCGTCCCGTATGCTCTCATCCGCTCTCTCTTTGAATGGATGTGTGCCGGTAACGCCGAGGATCGCGCCTGAATATTTTGTCAGAAGATCGTTTATTATCTCAAGTACTTCGGGCGCCGTTTTATCCGCGTAGGTGTGATCGCCATCAGGTCTGTACTGCGTAATGATCCTCTCATCCAGGGCGGCGTTATCGAGCGCTCTCATCGCACGCTTTTTCTCTTCGTTCGTCATTCCGGCAAATCTCCGCTCGATCGCCTTGACAAGCGCGCCGGGCATCGTATCGACGGAATTTCTGCCCATAAGATTGACGGCATAGATGAGTATATCCACGCCTTGCTTTTCCTGCGCCGGTTTCGCGAGCGTCGATGCCCAGAGCGGGACACGCGGCCTGATAGTATGGCCGAACCGCGCCTGACACGCCTTGTTGACCGCATTAAACCGTCTCCTGAGCACGTCCAGCTTTCGATAATCCTCAGGGAGCGTCTCTTTCGGAAGAGCGTACGCGGGGGAATAGACATACTCGTTCCATTCGGCGACACGTTTTCCCATGGAGACGGCGACAAGGTTCCTGACGGATTCAAACGCTTCCTTATCTTTACCGCTTACTATTCCCTGCGCGATAAGTCTGTCGAAGATCGCGCTGATCAAAAGGTCGGTCCTCGACACAAAGAAGGAATCGACGCCAAAATATTTATCGACCGGAAGCCCCCTTTTGACCCTCTCTTCAAGTTTTTCGATCTGTGTATACTGACTCTCGAGCCACTGGTCGAAGCCGAACATCAGTGTCATATTGTCTCTCGTTAAGATTTTGTCGAACATGTTCGCTAAGATCGCGGCAAGGCCGGCCGCCGTCGACGGTGTCTTATGCATTGCTGTATCGGGCTCAAGAGCCGTGATAGCTATCTGCTGCCTGGCGGTCGCCACCGGATCGTGAAGGTCGTTCGGCCTGACCTCATAGCTTGCCGTTCCTTTGACTTTCCCGTCCCCGTCGGTGGTATTCGCGCCGATAACTTCCGCGTATTCCGCGAATGCGGGCATGGTTACCTTGTCATAAACATCCGCCGGGTCCTCATTTCCCGCGGCGACTTGTGCGCCGATCGCGTCATCGAACTGCCCGCTTGCCGCTGCCTGCTCGAATATAATAAGGTTCGTCGTGATACCCATCATCCCCGCGACCAATATCCGTACATTGATAGCCTCCGGACTCGGTGGATAGTCATCCAGATAGAAGTGCTGGCCGTCAGGATTGTCGGGCCCGCGCAGGAACGCCAGCGGGCTCAGGTAATTGATCGTCACGACGTCGTTTTTGTTCAGACGCACATTGCCTGTCACTGCCGTACCGTTAACCAGGACCGCATTATCTTCAGGATTGGCGTAGATCGCTTCGGCTGCCAGGCCCAGATCTTCTAACGTATCAGTCAGAGTACCGCCGACAATAGGAACGTTCTGTACCGTTGTGCCATTGACTTCAAAGGTCGCTGTCGGCGCCTCATCTGAAGTCCCCGCTGTCGGAGATTTGCGGGACTCATCTTCACTTGCCAATCCCTGTTGGATGCACTCTGAATTTGCATTGTTAACAAAAGCTTCGGCTTGTGCATCGAAAATATCATCAAGAGGATGAATATCCGTCCTGAAGATACGGGCGACTGCCTCTTTCGCGCTTATTTTGATTTCTGGCATATACTGAAGCGTTTCGGCCCAGAGTAGAAGCTCAAGCGCTCGTGAGGGTTTGATGGCCTCGAGTCCGCGCACAAATATCTCTCTCATTGCTCCGATCCTATCGTCAATGGTCACTTGCTCTTGTTTACTCACAGCATCAGTAAGCCAATGCCGGTACTCACGGAAGATACCGAAGAAGAACTTGCCGTATGTTTCTCTGAAATGCTCCATCTCTTTCATTGGGTAGCTTTGGTTGCCATTATATACTTCTTCATAGGTAAAGAGGTTAAAAGGTAATTCAACCGCCCAGTCTTTATCGCCGGCGCGGGAAGTATCGGTCTTTAAAAGGAACATTCCACGCCCAGGCTGGGCAACGGTGGCAGCGACCTCATCTTTTTCTAACCTCAAAACCCCGGGGTGAAGCACCCGATAGGCGAAACTGTTATCTTTAGCATCCAGTCTGAAGGCGCGGCCGTCGATAACGATGGCATTCTCCGCGTTCAGCTCAGTCGCCCTGGTATTGACAACGATCGAATTCCTGACCCATCCTTTCTTGATGTCATTTCCTATGTAGATCGAATTCTCGACATAGACTTCGCCAATGTGTTCTCTGTCGATGACCTGGCTATCTCCGAAGAAAAGCCTCATACCCTGAGCCTGAGGAGACCCCTCGGTCATCTTGCTGAAGTTGTGGACCAGATCGATCACCTTGCCGAAGTCCCAGCTCCAGGTGTTGAGCCCCGTTTCGACGTAGCCGATCATCCTGCGTTCGTCTCTGACTAGCTCTCGCGCATCCAGGAAGTCTTGCTTGAGCCTTTGCATCTCATCGTATCTGCTGCCGGCGTCCAGATAAGCTTGATTTTGGTCATTTGGCACATCGTTCTTCTCAAACCTTTTTATGAACTGAGTCTGGTCAGAACTCATCGGTTGCCAGATGTCCGGATCGGTATTGACAAACCCCCTGTGTTCAGCAAGCTCTTGTCCGTGGTACGCCTCCAGCGTTTCTACGAATTCCCAGCTGATCGAATGAGATCCAAGGCTGATACCATGGACTTCGCCCGCCTGGATACCGTCTTCACGGGGCGCACCATCTGCCAGTGGGTAGAGGTGCTCAACCGCTTCTTGATGAGTGAATTTCTCCTTGACCTGGACGTCGCCTTTCTCGGGGTAGTTGTGAATAAGCAGGCCGTACTGGTCGAGCTCATCCTGCTGCCAGGCTTTCTCGTTATTCTGAGCCGGGATCTTATGATCGATGCTCATCATTTCGACATGGTGGGTATTGGGACTCTTCATGTCGCCTGAAGGAATAACGAAGTGGTCCGTCCAGAAGTTTGAGAGTCTGTTTTCTCTCGATTCCGCCAGGATCTGTGTCGCGAAGATGACGGCCTCAAGCATCATCATATTCTTATTCTCCTCATCAATAACCACTAAGGCCGGTACATTGACCGCGGACTTTGCATTCACCTCAACAGCCGGCGCGGGATAGGTCCTCGTCCCTTTTCCTATAGTATGGTAGACCGCGATGGAGTCCTTATCGCTGCGTTTGATTTCCTCAATATCGACGCCCGCTCCCTTCGCCCTTCTAATGGCTTCCTGCCAGCAATAGAGCGTTACGAGTACCTGCCCGCCCGCGCCGTTCCAATCCGGCGGGAACGGGATCGCGTAGACCAAGGTTTCAGTGCCGATGATCCGGCCCTTGAGGCTGTCCAGACGATTCTGCCAGAAGTTCGCCATATCCTCGTTCGGGCAGGCGATGATAACGACTTTGTAGCCTTTGTTTTTTTCGACCGCTTCGTACATGCGGTGTATGTTATCGATGTTCGGATTGCCGGTGGGTGAGTTGCGTGATATTGTGTCACGCTGCTCAAAGTTAAAGAAGGACGTCTCCGGTTCGCTGTCAGTATTCTTCGCGCCTATCCCAGATTCAAGCGCTGAAAAAATGCTTCTTGGGTCTGCCGGCTGTGAAGCGACCGATTGAGCATACGCATCTTGATATGCTTTCTCCGCGATCTTAAACTTTCCCTCAAGGACCGCCGCCCGAATGATGTCGCCGCCCCGTCCCGCGTTTTTCATGGCGCTTTTATATGTTATCTCATACGCGGCCCAGAGAATTCTCCGCATGGCAGCATCGTCAACGTCAAGCTGAAGCTCTGTCCTGGCATATTCCTCACCGCGCTCAAAGAATATTTTTATCTCTTGCCGGATCGACCACCTCGAAATATTTGTCGTCCTTTCAACAAGCGCCCCGCCTTTTTCATCATCGCTGAGCGCCTTTGAGATGATATACGGGGAGAGATTCTCTTCGTTTATCTCACTGATCTCAAAACTTTGCGCGCCCTTGCCCAACATACCCTGGGCCATCGCCGCGTTGTTGATTATAAAGATCGGTAACAGAAAGACCGCCAGCGCCTTGAAAGTTTTTCTACGAAACATTATCTACCTCCGCTTGTATTATAGGTTTTAGTTAACTAGATATACCATATGCGTGTTAAAGGCTAACTTTCTTTTTTTACTAAACCATAGGAGTATACGGTTATTTAAAAGTTTGTCAATAAACTATTTCTGCCTATTTTAAGCCTTAACATTAAAACATGCCGCCTTTCTCCATGATTTTTAATTTTTTTTTGACAGTTTGTGTCGTACTCCCCCTGCTTTAACTTCGATTCAGCACCCTCCGTGCGCGATCCCGCCGTACTTTTCAAAAGCTCATGCGAGAAAAGTGTCAAAAGAACCTTGCCCCAGGCGGTAGCCGGCTGCTTGGCGGTACCGGCACCATCCGAGGCAAGGCCTCCCGGGCCACCCGGCCCGGAGTTGAATAGACGATCTGCTTAATACTCCTAATACTTATTTGACACAATAGGTCTGACCTGTTTTGTCAAATATCTCTGTTTTTCAATGATGCATCTTTGTTGCGCCGCCGCCAGAGAATCATCTTAATAAAATTTCAACTGCTCCTCATGTTCGCATTGATCCGCACATAATTGACACTTTAGGTCTGTCCTGTTGTGTCAAATAACTCTATCTTTCAAAGACGCGACGGTATTACGCGGCTGCCAGGATCAGTTTGATAGCGTTTCTATAGCGCTGAACCTCGACCCGGTAGTCTATCGGAACCGACGGAGGCATGTAGAGATACACCCTCTTTGCCGGATCCGGCTGTTCGAGCCCGGGGATCACACGCGACATTCTCCCATTATTCGCCAGTATGTCGAACAACACTTCATACGCGTTGACGTTATAATAGGCGCCTTTCACTTTCCCGAGCTTCAGGACAACAACTTCATCATTATTCTCTTCCAGGGCTTCATTATCCAACACCCTGATACCGACACGGTCAGGCGCATCAAGCATGCCTGTGCGCTCAAGGACGCCTTGCGTTGAGTTTGCCCTGATGATCTGAGCGTACTCGCCCAGACCGGTAGCCTTAAGATAGGCCACAGCCTCTTGCTCCTCTACTTTTGATCTGACAAGAACGTACTCGACAACCGGATCCTTCCTGATGTCGTCTCCTTTCATATTATCTTTGCGCGCTTTGATCCTCTCGGCGAAATCAAGCCCGTGTTGTACTACTTCAAAACTGGTTACTGAGGCTATTTTCTCCTGCGCTTGGGCCCATGAGGCGGTCTGACCCTGTTGATTATAGGTAAAACTCGGATCATACCGTAATGTTCTTGCTCTGAGAGCTCTTAAGATAGCATCTATGTCTACTCTCTCTATTATAGGTAAGCCGTCCCTGGCAAACGCCGTGATAATAGCGAGCTGGTCTTTATCTAATTCTATCTCTTTGACAATTTCTTCAAGTACCGCATCGACAGCTCTCTCGTCGAGCGTCTCGGCGTCAAGGAGCCGGGCGAATGCATAGCCTCTGTTTCGTGCCTGTTTGCGCAATTCGGATAAGCTATCACCCGGCTCTTTCTCATCTATAACGCTGCATGTAACATTATCGCCCGGAATAAGTCCATAAAAAGTCTTAATGGCTCCGGCGATCTCTTCATCGGTATGATCGCCCTTCCTGATACCGATAAGGATCCGTTGTTCCGGTAATGTCGATCCTGGCATCGAGACGGCCTCTCCTGAGGGCGACGAGCGAACCTCACGATCGATATCCTCTAAAATAGAGGCGCGAAAATCAGCATTAATTATAACTTCGACATCATCCGGATCAACGTGTCTCCCTTTCGTTGATAACTCATACTGCAGGGCCATCGTCCTTGGGTTGTCATAAACTACCTGGTCATAATAGTCCTTCGGGTTTTTCGTGCTGTCAAATTGCCAGCTCTTCAATCCTTTCGCCCGGATAGCGTCAACACTGCTCATATCATCGGGAATACTTGTATGCACAAAATCATCCTCAAGCCTCACGCGCTTTTCGACCGAATAGAGCGAAAAGGTTCGCTGTCCCGCGGCGAGATCGAAAACCGTTGAGCCGATAATGACCGACTCCTCTCCAAGTTTCAAGGTACCTATGTCACTATCGACAATAACCGCGCCGTTGATGTCAGCTCCGGTAATCCAATGAATTCTTGTGTTAATAAGCACGCTGTTCCTGATCCTTCCTTCAGGGTAGACGCAGTCGCCGACAACAATATTGCCGTCCTGGTTCCTCTCGACATCGTCAACACAAGCCAGCGTCCTGGCGAATTCTCCGTCGGGGCTATCTTCGTTGACAAGATAGAGCGCCTCACGATATTTCACGAGATTACCGGCATCGAACCACGCCAGATCCGTACCGAAATCGATCACCGCTATCAATTCTTTGATCGATGAAACACCACGCTCCTCACAGAGAGCCGCGGCAAGCTCTTTGCATTTATTCCTGAATTCCGGATAATTCTCCAATTCCGCGGCGAGGCCGGGATCGCGTTCTATCTCGGCGGCGAATTCATCATCATCAAGGATCAGCATCTCCATCAGATACCCGTCGATATCGACGATCGTTTTGGGGTCGTCCATCAAGCTTCCAAAGACCTCCCGCGCTTTTCTCAAGAATAGATCCGAGAAAGCGGGGCTGCCGATATGCGTCATCGCCATCGGGTTCTTTACGCCGGTGAGCCCCAACTTCTCGAGAAGTTTACCGCGGTCCCTTCTTCGCACCCATGCGGCCAATCTTCCATGCTCATCGGATACGAGCCATTCCTTCTGCGTGGCCAGATAGTCGGTAACGGGTTTTTCGGACGCGAAGCGCACCATATCGACCTTCGTAAGATCATACTGCAGCGATGAGAGCAGTTTTGCAGAAAACTGCGGCTCGTCGCCCCACTTGCACGCTCTTCCCGAGAATCCCATTCGTCTTAGATGATAGGCGACGATATTCCAGGAATACACGGAAGCCTCCGCGCTTGAGAGCCAGGGGCTATCCTTGCTGACCCGGATCAGCATCGGTACCAACGGTTTAACGCCGTAGAACCTCTGGGTGAACGGTGCGAAGCGCTGCCCTCTGCCAAAGATAAAAGGCGCGATGCTGACATGGGAACCCTGAACGCTGTTCGGCTCCCACTCGCGCTCGGCCAATAAAAGCCCCTTCAATTGACCGGCTCTTGGTTCCTCCTCGAAGAAAAGGGCGTTCGTGTCACCGTCGGCGCGCAACGCATGCGGCGCCATCGACCTGATCTTGTCAGAGATAGGCTTGCCCATTCCCTGGCCGGTCATAATGGCGACTTCTTTCGCCCCTGCGCTTTCTTCGATGATCCTGCGCGCGTCGCTCTGATTCATAACTTTTATCTTGAGCGGTTCCGCTTGGGCATCCGCGGACGGTGACTTGAGGACTTCGGCCTGTCTACTTTCGCCATGAGTACGCGCGGCCGCTTCGTCGGAAGCGGTGACCGCGGGTTTTCTATCAGTATGCTCGGCGCCTTTTTCCTGATCCAACGCAAGCGACATCCGCATACCGGTATAGAACATGCCTATCAGGAACGTTATATATAAACCGGCGAGAGCGGCCCCAAGCGCCGCGACAATAGTCCCTATCAGCAGATAGGCCGCCGCGCCCGCGCCGAGGCCGATCGCGTATGACGCGCCCATATTGATAGCGACGCTTTTCTTCTCGGCAGCTGCCGATACCTGTTCCTCTTTCTCTTTCTTCCTGTCGAGCCTGGCGGCGAAGAAAGCGAACAGAACGGCGGCAAGCGATCTCGTCCGGGAGCCCTTTCGCTGAAGAGCCGCTCCGGCGCCGGGAGCCGGCGCCGCGCCGGACGGGCCGACGCCGCCAATGCCGACCGCGCTTGTGTTTATTCTCTGGACCTTACAATTATGCACCTTGAACGTTCCGTTGATCGCGTCCCTGGATGCCTTATCCTCCGAAATATCGGATGAGTATCGGCCGACGGATATGTTGAGCCCTATTGAGGCGACCCGGTGCGGATCGAATCCGCGAAGCGAATCAGGATACATGACGACCAGAATGCGGTGCCCGGCGATCGTACCATTATTCCTGTCACCGCCGACATTGACCCAGAGCCCCTCCCGGTGGTTGCCTTCGGTATCATGCATCGTCACTTCAAGGCCGTTCGGGCTGATGATATTGTAACTGACAAATTCTTCCGGCACCTCGACCTCGAAGCTGACATACCGGTCGCCAAAATCTCCGAAATCACAGTACGTAGTGCCGTCTCTATCCGATTTAAGAATGCTGTCCGGCAGTCCTGTATCACCGGCATTGATAAGAAGCGCTACCGATCTTACGCCTACGCGCTGGAGCGTGATATTGGCCGCAAGATGGCCGGCGCCGGCGGCGTTCCCGTTCGTCGGATCTACCGCGATGCGCTCGGCATCTTCTTCGGGACCGCTTCCCTTGACAATATAACCGCTCCACTTCGCATAGCTCTCCGGCGAGAATTCGAACTCGGTAACGAACAGCCCATCGAGATGAACATCGGCTGGATCGATCCCGTATCTCACCAGGACGCGCTGGATCCGCTCAAGGAACCACATCCGCTTACGGCAAGCGCTCTGAGCAAGGATGCCGCTTCCCGCGGCGTCTTCCGCGTAGAGATCAAGAACCGCCCTGATCATCGTCGCGATAAATCTCGTATCCGGTTCGTCCACCCACGCCGCTTTCAGATCCGCCTTTGGTATCGTGTAGCCGGTCTCGGGGTCCGTATAGAGCTGTCGGTACTCCCGGGGGATCGTATCCGTCTCTTTCCGGTCGGGGAACTCTTTTTTGATCCCATGATCGGCGAGGAGAAACTCGGCCCATATCCAGTCCTGCGCCTCGCCCGCGCCGAGCGCCTGGAAAACCCTGTTCTTCTTCCAATTTTTCGTGAGCTCTTCGTGGATCCTGCGGTACCGGTAGTTCGCGTTCCGGCTGTCGATAAGGCCCCTTAAATATCCCAGGCCGTACTCGGAATCCTCTCCCACCAGCGGCGTGACCTGACGTACAGATCGTTCCTTGTATTCGGCCTTCCAATAGCTCGGTAACAGGTAGGCGATGCCGACAATACCGGCGAGCGCCAGGAAGAGCGTCGAACAAGCGAGCCGCCGCTCGCGTTTCCCCTGTTCAAGCTTGGCCGCCCGATTCTGTACCGGCTGAACGATCCACCG
Source organism: Candidatus Omnitrophota bacterium (assembly GCA_043825275.1). GTDB lineage: Bacteria > Omnitrophota > Gorgyraeia > 2-01-FULL-45-10 > JBDRSA01 > JBDRSA01. The sequence goes on from JBDRSA010000050.1 coordinate 9,371, forward strand.
CTGCCAGGCGCTTCCCGCGCCGCGCTCAGCGAGCACTTCGTGATAGGCCTGCCCGAAGCCCCGCCGGTAACTTGCCGGCAGTTCTTTTGAGGTAAGCGGCCAGAAATTATCGATGCGGTTCATGATCTGCTCGAAGACGATGTACGCGGCGGGTATAAGCTTCAGGTAGTACCGCGGCATGCCGAAGGCGACCCAGAAATACGGCCCCCAATAGTAATAGGTCATCATCCCGACGGGCCGCCTCGTCAGGACGAAACCGGCGCTGAAGAAGATCGCGATCGACACGATCGCGACGGTCGAGGCGCCGGTCAAGAGCGAGCCGATCGAAACGAAGATAGCGAGATTCATCAGCGGTACCATCGCCCGATCAAACACGGTCGGCTCGCTTACGGCATGCGGCACGATAAGAGAAACGACGGCAAGAGCTACGAACGCGGCGCCGAAAAGAGTAAACGGCCAGCTCGCCAGGAGCCATCCGGCCGCCATCATGCAAACCCCGGTAAGAGCTGAAACGCCGCGGAAACGGATCCTTCCAAGAGCCCTGTCATCATGTAGAAGGGTCATCCGATCCCGTTCTTCCCGCATGATCCTCTCAGCTGCGGGCTTCATCGCGTCAGGGATCGCCTCAAGATCGTCGACATTAAGCTCCTCTTTGCGCGCCCTTAAGCCTTTTGCGATTGAGATCAGCCGGTCAAGCGCCGCGGTCGCCGGCGGCAGCTTGGGATCCTCCAGCATCTCTTTCTTTAGTACCTCCGCTTTCCTGATAACATTCGCTATCTTAACGACCGGTACGAGACTATTGGGGCCTGTTTTTGTCCTTTTTATATCTTGGAGAAGATCGCGCACTTTCTTCTCATCTTCGCGCCATTGCTTCGGTACCGCGTCGAATTCCCGGATCTGTTCATCCATAAGGCTCAGCCCGATACGTACGGCTCCCTCATCGTCCCGCACCGATCGCTCCGAAAAAATATGTGAGACCAGCGTCAGGAGGCTTAAGAGCCCGAGCGAAAAGAGGATGAGCGCGACACCCATCTCGGTATTCTGAATAAACCCGAGACCGTGTGAAAGAACGGTCATGACCGTTTGGGTGAATGAGAGATTTAACGATATGACCGGGTGGCTTGAGCCGGCCACCGGAGCGAGTAATTGCCCGGCCACGACCGCGTATACGAAGAACGCGGTAATAATGTAGCTTACATGCGTCAGGATCGACGAAAGGAACCCCGAGTCGAGCAGGAGGTTCGCGTAATAGTTCTCCCATCCGGATTCGAGTATCCTGTCCTCAAGCGCCTGGACAGAACGGACGCGTCCGGTCCGCAACCCCCGGCGTACGATCGCCCGCCCCACATGCCGGCCGATCTTTCCGCCGAGCCAGAATCCGGCCAGCACCGCGAAGACACCGATAAGCGCGTTCGCTTTCGTCAAAAAGAGCGCCGCGCACCAGCCGGCGAGCATGAACGACCCGATCGGTATCAATATCGCCAGCGACGCCGAAAGAAACTGCGCCATTGAGATGATCATGATCCAGCGCGAACGCTGGTTAAGGAACCGCTGGTAATCATCCGGGATCGATCCGTGCATCTCGTACGACTCGACAAAGCGGTCGGTTCCGTAGCGTGACTTCAGTTTTCGTTCGGCGAACTCTTCGCCCTTCCGCTTGTCCTCGGTCGTATCCGGCGCCGGATGAAAACCGGCTGTTTTAAGGAATTCCATTTCAGCCAGCCGCTCTTTTGCCTCAGCCGATGTAAGTTCGTTCGCTGGATCCTTACCCAGCCCCTGAAGCTCGATCGTTACCTCTTCCCACAGTTTTCTCCTGGTCTTCCGGCCCGACATGTTGTAGCCGGCATAGCGCTCCATATCGATAAAATTCGTCGTCCCGTCGAGATGCAGGACCGGACGGTGCGACGTTAACCACTCTACCCAATCGACTCCCCGACGCCTGAGTTCTGCCATGACATTCGCCGATATCGATATCCCCAGAATATACCCGGCCAAAAACATAGGAATGATCACGAACGGCGCGTTCGGCGACGCGCCTATGATCGCGTATCCGAGCAGCGTAAAGAGCGCCGCGAAGAACATCCCCACCTTTGTCGATACCTTGTCCTGCGGCGCGAGCGTTCCCTTTTTAACCGGGCTCCAGCTCCGGTAGTCGAAATTCGCGTGATCGTTCGGGCCGTACGGAATCTGTACCAGAACACCTTGGATCATTGTCGGTCCCTCGCGCTGGGCAAGTTCGCTGGTAATATACTCTTCCCGCGTCGGCCAGATCCGTTTAAAGAGACGCTTGATTTTCCTCACCTCATCATTGTCACCCGCCGCGCTCGGCGATTTCCGTACCGGTTCCGTCTCCTCTTCCGACCCTTGAGATCCTTCGGCTGTCGGGGAAGACCTGATCTCGCTGAAATCCGAATATTCCTGAGCCATTTTTTCTACTTCGAACGGATCGATGCCCCACTTCAGCATTTGATCATACAGCTGCGGGTTGTTCTCGCTCAACACCGAGGGCCTCATCCTCAGCCAGTCGTATTCAGCATCCCCGGTCCTCGCCTCTTCGATACAATACTGTATCGCCGCTTTTATACCGGTAAAACCGATCGCCATCGTCCAGTACTGCAGGCGCGCCGCGCGGTCCTCTCCGTCATAGATAACGAATATCTCCGGAATCCGTACGTTCCTCGCCCTTCCTTCCCGCCGAGCTGATCTGTTTTCCGCTTCCTGTCGCGCGATCCATGATCCGACGACCCAGTTGGTGTCGTTCGGCTTGATCCTCGGCTTATTCTGGACGCCCGGCTCATTCGGCCCGCCCAGGGGGCTGCCGAATATCTCGACTTTGCCTTCCATCTTCGGATAGTTCGGGTAGAGCTCGGCGCCCCGGACCCGCACAAGGTTCGGAGCGTGATTAGCGTCCGTAACCATATTCAGCGTAACGCGGTCGACCGGATATCCGTTGTCATAGATATAATTTGTCGGGGTCTCCTGAGCTTCGAGATTTTTCCTGAATGTCGGACGCTGAATTCCGATCGTCGGCGCGGTGATCACCGCCAAAGCATAAAGCTGCTCGGCAGTTACATCCGCATCCGCCAGTGCCCGCAAAAGGCCGATACAATCAACCTTGAGGGGTGACGAATTCCACTCCCGGTGTTGTATTCCGTTGTCTGTAAGGGCGCGGTGGCCGACCGGATTGACGTCAGCGCTTTCGAGAGCGTTCCGAAGATTCGTCTCCTGAACAGTCGTAAGCGTGCCGAAAAACCGGTCATCAAAAATACCGTTCACGAACCGGTCCTGCTCCTGATTGGCCAGGAATATATACAGGTAATCACGGTGATCGAACAGCGCGCGATTGAACCGCTCTCTGACATCATCGAGATCCAGCGCCGGTAAACTCTCCGCCAGCGCGAGATTGAACGCATCGATAATGTCGTTATTCCGCGCCGCATTCGAGAGATCGTTTTTGTCCGCATGGCCGGGAATGAACTCAGTGGCTCCCCAGGTGAGCGAGAGCGCCGCGAGCTTGCCGGTAACATTCTGCTTGAACGCGGCTATTTCGCTCCCTGAGTAGTACGAATAGAGATAGTTGTTCGTCGCCATGATCTCCTGAACGAGCATCTCCTGCGCGACGGTATCATAATCTTCATCGCCGAGAGCCGCCCGCGCCCATGACCTCATATCGTCGGTCACAAAGATCAGGCGCTCATTTCCGAAAAACCTCCAGACGAGCGAGCGGAGCTTGAATTCCTGCGTCAGGAAGATAAAGAGAAGCGACGGAATAGCGATCGCTTTAAAGAAATACATGCCCGGTGTTGAGTGGAGGTCGACTACCAACCTGACGAACGGTTCAAGCGTCGCGCCGATGACAGGGATCGCGGCGAAGAACACCGGCAGGTAAACGCTCAAAAACCACGCGGCAATGACACCGACTATGAAAACAACGGCTGAAATCACGATCGGCCGCGCGTACCGGTCCCTTGTCGGCAGATTTGCCGACGATGAGCCGCGGCGCCGCTCCTCCACAACCTCCTGAGCCATCGTACGGTGCCTGATCGCTTTCTGCCGGCGGAATTCAGCATCATCAGCGCTCGACTTTTTCATGCGTTGATACTCCTCGGCCTGGTCGAGCAGTGCCATGATCTCATACGCGACTGCGCCTTTTCTGCGTCGGGGCCCGCACGGCATCTCACGCAGATCCTGACCGCCCGCGGAACCTTCCAGCTCAAACCGGGCGACACTATACTGATTTTTCAGCTGATCTTCCCGGAACGTGCTCAGAACCCATCCGCCCCACGTGCCTGCATTGTCGGCTCTCGTCCGCGTTCTAAACCGGTGCCATACCTGATCATCCGCTCCTTCGACCATGAGACGTTTATATTTAATAATATCCTCGGTCACGAACCAGAATCGCATCCGATCGCTCATCCCCCGCATGACGCTCTTCGCTTCCAGGCTGATCGCCTCTATTTCATCTTTTGCTACCCGGATCGCGTCAAGCATATCCTGATATACCAGCACCTCCGGTATTCGTTCTCCGGGCAATGGAAGCGACGTACGCGGAACTATATTCTCAAGATTCTCAGGATCGATACCGATCGATCCATCTCGAATGGACGCTTCGAGCTTATCGAGCCCGGCAGTGAGAACCTGGCAGGTTTTAAGCTGGGCGCGTGCGTGCCGGACGATCCTCGTCCTCGAAAAGTGCATCTTGTCGTCAATGCTCCGCAGGATAGAGCGGAATCCGCCGAACCACCCGGCGGGTGACAGGATCGGGGCGTCTTTGACCCGCCAGAGAAGTCCCGCGATAATGGACAGCGGCGCGAATACCCAGACGGGCTCATTGAACGCGAGGTTGATCATATTGAGCGACGAAAGCGCGTACATCGATCTCCAGACAATTTGAAGCCCGATAGCTATAACGCCCGACCAGACGAGCAGCATCCCGATCTTCGATTCTACTCCTTTCTGCGATTCAAGAAGCACCGCGATCGCCTTCCCGACCGTATTGTCCGCCTCGTCGAGCTTGTTCGTGTAAAACCCTTTCCCGGCGCTCCATGGTTTTTCGATCGAAAAATTCGGAGCAAACAATTTTCTGATCCACGGCAGCATCGCGACCATCGCGACGCCGTGCGCGATCCGTATTCTACCAGGAAAGCGGCTTATCAGCGCCCGCTCAACGCGCTCATGCGCGATGATCGCCCGCGCGGCGTCAGGAGTTTCCTCCATAAGCGTGATGAACGCTTTTCTCGGATGATCGTTTAATAAATTTCCTGTATCAAGAGCTGTCAACTCAGCAACCGCCTCGGCATGGGTTACTCCATACGTCTGTCGCATTCCGCGCGCGTCTAGTTTAGTGATAAGCTCGATATAATCGATGCCTGAACAGGCGATCGGTTTCTCTTCCGCAAGCGTCTCATTAAATCCCTGGTCGAGCATTCTGTTCATCACTTCTCGCGCCACCATTCTGTAACTTCTTCCCGTGAGAAATGAAACTGCCGATATTGCCGAACTCGCTCCGAGCACCTCAAGAGCGGCCGTGCCGGATATCGCAGTGACGAATCCGGCAGCGGCAAAACCTGAAAACAAAGCCGCGGCAATAAAGATCACCAAAGCGATACCGCGCATAACATCTGACACATGAAACCCGTTCCCCGCCGCATAGGCCCCCCACGCAGATGCCTCTTCGATCTGACCGCGGAGACTTTCGAGCGTCTCAGCATGAAGACCGGTGTCGTTCGGCATATTACCGCCATGATCTGTACGGGTCCTGCCGAGCCCCAGCTTCAGATCCGGCATATCAGGCTCGAAATGACAGTCGGTACCGATCGTCCCTATGAGATCCTCTTCTTGCGCAAACGCGCCATACTCTTCGACTTTCTCCGGACTGTGTTTCGAGCTGAAGACTTCAACGCCGCGTATACACGGAACTGTTTTGCCGTCGACCTCAATCATCTTGTGTCGGCCGATAAACTCCCGGTAATACGTCGGCCCGTAATCACTCTCCCCCGGATGCGCGAATACAAGTACGCCGCCTGCCCGCACAACGTCCGGCAGGATCTCGTTAGTCGGGAGCCCCGGTTTTCCGCTTTCATGGAAGTACTTCCGTGTCGCGTCACGGTATGTTCGACACCCTAAACGGGCCGCGCCGTATTTTTCAAAGAGCGCTTTTCCCAGCTGGTATTTATTCGGTATCTCCGTTACATACCCCTCAATGTCGTCCTCGATAAGCTTAATGTCTTCACTGGCTCCCTGACCGATGTTGAAACTCTCCCTGAGCGCTCTCATAACATCACGTTGCCTGCCGGAGAGATCCGCAAGCTCTGACCGCACCGCCGTCATCGCCGGAGAAGCGATCCACGCTTGAAATTCATCGACCGTTTTCAGTGTTCTCCAGTATGAAAGAATATGGGTATCTTCGACCGTCCTCTCAACGCCGGGTTCGTCGACGCCGATCTCAACGCCGGGAATAAGTTCTATGCCGAGTTCCGTTGCCGCCAGGAACGCCTCTTCAAGATGGTCAAGCGTATTGTGGTCACAGATCGCGATCGTCCGCATGCCGCCGCGCCATGCCTGATAGACGATATCGCTCGGTGTCGTCATGCCGTCTGAATGATAGGTATGCAGATGAAGATCGATGCGGTCCTGAATGGGAGAATCGGATCTTTTAACAAACTTTTTATTCTCTTTCAGTATCTGGACAAAGAAGATCCTATCTTCAAGCGATGCGCTCCGATCCGCTATCGCGCGTTCGGCAAATTGTATCGTATGCCGCCGCCACTCGCCGATCGTACGGATGAGTTCCCGCTCAAGCTCCGGGACCCGCGGCGTTGTATACCGGTAGAGAACTTCTTCAAGTCCGGACTTCTCATTGCCAATACCACAGCCTAAGAGCGCCTTCTCCAGGTCGATACGATTAGCCGCGGAACATGTCCGCATATATTTTCGGAGTCCGATAAGCGCGCCGACACGCACATCCGCATTCTCCGATTCATTTCGAACGATATCCATGATCGCGCCGAGAGCGCTATTATCGCTGTACCCAAAGACCGCCAGCGCGATCGCCGCCTGAGTCCTCGCCTCAGGCGCCCGGTCCTGATCGCTTAGAATCCCCAAAAGATCATCGGCGCTTTCAGTTGCGCCCATGGCGCGAAGCGTATTGATCGCCTCCGCCGGTTTATCCTCCTGTCGATCCGATCGCGCTCTCCTGACAAGCTCTTCGACAACGCTTGACGTAAGCTCGGCGGCCTTACCCTGGAGCGTTTGCCCGGTAGAAGGAGATGTGCGTACTGTTTCTTCGTTAAGCGACCTGATAAGCGTCTCGACTCTCTTGACGAATCCCTCGAACGCGCCGTCAAGGTTCGTATAATGGATAATGTCGTCCTCGAGACGCGCCGGCCCCTTTTCTTTGAGCGCGTCCGGTTCCGGCATGAATCTTCCGTACATGCAGTTCAACAGTGTGCCGCGCAGAAGGTCACCCATGAACTGCGCCTCATTCGGATCGATATGTCTGACGGAAGCGTACCCTCTGAGCACGCTCATGAAGGCCAGGGGATCGAAGATCCTGCCGAACCCGTGGTTCACAACGGTATTCTTGAAATCCTCTATATACACCTGGTAGGCGAGTTTGTTCCAGTCGAAGATCTCGGTTATCGCGTCCATCGCTTTATTGAAACGGACATTATCAAATCTGAAATCGAAGTGGATGATCCGCCAGATAATGTCGTAGTAATTCAGGTTGGCGCTCCGGTTCTCCATAACATCCATACCGCTTGTGATCATGGCAATATTCTCAACGAGGAGCCGCACGCCTTCATCTTTAGGCGCTCCGTTGATCGCGGCCGGATCCGCGTATGATTCCAGCACCTGCTCAAGGCGGTGGCGAAGGCTTATCGCGCGACCCTGTTCGTCAACCGTCCTTCCGGACTCATGCTGCTGGTTCTCATTCACATCGGTTATCGTGCACTCCTCTTTGATCCCCGGCAGGTCCGACTCTTGAACGGTGAGCTGGAACTGCGCGATCGCCCGGCCGAGTACCGCGAATTGGCTGCCGAGTATACTATTGCCCGTTACATGGACCGCGTTTTCTTTATCAAGCATTAAGCTTAAATTTCGCGCGATCGCATAATAGTAATTGCCGATCTTCACGCAGAGCGCGCCTTCAGGCGTCGGCACGAATGGCGCAACCGGATATTTGCTCTTCTCGTAGAGCTGTTGAACACGGTTCACGGCAAAGACCGCCGACTGGTAATCGGCGGCGATCTGCTTCATGTAGTACGCATTGCCGTTCATCTTGAAAAGGTGCGGAATTTCCTGGGTCTGATCGATCCCCGGCCCCTCCTCCCGCGCTTTCAGTTTGCCATCGGGATCCTCGGTGATCTCCCATATCTCTTTGAGCGCCCGTTTTCGTTCATCCAGCCTCGGGCCAGGCTCCTTATACCTGAGCTTCGTATCTTTTATATCGAAATGGAGCCGCTCTTCCTCTGTCTCCGGAAACGGAAACACGCGATGGGCCGGATCGAGATGCGCCGGATGTTTCGTCGCGAGATCGTCGAATATCTTTTTATTGAGCCGCTTGATACTCTCGCCGGTCATCTGAGGACTCTGACCGCCGAGGGCATAGAACGCCTCTTCACCGAGGCTTCGTGTTATCGGATCCGGATGCTTTCTCAGGTTCTCGATCTGCTCAAGGCCGGCATTCATCATAAGCTGGCCCGCCGCGAGTCTACGTGTCAGTATCGACTGCTCACGGTGGCTCGCGCAATATTCAAGAGCGTTCAAGCGTTCTTCGGTCACAACCTGCCCGAGCGCCCACGCGGCGGCATTACACAGATCGCTCTGCCTGAGATACCCTTGCTGATCACCTTTGGGCTCATGCTTCATCCAATCCATCGCGAAAACACCGCTCAGAACTTTAGTAACTTTTTCATGGTCAACAGGAGCGACACCTTTGATCGCGAGCTTCTGGAGCATCCGATCCTTCTCGTTCGGATCAAGTATGATACCGATCAAAAGGTCGAGCAGAACCGTCTCCCGGTTAGGATCATGACGGACGAACGCGGCGCAGGCGTTGACCGCGGCGCGGCGGACTTCAATGGCGCGATCATCAACCACCATCATGATCAACGTTCCCGAAACCCGCAAAAAGTCGCTTGCATCCTCAGGCGGAGCTCGACGTCCGATAGAACGAACCGCTTCCATCCTTACGGCCCATACCGGGTGATTAAGCAACCGTTCGAGAGCGCTATACGACGAGAGGCTCTTCATTGCTCCTAAAAGCCGCGCGGCCGCCTGCACTTTCCTCCAGTGAGCCTTTCTGTTAGGTTTGAGGATCATCTTTTCAAGCTTACCGACTACGATCTCACACTGCTCATCGGTCATACCGAACTGACCGAGTTCATCGAGCGCTTCGACCGCCACGAGTATATCCGTTTCCGGATCGGTCGCCCGCTGTAACAGAAAGAACGGGAGCGTTTTTTCGAGCGTCACTTTTTTCGCTCTCAGCGCCCTGATGCCAGGCAGCATCGCCAGCATCGCCAGACGGTGCGCCGCTGTTTCTCCCAGCCTCATTTTTATTAAGGACCGCTCAGCGACCTCATGGGCGATAACCGCTCTTCCCAGGTCCGGCCACGAAGCGATAAGGAGCGTGAACGCCCGACGCTGCATCGCGTTCAGAAGCGCGCCTTTATCAATCTTTTGGAGCGCACGGCCGGCTTCATCCATCGGTCTTCCATCAGCCAGTCTGATAAATTCCCGGTAATCTATCCCTGACCGCGCTATCGGCCATACCAGCGTATCCATGCCGACAAATCCCGCGTCGGTCATCGACAATTCGACCGCCCAGGCTATGTTCCGGTATAACCGGCCGGCGAAAAATAATCCTCCTGAGAACGCCGCGAAAACCGCCGCCGCTATAAGCGCGGCCGCGCCGAGCCCAAAAACGCTGACGGCAATAACGGCCGCGACGAGCGCCGCGACACCGGTTGTCTCCGCGGCGAACCGCGCCGCGTACCCGGCTTTCGCCGAAAACGCCCCGCCTGAAGCGGCGCCGTTCCTACGGGCCGTATGGAAGAGCGCCGCGATCAAACCAGCCAGTGCCAGCGTCGCGAGGACAAAACGTCCTATGAGGCCTCTCCGCTCGTCTTTCGGCTGCATGATCGCTTTTTCACTCTCGCCCCGGGCCGTCAGGATTTCGTTCACGAGCGTCGTGATCTTCGCGACGGCATCTTCTTTGGATTTGGACCCTTCGACAGCTTCCTTCGCTGCTGAAACGATGATATCGATCAGTCGCGGCCCTTCGCTCGTATCGGAAACTTCCACAATGCGCGCAAAGAGCGCGCTATTCTTCTCTATGAATCCTATCATTGCTTCATTCTTTTGGGCGTTTCCATCGCTGGCCCAGAAGACGATCTTCGCGATCTCGACCGGACCCCGGGGTTCGATCGTAACACCGGCCTGAGCGCATGCCATAACAAGCGTCTTTGTCAATCGGATCGCCCGCTCAGCCAGGAGTCTGACGGCCGATCCATCCAGGCCGTTCTTAACCTGACCGGTGAAGATCGCGTTTACGAGATCTTTGTTATCGGGGCTTCCCAACTCCGGATATTCGGCAACGACATCTCTGATCGATATCCACTCATCGGTTTCCTGCTCAAGCTTATAGGAGACTGATCGCGCGTTCTCACCCTTGGCCGCGTCATCGTACGTTCTGTACTCAGTGACTTTACTGTTATCACCGAACGGTTCCTCTTTATAATGGGTAAGAGCTTTTTCAAGACTGAATCCATCGGCCCCTTCCCCATTCGATCTCCCGTACCATATTGCTCTGACCTTTACGGTGATCGACCGGTTATCGAGACAGACGCCGTAATATTCCGAGCTCTCCCCAACCGGCGAGGTCCCGGGATCACGGTTCTCATTAAGAGCGTTCGGTATCGTGATGTCATACCATCTGCCATCGGGCAACCTGACCCTCCGATAAATATCGGTAAACACTTCTATCGTACGCTCGCGTTCGCCCGGCTTTACCGCGACGCTGCCGTCTTCGAGAACGGTCACGCCGCCGACAGAAGCTTTTTCATCGGACTCTTTGACGCGGGTCGCCGGATCTTCGGCCGGCCACATGATAACATCTCCGGCCGCCCGCTCACCGCGCGCTACCTCGGGAGCGGCCTCCCTGAATTCCTGATACCGATACGTCCTGCCGTTCCGCTCGGCCGTCCCGAAATGGTACATTCTCATTACCGCCGCGATATCATTTACGCGCGATCCGTCCGCGGCAAAAACCTCTCCATAAAATCCGATCATGCAGCCGGAAACAAGCGTTCCGGTATTATCATATACCGCCCCGGGGATCTGCGCGGTCGCCGTCCCTTCCTTGGCGGGACGCAGCATAATATCACCCGCGTTCGCGCGGCCGGCACGGACATCCTCCGAGTCCTTTGTCAATTCAACCGCGTACCATGGACCGATCCGCCCCTCCCTCTGGATCACCCGTAGACCGTCTGCCGGATCGACGGATATCTTCCCATGATCGTTGATCGCGGTCACGCCGGTAATAACTGAGACCCGGTCACCGTAGGGATCGAGATAGAGCGACGTGGTCTGCGTCTGTTCTTTTCCGCTTCTGACCTCATCGGCATCCGGCAGAAAGAGTACCCAGAATTTTCCATTCCTTTTCGCGAAACGCTTTTTGACCTTTTCATTCGTCCTGTCGACGTTTCCATCCCTCTTAATGACAACGCCTCCCACGCACGCGGTACCTTCGGCGTAATTGTACGCGCCGTAACTCTTACCGTACGACCGCCGGCCGAACGGCCCCCGCCAGTTTACCCCTATTTCGACGCCTCCGTTCCGCGCCGCCGTAAACGCGGCCTGAGCCGCGGCGAGCTCGGTGTCCCGCTCAGTTCGCGATGCCCAGGTCCTGGCATCAAGGCCGGGGTTGAAGTTCCAGCCGGCGCATGCGGAGCCGCCGTTATCTTTGACCAGCGCCGCGTAATGCGCGACATCGTTCGGATCGGCGGCGGAGGTCGCGAACTCCTCAAGCGCCCAGGCTACTCCCGCGTTGTTCAAAGCGTCGATATTCTGCCGAAGGGTCACGCCCCCGTCGGCGAACCGGTCCTCGTAATGATGGAGCGCGATGTAGTCAAGAGCCCCTTCCGTTACCAGTTTCGCGTAACTCATCACGAACGGGTCAATGTCGGCCGCGCCTTGCGTGTTAACACCGGCCGTAATGGGAATATGGGTTCCCGCCGGTGAATTATCGCGGATCGCTTTCGCGCATCCCTTGAGAAAATCGAGCACATCATCCCGGTCAAGATCGACCAGCTCCGGTTCGTTCAAGAGATCGAGCCCCCTTAGAGCCGGATGGCCGCCGAATTCGGTCACGAACGGAACAAGGAAATTATCGATATGCGCCTGGCGCGCGGCCGGATCGGTAATGATCGCGCTCCTGCCCCCGAGATACACCCCTCCTGAGATCTCGCGCTCTCCGGCGATAAGATGATCGATGAGGACGAGCTCAACCTTGCGGCCGGTCCGCTGTGCGGTATCGAGAAGCGTTTTGACATCCCGGCGGAATTCATTTGTATATCCGGTAACAGCCGTCCCGTCAATGGAAAAGAGAGCGCGGCCGTCGTAACCGAGCTGTGTTCGGAAAAACCCGATATTATACCGTGCCATCTCGCCGCAGTGGCGTTCGATCATACTCTCGTTCAGCGAAACGCTGTAATACCTCATCGATCCGATTTTCGGCGACCGATAGACCTCCCCCTCCTTGGTGGGATCAGCCGGTATTCCGAGCGCCGCGTCTCCGACGACTTCCGGCGCGGACGGCCCGACCTGTACATACCGGTAGGTTCCGTCTTCACCCAGATAATAGAGTACGTCTTCATCGGCGGCGCCTTCGATCGCGCCGGCTTTATCGAGCACGCGGCCTTCATCGTCAAGCGTCACGCCCCGGACGATCCTGATCGGTACGCGTGTTCCGTCCGGCCTCGTTACCGCGACTTCGCATGCTCCTGCCGCTGTCCCTTGCGAATACTGCTCGACGCGTTCGCTCGGAAGGCCGCGGTCGATAACCCGCTGTCCGTAGCGGGCTTCAGGCTTCGGAAGCGCGGCACCCGCGCCAGCTCCCGGTTTCGGCTTTGCGGGTTTTACGATGAGCGTACCGGCGTTATCGATCATGACGCCCGATACCTTCATTACCGCCGGTTTCTTTTTGTCGCGCGACATAAAGACGTCGCCGGCCTCGGCCGCCGGCGGCGAGCTCAGCACTTCGTGAGAAGCCGTACCGTGCTCGGTATAATACTCGGTATGTTCATCCGGCTTTCCGGGATTCACCACGCGGCTCGCGAACCGGTACATTACCCGCGCCGAGCCCGCGAACTTCCTGGTCTTCGTGTCATATGCCGGGCCCGTTACGCGCATCGCGGGGCTCTCATCCTCTTCGTTGACCGAGAGAAAGACCGCTCCTTCGTCAATGTGCCCAATATCGTCCTTTGGAAGAAGCTTTTCGGGTGAAAACGGGCCGTGCTGTGTCGCGAAATACGTCGTGCCTCCCAGCATGTAATCACCGAAGTAGTACATCACCATCGTTCTTCCGTCAGGGATGATCCTGACGGGATCGCGCGGATCGGGCACCGATCGGATGGTCGCGGTCCCATTATTGATCACAACATTATCCGGCCGCACCTGGGCCACGAGCAGTCCCGGCACGTTGACATCCGGCTTATAGGAAAGAAAGATCACGTCCTTGCCGAGATCATGCCGGAATTCGTAACTCCCTCCCCGGCCGATCTTCGCGGTCGCCGCGCCTTCCCGGCCCGGGCGTACGGCGTTTTTCGGATCGTTGACATCTTTTATATCGGCCGGACGCGCCCCGGAGCGCGTCTCGATAAGTATCGTGCTGTTCTGGTCTTCGATCATCCTGCCGCGGGTGTCGAACCGTATCGCGTCCGGATCGATCGCGTAGACGTTCCAGACCGGAGCTCCCGTCGCGTCGACGTCCCCTTCAAGATTTTCGTAACGGTATACCGGAAGTCCACGGCCGTCATAGACGTACGCGAAATGCGCCGGCACATTCTCTTTCTTTGAGCCGTCATCATATTCGATCGTCACGGTCTTCGAACCAAGAAGCCCGTTGTCGAGTATCATTCCGCCGGTCTGATACATATCGACCGGCTTCGCCGCCTTAGCGGCGAGCGGCAGTGCCTGTGCGAGGATCCAGGGCGGAATACTCGCCTGCCCGCCGCGGGCGATACGTACCCGCTCACGCGCGAACCATTCGCGCCTGCTGGGAATATGCAACGGCCGTTTCCCGGCGCGGACAACCCCCGGCTTGGCGGCAGCGCGTTTTTTTATAATATCGTCGCGGATCGTTTTCACGCGCGGGTCTGTCTCATCATACCACTTCTGTCTGAAGTGATTGCCGTGCGGGAATGAGCTCTTCGTATCAGGCATCCGGCCCGGGTCATCATCGCGATAGGAGAGTTCTTTTTCCTCAATGGTCTCTTCCACGCCGTCAATTTCGACCTTTAATTCCGCTTTCGTGGCCCTGCCGACACCGTCATATCCACTGAAGTAGATATGTTCTCTGACAGCGATCCTTTTTGTCACGCCAGGGGCCGCGGCGGGATCAGGCACGGTAACGGTAAAAGGGCGTATCTTTTCAACGAGCACGTACCGTCCGGTTGCCGCGTCTTTTCTTTTTACGAACACATTCGGCTCATCGCCCGCGCGGTGCCGCGGATGGTCCGCCGTCCAGGTTTCGCGCATTACGTCCGGATCGTCGGCGTCCCGCTCGAGGATCACGATCGGGGTCCTCGTTTGCCGCCCGTCCGGAGTGGTTGATATCTGATACCGGATAAAACGGCCGGTCAGTCTTCCGTCGGCGGCGACTTCCGGAAAGAGCTCTTCGGCAAGCATCCTGAGGGCGAAATCGGCCGGTTCGCCGCGCTCTTCGGGCCGCACATACCATCCGATAGCGCCGTTATTCCGTCCCTGGAGGCTCGAAAGGACCTCGTCGAACATCGCCAGCCGCGCAATGATCCTCGCGTTGATGTCGGGCCTGGTCTGAACTGACTCTCTGAGCGTCTGGTCATCATGCATATCCTTGACCATCGGGCCGAAGACCTTCAACAGCCGGTTCAGGTAGATACGGCGTTTCGCGAGAGTCGTTTCGCGCTGAAGATTTCTGAACCACCAGACACCCTTCCTGGTAACCTTTGTCGTTTCGATCATTACGTTGAGCCGCGCCGCGGCGGCCGCGGCTGCCTGCGGGCTTCCATTGGCGGTCGTATTTAAGAGCGCGGTCGCGTTGTTGCCGAACGCGATAACTAACTGCCTGCGGACACCGACCCCTTCAACGCGGTTCGCGAGAGCGGCGTATCCGGTAAGCTCGACGCTTCCGAGCCTTTGGTCAACCGTCCGGGCGATGCTCCCCATCGGCTGTTCAAGCGCGATGAGCTGTTCGACCGATAATCCGTACGCCCGCGCGAAGATCATGAGCGAAAGATAGCTTTCAAAGTCATCGCTGGCGTCCATGTAGACGGTAGTGTTATGTTCGGCTGCCGCCCGGCCGGTCCCCGCCGCAAAATGACCCATGCGTTCAAGGCCAAACAGATTGTCCTTCTCCGGAAGCCCCCTTCCTATTTCGACGCCTTCCGGCCCCTGGACCGGAATAGCGGGAACATGCCAGGCGCCGATGAGCGAATCGGGCAGAAGATTCCTGGCAACCTGATGGAGCCGCTGCCACCCTGCCAAATCTATGGTCGCTTCTTTCAATTTTCCGGCGATCATCATCTGCCAGGCGATCTCCTGATCGGTCTTGTTCCGTATTTTCGAGAATGCTTCCACTTCTTCAGCGTCCCCTCTGACGAGTTTCTTGAGATTGCCCTCGCTGCCCCAGAACATCTTCGGGAACATTTTGTAGAATTCATATCTTCCCTGGAGGTACGTCATCAGAGCAAATATACGTTTCTCCCTGTCAGCGATACGCGCTTTGTCTTCGCCCGACAGTAGCGCGTCGACCGGGCCGCCCATATAACGGTGGATCGGGACCTTTATCCTAAAAGCCTCGGTCGCCCATGACGCGATCCCCCGGATATGATACCCGGCGAGATTGCGCGGCACGCCCCGCGCGTTACAGAGATCCGCCAGGAACGCTTTTCCACGATCTGTCGCCAGGAATTCGGCGAAACTGTCCGCGCGGGCCTTAAGCGCGTTTATGAGAGCGGCAAGATCATCATCGCCGATATCGGCCGGCTGAACGGCAGCAAGCGGCATCGCGATCCCCGGCACGGCGCCGCCCGGCGCCACAGCCACCGGTGGTTTCGCCCCGCCCGCAGGCTTCACCGCCGCGGGAGCTTTCGGTTTTGCTTTTCCGGCAGGTTTTACCGCCGGTTCCGGCTTCACAGCCGGTTTCCCCGCCTTCGCCGCGGCCTCCGTTCGGGCGTCCGCCCTCGCTTTGGCGGCTTCATCCCGTCTCTCCTCAGCGACTTCCCGCCTCTTTTTAGCTTCGGCCTCTTTATCAACGGCAGAAAGCCAGTCATACGCCCTGCGCACCCATGCGTCGTCATTCTTATTCGCTTCATACTGCAGCTTCATCTCCTCGATGCCGGCCCCGTAATGAAGCGCCAGCTTTTCGAGTAACTTTTCGACAAGGTTCCTTCTGAGAGTCGGGATTTTCGCTTTCAGCCATGCTTCGTCCGCGCGATGTTCGTTGAGTTCATTTCTCGATGTTGCTATCTCTTCCACTGAATAGAACTGTTCCGCCTTGTCGAGCAAAGTTCGCGCTTCATTGAAGAGCGGAAAGAACCTCGCTTCAGCCTCGCGCCGTTTTGAATCTTCGAGACGCTTCTTTTCTTTCTGTTTATCTTGCAGGCCTCCGATCGCCTCCGAAAGCACTGTCGTATCGGTCAGCGCTTTCGCCTTCATTTCGGCGGCAGCTTCATCCATTCCGTCGATCGTTACCAGCGCTTCTTTATATTCTTTCTGCGGCGCGAAGACCGGGATTTGGGCTTCCTGGGCGTTAAACCACGGCAGAGCCGTATCTTTTAGCCACGTGGTATCTTTCTTTTCTTTCCTCTCCTCTACCCCCGTACGCCATTTACGTACCGTCTCTACCGGAAAATAGGGCTCAAGCCGCTTGATCTTCGATTCGAGGTCATCGGTCAACTGTTTCAGCTGAACACTTACATCGCGTTCGGCCTTCAGTTTCCCGTTCAGCCAATCCCGCAGAGCGCTGACCCAGGAGATAAAGATATCTTTCTCGTTATTCTTCTTTGCGCCCCACACCCGCTGCCAGTCGTTATTGGCGTCATCGACTTTCTTCTTCGTGTCCGCAGAATCCGCCGGAAGAAATGCCTTGAGTTTCTCGATCGCCTCGCTTATTTCACCGTTCAACCTCGTAAGCTCCCTGAGCCGCTCCACTTCCCCCCGAAGCCACGTTTCGTACCGCGTCAGCCCATCTTTATCGCCGCTATTGGTAACCTGTTCCCGCCTCTTGAGCATGTCGACGTCATTATGATATTCGTCAAATTGTTCGAGCTGACCGTGCAGTTCGGTAATACGGGACTTGATCGGAGCGAGCTCCGCTCCCCGGATGCGCGCCGCCTGTTCGGTAAGCTCTTTTTGCCGCTTTTCGAGACGCTTCTCTTCCTCATAGGTTTCTATCTCGGAGCGGTATGACTCTTCATCCTGCACCCTGCCGATTCTCCGGGCAACTTCATCAGGATGCATGCCGTCCTTATCAAGTCGATCGGTTAATTGTTTCCGGTATATATTCCGCGCGTTTCTTTTGTACGTGGCGTCATGTACGAGCCGTTCGAGATCATCAAGCCCTATGCCAGCGCCGACAGCCGCCATCATCCTTTGGCCGTCCCGCGCGCCGTGAAGATCCCGATAGAGCACTTCCAGTTCCCCGCGAAGCCTGGCCTTCATCACAGTGTCCTGCTGGTCTTTCTCTCTCTTCTCCCGTTCCGCTTTTTTGTCGAACAGGATTCCTGTCGCTCTCTGTACGAAATCACTAAGACGATCGAGCCGTCGCTCGGAGTCGTCTCCTTCAAGCCGCGTGATCCATCGTTCAATGTCCCCACCTCCTATCAATTTGTTCAGCTCTTCACCATCAAGGCCTTTCGCTTTATCGCGAGCCTGCGTCTCCTTCCGCCGGATATTGTCCAGAAGGACGCTCAGGTGCCCGATCTCTTTAATGAGCGCTCCTCTCGTCTTTCGACGCGCGCCTTCGGCAAGAGTCGCGATCTCCTTGTCGGCAAGTCCCGGGCTCAGCTTCTTATTGACCGCGACAAGCTCCCGGATCTCCGCTTCATGCTCGGGAGCCGCCTGCGCGCGTTCTTTTTTTGCGCTATCGATCTTCTTCTCGGCCTCCTCAAGCTGACCGAGCGTCGCAAGCCGTTCTTCGAGTTCCTCGAGCTCCATACCTTCGGCCTGGCTCCGTAAAGACCTCCGCTTCGCCTCTTGTCTGTCTGCGTGCGTCGGATGGACCCTAAAATACGCTTCGATAAATCTTTCGGCCGCCCGCTCCTTCCGCTCGGCCCTCAACTCATTGTTCATGCGCTCAAGCTCTTCCCGTTCAAAGATCCCTTTATCGGCCCCCGCGGCGATACGCTCGGCTTCTGCCGCCTTTGTGCGGGCGGATCCTGACCCGACCGTGGCGGCCAGCCGCCTGATCTCGCCGGTTGTTTTCGCGGCACTCGCTTCAAGATCCGCGCGAAGCGTATCCTCCCACCCCAAAAGCTCGACTTCACCCAGCTGATCGGTCACCGCCAGGCGCTCCGCCTCCTCTTGCTTTAATTCACCCGGCTTCATCGCATCCCGCAGCCTATCGACGCGTCCGCGCAGCTCTTTGACTTCCTGTAACTTAGCGGTCAACTCATTGTGCATCGCATCCAGATCTTCCAACCTTGCGGACCCTGCGGCATTGACATGCCGCTCTACCTCTTCCGGCTTGTCGGGATAGATCGATAACGCGACCTGAGGGATCGTCCTTCGCAGATCCTCTTGTCTTTGGACCTTCTCCCGGCCGACCTGCATATAGCGCTCGAGAGTCTGTATCTCGTCCGCGTCCGCTCTCGCGCCGTTTGCCGCGCGCACCCGCGCGCGCATCGCGTCAAGCCGCTCGGTCATCGTTTCAGGCGGAACACCCAACTCGACCCCAACAGCTATCGTTTCCGAGCGGAGCGTCTCGATCCTCTCTCTGGTCTCTTCCTGTTGCTTTGCCCTCCAATCCTCCATAAACGCGGCAACCTTCCCCGCGATCGCGTCTGCCGCGGCGCCGATTTCCTGAGGTATCGCAAATTCAGGCTCCGCGCGCACCGCGTCTCCGGCGTCGGCTGCGATCGGGGCGTTATCGGCAGGCGCAGCGGCAGCCACTTCGTCCTGCGGGATTCCACCCCTGGCCTCATCCGCATGTTCGAAGTTAAGCTGGTTTACCGCGCCATATACGCTGCAACCTGCAACGAGTAAGATTGCCGCCGCAGCCGCTGCTGACCTGCCGATACGCATTACGTCAATACGCAAGATCATCTGCTTTGTCGCCGTGTCGATCTCTCCGCAATATTCCGAAATAAGCGCGAGGATCTCTTCCTTCTTCTTGTCGAGAGCCTCCCGGGATCCCCTCAGAGCTTCTTCGGTCGAGCCGGCGCTTTCATCACGATAATGCCTCGCCCATGTCAGCCTGAACTCCAGGAAAGCGATCTCCATGATATCCTCTTCCGCCGAAGCGCAGACGCCGCGAAGCCTCCGGTCGAATTCATCGCGCCGAGCCGGCTCGATCCGGCTGTACCCTTCGTTCGCCGCCGTCAAAAGAACAAAATCTCTCAGGAAGACCGGCTCGTCACCTGTGCGGTCTCCGCCCGGCGTTCTTCCGAAAAAGAGCCCGATCTCATCGCGAATCTTCCGCTCGTGCTCAACAAAAAGCCTTTTCGCCCTCTCGCCGACCTCTTTCTCGATCCGCGCGCGTTCTCCGTCGGTGAGCGGCCTCTGATACGCCTCCGTCACGAGCCGCGCCGCCATATTCTGAAGCGCCGGGATCCCGCCGCGGACAACGCTCTGAAGCTCGGAAACGCCGGCAAAGCGCTTGTTCGCCTTGAATTCCTCGTTCGCGTGAAAAATGATCTGCCGCTGGGTCTCGGCAAAAAGGTCGTCCAGGATCGAGCCGGCGGTCAACGTTGACTCAAGCTTCGCGATCTTTATCCTCATGAGAAGGATCTTCAGCGGCGTCACGAAATCGAATATCCCCAGGTACTTCCATACCCCCTGCCGCTCTCCGAGCCGTAATTCAAGGTACTCCACTTCGCCCCGGAGGAGCTCCATTTCGCGTCTTCTCTGCGCAATGACATGCCGGGTTCTGCTTGCGCAGGCAGCGTAAAATTTGTCTTCCCGGGAAATAAAGTTTTCGGGATCACCGTCATATTCAGCCAGCGAGCGCCGGATCTCCTCGAGGATCCTCGCCTTCCGGATAAACTCGCGCATCAGCGCGCGGAACGCCGGAACCTGTTCCACCCAAAGAAGCTGCTCAAGATCTCTCGCGGCACGGCCGATACCATCCGTATCGTACCGGTCTACCGCAACCATGCACCTCTGAAGGGAGTCGTTCGCTGCCGATTGCCCCTGCGCTTCTTTGCTCATTACAGAAAACCGTTCGAGGATCTCCCGCCGCAGTTCTTGTACACGGTCGTCAAGCTTCTCGATGTCATCTTCGAGTTCCAACATACCCCTGTTGTGAACCCGGTTGCTTTCAAGCAGATCCCCGCGGATGTTCTCCCTTTCACGATACACCCTGTCGACGCGTCTTTGGACATCTCGAACACGGCTCTCGGCCGCCTCGAGCGCATTATCCGCGGCCGCTCCCCCCTGAACGATCGCCTTAATACTTTGGGCGCGCGCGGTTCTCATTATCGTTCCTGCGATGAAGTTTCTTAAAAGATTCGCTGTTACATCTTCCGGCAGGTACCCCATACCTGACGGGATCGGCGCGATCAAAACCGGGATGTTCTCTTCAAGCGCATGGCTGCTGAACTGCAGCACCAGATTGATCTTTATCGGTACACCGCACGCTCTCAAGATCCCCGTTCTCTTCCTGAGATCGATCCGGGAAGCGACCGCCTCCTCGATATATTTATAGCCCATCTTCTTTTCGATCAGCGCGCGTATCTTCTTTTCACTTTCACCGGCAAATTCACGCCGGACCTCTTCTTCGGCCAGCGACCTTAGATACTCACGGCGTTCTGCCCGTTCCATTATTTCATACGCGTTCCGCGCATGTTCCCGGATCGCTTCTGCCGTCATCTTCCCAACGCCGTCTACAGCGACATTCTCTTTTCCGTAACTGCGCAGGATCTCAAAAAGCATCGAGATCGCGACGTTCCGTGAGGCGGTCGCGAGCGTGCTGTTCCGGTACGAGCCCTGAGCCATCCCGAGCGATAATCTTTTAAACGTGATCCCGAGTACACGATCGAAACCCTTCGTTGCGACTCCGTTATCATTGAAACCGTCGAACACGCCAATGAGCGCTTCCTGCGCGGGGGCGCTCATACAGAGGTATTTTTGAATATCATACAGCGTACCGGTTATCTCACCGATGCCTACCTTTCCGGCCGGCGCGTTGCTCCTCTTGAAGAGAAATTTCCTGATCTCATGGTCAGCTATCCACCGCCCCGCCTCAACCAGGCTGTCGATATCACCGCGCGCGATCGAAGAATCGAGCAGGGCGTCGAATAGGCCCGTATTGATCACGAGCCTCTTCGCGTTCCGCTCGGCGATGATCGACACACCATTCCCGCGCACGATCACGATCTCGATCCCGTTGATACTCGGCTTTTCCCTGAAAAGCGGAGCGAGTATCCGCTCGGCGATAGCTCCATAGCGGGCTTTCTCTTTTTCTGGCCACGATATCATGAGCGCGCCGCGCGAACCCTTTCCCTTCGCGATAACTTCCGCTTTATCATCCGCGCCTTCATCGGAAGCGATCTTCTCAGGATCGTTTTCGCTTGACGGCGACATCCTGACAGGATCGCCGCCCGCTCTCGCGCCTGGAGCCTCTTCGTATAGTTTTGCCTCTTCTTTCCCCTTTACGGCCGCAAGCGCGATAAATTCATCTTCCGTTGCCTCGCGCAGAGAAAACGATATGTCCTCCTTTATTATTTTGCAGTACGCTCCGCCGTCTCTGACAAGCGCCTCTTTGGAGTGTTTCCTGACCGCTTCAACGCTCCGCAGATAGCGATCAAAATCATCCGGTGAAACGATCTCGTTTCTTTTTTCCGGAGACAGTGCCGACTCATTGACCCGGTAGGCTTCGATCCAGATCTCCCTGAAAAGGCCCAGATCATCTCCGTTCAGGCACGCTTTGCCGAACGCGTATCTGATCGAACCTTTCAACTCATCGAACGTGCGGTCGCTGTTCATGTATGCCCGAGTTGCGAGATAATACTCGCCGGTCTCTAAAAGTTTTTCCTGGGCGGCCCTTTTATTCGTGAGGATCGCGACATACGGCCGCTCCTGTGATCCTTTTTCGATCTTCGGAAGAATGACAAGGTAGGAGGTCTCCTTCTTTTTCAGGAGTTCCGTAATGCCTTTTGTATGGTACCCGCCGGTTATAAGCGCCGCGGCATGCTGCCCTTCGCGGCGCATCGATAGGATAGTATTTTCAAGGATCCTCGCGTTCCGCTCCTCGGCGACCCGGTAAAACTCCATCGCCTGCGACATCCGCTGCAGGATAGCTCCTAGGTCGTATTTCCCGCTGATCCGGATACTATGCCGCGAAGAGAGTCTTCTGATGAACAACGCGAACTCATCCGGTCGGATATCTCTTGAAATCTCGTTCAGCATACGCAGGTCGCCGCCGGTGAGCTGTACCTTGAAGAGATTTGATAGGAGTTCGGCGAGTTTCGAGTATCGGGAAAGAGCGCGTTGGTCGTCATTCTTAAAAAGCTTTTCCTCTATGTCGCGCTCATAGTACTTCGCTTCCTCGAACATACCGGCAAGATCGATCGATTCATAGAGCTTGATATAGCCGGCATACGCCGAAAAGTCTCTGTACACACCGGTGTTGAGCCCGATATTTCCGGCAAGGTCCTCCAGGAATGAATAGAACTGCCCCTGTGACCAGGCGCCTTTTTTGAATGAAAGACTCGCGAGTACCAGCTCTTTCAGCGGCTCCTCATTCAGCATTGCGCTCAGGCTATCGATAATGCGGTCGCGCTCGCTGTTCGCGTTCATGAAATCTATCTGTGATTCCATTTCGAGCGCCCGGGTAAGTTTTGAAATATTCCCGTACTTCGACCGGTCGATTCGGCAGTGGTCAGAAATTGCCGCGATACGGTTCCATCGCTCGACAAATGAGAGGTCATCTTTATCTGAAAGTATCGAATGTTCTCTTAAAGACTTCAGCTCTTCCGAATAGACCGCCTTTTCAAGAGCCGCGAGGTCATTTCGCAGATACTTGATGTCGCGGCTGACCGGGCCGCTGATCTCGTAAATATTTCTGAACTGCTCAACATTCTCCCGGTAGAGCTCCCGGTCTTCCACACCGTACAGATGGATATCTTCCCGCGCCGTCACGGCGAAGAATTCACCTGCCGACATCCTTCCTTCTTCCATGAGGTAGCGGGCGGTCTCTTCCCGAATGTTTTCATCCGGCAGCGTCCGTAAGATGTTCGTATTGATATACCCCTTCGACCCCTCGATCGCGACAAGTTCGAGCTCGTAATCTTTTACGAGCGTATCGAGCACCTTGACGATCGAATCCTGTGCCCCTAAGGACGCGTGCGCATCCTGAATGTTAAAGATGATATCGCCGCTACCGGACTCATACGAGTCTTTGGTAACGGCGATATCCTGGGGGAGGTAAACGCTCTTAGGCGAAGTAAGAGGCCGATCCGTATTCGTAGTAGCGGGGGCAGTGCTGGGATAGGATGACGCTTTGGTGTGGATCCATATCGGTTCTCCGCCTTGGGCGCGGACGATATCTTGATGTATGAATGCGGCTATAATGACTATTGAGATTACTCTGATCCACTTCTTGTTCCGGGGGCTTGTCCAGTCCATGATCAGGGACTTTGACATTCCCTCCTCATCAGCGGATCCCGGCGTTCGTTCTATCGCCGTGTACTTATCCGGGCCGTCTCTCCTGTATCGTTGTGTGTAGCTCCAAAGGATCTCCATCGCAAACTACCTCCTACGATCTGCGCCAAGCAGTCTAGGGCCAAGCAGTTTCGAGCTCCTTTATTAGTATTATCTTTTTTAAAGGTTAAAGCAAGTAGACAAAAAAAACCGTTACCGGAACTCATTGAATTCTCGGTAACGGCTATCTCTAGGGGGATAGAGAATATTTTATGATTGCCGTGAAGCGATGATTCTCTCTGTATAGGCGAACTTCTCCTTATTGGGTCTGTAGCCTTCTGCGTTCGTGGATCCGGACGCTGCCAAGCATTTCTCTGTAGGGTATACATAAACTACCTCCTGGTTCTGCCAAGCAGTTTACCGCTACCCGTACGTGCAGCATCTTCATAAAATCTTTTTGAAGCGTTAAGTTTAGTGGTCTAAAAAAAATCGTTCTTCCCATCGTTTCAATTTCCTTTTTTTTGGTAACCATATTAGTATACTGATTATTAAGCTACCGTCAAGCTCATAAATCTTACTGTTTTATTATTAACGATTTATATACTACATAACTCTTTTATTATGAGTCTGTTGCCGAATACCCTTTTAAGCAAAACTGAGGGCGAGAATTCGTCGACAAAATGAAAAAATCCGATCTTTTACATCAAAAGCGGCAGATACCGCTCCGGAATCCCGTATTATTTGAGCTATTTTAACAGCGCCAT
>JBDRSA010000051.1:0-5568 GCA_043825275.1 Candidatus Omnitrophota bacterium
CGTACGCGGTGAGGCGATCTTCAATCCGTGGAACTCTCCGCCGATATAGCTCGGGCTGTTATCCAGGATGCCGCGGGGAGCGGCATGCAGCCGCTGAACCGTTTTCAACACCCAATCATCCGACCTGCCGAATAGGTAAACTTCCCTGCCCTTACACACTTGATTAAGCTCGGTCCACGTCTTGAATATATCCATTTGATCCGCCTCCTCGTTACGTAACCTGGTATTTCAGCCGCCACGCGCCGTTTACCCGCTCCCAGAGGCGTGGTGAACGCCAGCTGTCGACGACCTCCCAGAAAAGCTCTTCGGTAATATCGCAGTACGATAGGAAATCCCCGAAGTATTTCCGGGGAAATTCACCGTCATATTTTCTGACCAGGGCCACCGCCTCTTCCCGCGTCAGGTGACGGTCGCGTACCTCGTGGGCGGCGTCGGAGGTTGCCCTGCCGATCCCAAACTTCACGAACATCAAGTAGTAGTGGAAACCGTCGATGCGGTCATCGAGACTCGCGTACTTCGAATAGGTCCCTTCCGATCGTCCATCGGGATTCGCCTTGAAATTGGTATGCTCCGCCGCATAGTAGTAATGCTCCTGCGGGAGCCAGTTCTTGTAGTAACTGTAAAAGTGGCGTTCGATCTTCTGCTCGCTAATCTCTTTGACAGATGGTGGAAAGTACATATAGAGATCCTTCTTCGTATACCCTTTTTTGAGCCACCAGTCGATCGATTTATTGGAGAACCAGTACTTCATCTCATCCTCAAGAGAAAAACCCATTTTCTCACACTTCTCATCCCCTCCGTACTCTGTCTCGCCGTTCTCTCCGTCCATGATCAAGGGGACCTTGTACTTAACGGCCATCTGAAGCGGGAACGAGACCTGCCCGTAAATAAAGGGCTGGAACGGCTCTCCCATCTCGATAAAGCAATCCCGCGATAACCTGCTATGCACCTTGCCGTCCTGCGTGCCGAGTATGTTCGGCAAACCCGATTTGATGAGCCCCTGAAAATTATCCCACCCGATATCGGTGTAGATGTGGGGCGCCCAGGTAACAGTGAGGGGGTGCATGTTATGGGTAAACTTAAGCTGATGCGCGGTGATCGCGCTGTCCTTACCGCCGCTCGACGGGACGATGACGTCGAATGAGCCGTCATTTCGCCGATAGCGATCACAAAGATCCCGAAGCTCCTTCTCCCGCCGTTTCCAGTCGATGGTTGCGCGCTTCTTTTCAGCGAAATTACAGGCATTGCAGACACCCTTCTCGTCGAAGACGATGCGGGGCCGTTGATTTGATATGACGCAGCGTTTACAGTATTTCACTTCGACTGGAAGATTATAGAGTTTCCCCAGATCTTTTTTCACGATCGTTTCTTTCATATTACCTCTCATCTTGTTTATATCTTCTTTATGAGACACGGTGTTTCAGCACCCATTCATCCCCCGTCTTCTCGCCGAAATTTATGCGGGCATCCTGTATACTTTTTAAGTTCTCTCTGATGGGTTTCAGCTTAATGCCGAAGATATATCATAGAGACGCTCAAAAGTCGCATCCAGAGACTCATACAGAGGCCCCTCAGCGTCAACACAATGGAGTATATATACTATTTTTTCCATAAAAGTCAGGAGATCTCCTTTCTAAGTTTCCATTCGTTATTTACGTTTTTCCATAAATGCGGCGACCTGAATTTGTCGGCCAACTCAAAAAACCTCTCCTCCGTCATATCAATATATTCGAGTATCTCTTTAAAATACTTCTTCGGAAATTCCCCGTCAAAACGGCGTACCAGGGCCACGCCTTCCTCCCTCGTAAGGTGGCGATTGCGTATCTCCTGCGAAGCCTCATAACTTGCCCTGCCGAGCGCGAACTTAATATACGTCGTCCAGTAATGCAGGCCGTCTATTTTATCGTCCAGACTGTTATATTTTGAGAATGTGCCTTCTGTCCTCTCCGGGTTTGCCTCAAATCCCGCGTTCTCGACCGCGTAATAATAGTTCTCCTGCGGCGTCCATTTGATATAATAGCCAAGATACTGAACGTCTATTTCAGACCTTTTGAGATCTTCCGCTTTCGGGGGCAAATACGGTTCAAGGTCATTCTTGGTCAGTCCGCGCTCCGTCATCAACCGGTCAGCCGGGACACCGCTCAAAAAAACCTTTGCATAGTCAACAGCTCCGATACTATGATACCTTGAATCACGTTTCGCGGAAAGATTGTCATGTATCGGATTCCCGTATTCCGCTTCGTTCTCTCCATAAAAGATCAGCTGTATGCCGAATTTCGTAGCGATGATCGGCGCGACATTCTTCTGACCGATAATAAACGGCTGGAAGGGGTGAAAGAGATTCTCGACCGCCAACCTGGTAAGGAGCCGATGCACTTTGCCGTTCGGGTGGTACGTGATGTTATCAAACCCTCCGATGTCGAGCCAATTTTTAAAGTTCTTCCAGCCGATATCCGTATAGATATGCGGCGGCCAGGTGACGGTCAAAGGGTGCATGCCGTATTTATATTTCAGAACGCCGGCGGCTTTTATGCTATCCTTACCACCCGATCCGGGCACCAGGATATCGTAATGCCCATCGTCTCTCCTGTATGTATCAAGCAGTCTGGCCAGCTCCTCTTCCCGCGCCTTCCAGTCCACTTTTGTATCCTTCGTCTCGGTGTACCGGCACGCGTCGCAGACACCCTCATCGTCAATGTTAAGCGTCAGTTTCTTCTGATCCACCGTATGCTTGAATTCGGGGACCGACGAAGGCCTTTGATTTGACATAACGCATCTTTTGCAGAATTTTACTTCTGCCGGCAATCCATAGTAAACCGTATTTTTATTTTCGCTCATATCTCTCCCTTATGAAAACCTAATCTTTTTCATTGAATCCAAAAACAAACCTTTTATAAATCTCCAGCCCCGCATCGCCGCTCCTTTCCGGATGGAACTGACAGCTGCATATATTTTCTTTTTGTATGGCCGAACAAAATATATTATCGCCGTATATTGTTTCGGCGAGACAAAGGAGCGGATCGTCGGGCAAAACCACGTTGGAATGGACAAAATACATAAACACCTTCTCTGTCAAATTTTCAAGGATCGTATTGTTCCATGGGGGCCTACCCTCAGCGAACGCTGTTACCTCGCGGGAATTAACGCCCCGCGGGTATAACAGTTTATTCCAGCCTACATGGGGGATCTTGTAAGAAGACCTTTCTCCGCGCGCCGACAGTTTCAGGCGAACGACCCTTCCGTGTATAAGATCGAGCCCTCTGTGCACGCCGAACTCTTCTCCTTCGGAAAAAAGGATCTGCATCCCGAGACAGATACCAAGCAGCGGCCTGCCGCGTTCGCAATATTGCTTTATCGGGCCTATCAGATTTCTTTTCTTCAGCTGCGCCATTCCATCGCCGAAGGTACCGACACCGGGAAGCACGAGCCTATCGGCACTCAATATCTCATCGGGGCTGTCCGTAATCTTAACCTCGGCCCCCACATAACTCAGGGCCCTCTCAACGCTATAGAGATTCCCCAGGCCGTAATCTACAACAAAAACCCGGGTTTTTCTATTCGGAGGCTTCATCGCGCAGACACCCTTTCATCGTGCCTGTAGACCATTCTTACCGGAATGCCTTTTTTGTCCAGATAGGATTTTACGGTTCCGATATCTAAAGACCGTCCCGCTTCATTCTTGCGGATATCAAGCCCGCCGCGGTATTTCAGATATTCTATGTTCCCCTCTTCAGCGAATTTCTCTTCCTTGACAATATTCTGCAGCCGGCTGTAATGAAATACGGTCGCCGCGCTAACGGCGTCCACTTTTCCGTTTTTAACCGCCTCATAAAAATGTTCCGGGCTACCCGCCCCGCCGCAGGCGATTACGGGAATGGGAAGCGACTCAGAAATTTTTCTGATCAGCTCCGTATCGTAGCCTTTCTGTGTCCCGTCCCTGTCTATTGAGGTTACCAGTATCTCGCCAGCGCCCAGTTCATGGGCCTTCTTAGCCCAGTCGAAAACATCTACGTTCGTCCTTTCCCTTCCATTGTCGGTGTACGCCTCATATTTCATTTTGTCTTTTCTTTTCGCTTCAATCGAGACCACTATGCACTGAGAGCCAAAAACCTTGGCGCACATGGCGATCAATCGCGGATTATTGACCGCGGCGGTATTTATAGCTACCTTATCCGCTCCCGCGCGCAGAACATTCCTAACATCATCGACAGTCCTGATCCCGCCGCCTACGGTTAAAGGAATGAATATCCTCTCCGCGGTCCGCTTCACGATCTCCAGTAGATTATTCCTTCCATAAAGACTCGCGACGACGTCTATATATATCAGCTCATCCGCCCCATCCTTATAATACTGATACGTAAAATCCTCCGGTTTTCCCAAAACCCGGAGACCTTCTAACTGCACGCCCTTGACCAGATTAGGCCCCTTTATATCTAATCTCGGAATAATCCTTATTGAATTCATCGTTTAATGCTCTTTATTATCATCTCTTTTACAAACCCTCTGTGCTTCCCCGGGAAATTGCCGCCGCGGCAACCTTCAGATCCCTTTCAGTGTCAATATCAACAATAAGCTCGGTATTGATTAACGGCTTGATCTTGGCGCCGAAAATCGAGTGCCTGCTTTTGGCGTAAGGGATCAGGCCTTTATACCTCTTTAAAAATTCGCCGCTTTTGAATACTACCGTATGTCCATCATGAAACATCTTCTGCGACAGCATCTGCCGTCTGTAATGGCCTCCTTTTGTCTTTGGCAGGATCTCGGTATTATAGTCAAACATCCATGCCGGATGAAACTTTCCCGCCTCCTGCATACTCATGACGGCATCGTAATCGGGATGCCCCCTGAGAAACGTTATCGCGTCACGGAAGATCGCGGGATAACGAACCGGGATGTTTCCATAGACAAGACTGCAGTAGTTAGAGTCCCTTCCTTTTTTCTCGATCGCATCGGCAAGTACACAGTCTATCCTGGTTGTGTCCATGCAGAGCGAGGGATCGCGGTCGATACAGTCAATGCCGTTGGCCTTGCAGTAGTCGATCACACCGCGGATGTCGGTCGAAACTACCGTCCTTACGTTCTCCCCCAGCGACAATGAATACTCGATAGAATATTCTATTACCATCTTACCCGCGATCTTGGTGATACACTTATTCGGCAATCCTTTACTGCCTGCCCGTGCGCATATAACCGATAATGTTTTCATCCCGTTAGATACATAAAAATACCTTGGTCTCATTTTTAATGCTTTTTTGTCACATCCATTTACGCTGTAGAAGTATCTAATGGGATTCATAGTATCACTAAAAAATATCTATCCCGCCGTGTTCGGCGCGATGCTTTACCAACGCTTCGTCTTTAAAATAT
This sequence comes from Candidatus Omnitrophota bacterium, assembly GCA_043825275.1. Lineage (GTDB taxonomy): Bacteria > Omnitrophota > Gorgyraeia > 2-01-FULL-45-10 > JBDRSA01 > JBDRSA01. Next base: position 5,368 of record JBDRSA010000051.1, read on the forward strand.
TCATCGGCAAGGCCGCCGAAGAGCACGGTAAGCTTTTTTCTCGACTCCGCTTCCGATATCGAAGGAACACGGGCCGAGACCTCTCTGATCATCTCTTCGCGCTTCGCGATCAGCCCCTCGCGGTCAAACGTCCCGGTGAGGTTCACCGTAAAATCGCGCGCGTCCTCAAGCGACATTACGAATTCATGGATCTTCTTTGCG
>JBDRSA010000052.1:0-15729 GCA_043825275.1 Candidatus Omnitrophota bacterium
TCATCCGGTCGATCAGCGCGTGATGCTGGATCTTGTCAACCTCGCGCGGCTTTCAGCGTCAGCGGCAAACCTGCAGCCGCTTAAATTTATCATTTCATGCGGTACAAAAAAGAACGCGGCGATCTTTTCTTCTTTGAGGTGGGCCGGATATTTGAAGGATTGGCAGGGGCCTGAGAACGGAGAACGACCCGCCGGCTATATCGTGATCGTGGGCGACACGGATGTCGCGAAGACGTTTGGGTGCGATCATGGGATCGCCGCTCAGAGCATTCTTCTCGGAGCGGTCGAGAAAGGGCTGGGAGGCTGTATACTAGGGTCCATAGACGCGGCGTCATTACGCGAAAGCCTTAAGATCCCGGGACAGTACGAGATCCTTCTTGTGATAGCGCTTGGAAAACCGAAAGAATCCGTTGTGCTTGAGACCGTCGGAGTCGACGGCAAAATTGAATACTGGCGGGACGAACATGGCGCTCACCATGTCCCGAAACGATCGCTCGATGAGATAGTACTCGATCTGCGAGGAGGGACCGATGGATCAAATAAAGATTGAGCAGGTTGACAATGAGAAGCTCAAGGAGATGGGGGTATCGGAATGGCCCATTTGGGAAAAAGAGATCTCCAGGTTTGACTGGAGTTATGATTTTACGGAAGTCTGTTATATTCTCGAGGGGGATGTGACGGTCGAGGTAAGCGGTGGACAGAAGGTGACATTTGGAGCGGGCGATCTTGTGACGTTCCCCAAGGGACTCAAGTGCGCTTGGGACATCCGTAAAGCGGTTAGAAAACATTATATTTTTAAGTAAAATCTTGTCGACATTCAAGAGAGAAACGCTGGAGTGGGATCGATAAAGTATACATTGAAAGAACAGCCCGTTTCCGCGGCAAAGACGATCAATTACCGCGGAGAACTGAATGATGAGCAGTATGCTGTAGTAACGTCTGCCGATGGCCCCTGCCTGGTCTTGGCGGGCGCGGGAAGCGGCAAGACCAGAACCCTTATCTACCGGCTCGCGTATCTGTTTGAGCACGGCGTTCATCCCGAAAATATCATGCTCGTCACCTTCACCAATAAAGCCGCGCGGAATATGCGGGATCGGGTTGAAATGCTCCTCAAGATGAAGCCGAAAGGATTATGGAACGGAACGTTCCATCACATCGGGAATAGAACGTTGAGACTGTACGCGAAAAGCGTCGGGTATAAGCCCGACTTCGGGATACTGGACGAAGAGGATTCAAAAGACCTTCTGAAAATCTGTATGAATTCTCTCGGTACGAGATTGACGAAGGACCGATTTCCAAAGCCGAGAGTCCTTAAGTCTGTCATCAGTTATTCGGTCAATTCGGGCTCGAGCGTTGCCGATGCGCTGGAGCGCGATCATCCGTATTTTTCGAAGTTCAGCGATGACATTCAAAAAGTAAAAGATCTCTATCAGGAACGGAAGCTCAGCACGAACACTATGGATTATGACGATCTTCTGTCGAATTGGCTGAAGCTGCTCACAACGAACCGCCTCGCCAGAGAACGTTTCACGGGGCAGTTCAGGTATATTCTGGTCGATGAGTATCAAGATACGAATAGTATTCAGTCTGAGATCATTCATCGGCTGGCCAGCGGAAGCCGGAACATACTGGTTGTGGGAGACGACGCTCAGGCGATCTATTCGTTCCGGGGGGCGACCGTGAGGAATATTATGGATTTTCCGAAACGCTATAAAGACGCCAAGATATTCCGGCTCGAGACGAACTATCGCTCGAGCCCTGAGATACTGGACCTCGCGAACGATTCTATTTCGAATAACTCAGAACAGTTTAAAAAGACCCTCCATACAAAAAACGAATCATTTGAGCGGCCGGTATTGATCGAACCGCGGGATATGTATTTTCAGGCCGGATTCGTCGCGCAGAGGATACTGGAGCTTAGGTCGGAAGGCGTCGATCTGAAGGATATGGCTGTCCTTTTTAGAGCGCACTATCAGTCGGCTGAACTGCAGATGGAGCTGGTGAAACGCGATATTCCGTATGTTGTGAGAGGCGGGATACGGTTCTTTGAACAAGCCCATATTAAGGACGTGCTTTCGTATATGAAACTGTCCGTAAATCCTATCGATGAAATATCATGGATCAGAGCGCTCACGATGCAGCCGGGCATCGGAAGCGTGTACGCCGACAGGATCTATAAGGATTTTATCGCTTTGGGCATGGACTTCTCAAAACTTATGTCGGACCGGTTCGATCGAAACGCTCCGAAAGCCGCGCGGTCCGGTTTAAAACGCTTCAAGAAGATCGTCGGCCCCGTTGTCCGGCGTATTGCCGAGAACAGATCGGATGAGGCGATCCGGTCCGTTCTTGAGAACGGGTACGAGAGCCATGTTCTCGCGAATTTTGACAACGGAAAGGACCGGCTTGACGATCTGCGCGAGCTGGTCAATTTCGCGCACTCATACCGATCGGTCAAGACGTTCCTGTCGGATATTTCGCTCAGAGAGGGGTTTAAGGGGGAAACGTTGGACGGGTCGCCGAACCATGACGAATATCTCGTATTGTCAACGATTCACCAGGCAAAGGGGCTCGAATGGAACGCGGTGTTCGTTATCGGTCTGTGCGAGGGGCAGTTCCCGCATCCGAAATCGATCGAGAATCCTCTTGAGCTCGAGGAGGAGCGCCGGCTCTTCTATGTAGCGGCTACCAGGACAAAACAGTACCTTTATCTGGTCCATCCCATAACGCGGTATGACTACCATATGGGCATGGTGATCACGAGAAGATCGCTTTTTCTTGAAGAGCTCGGAAGCGATCTTTACTCGACGTGGGACCTTGATGGTGAACCCGACGACGATGACGCCGAACGCGTTATCGATATTTCTGACAACGAGGCCTATAGATCGACATGATCAACCCGGTGTGCGTCGAATCAGTGTTTCAAAGGTCGCTGAAGCTCAAGAAGAGCGAATCGTGTCTTATTGTGACCGATACCGCGAAAGAAGGGTTCGCCCGGCAGCTTTATAAATACGCTCGTTCGCAGGGATCGCCCTCGGAGATCGTCGTTATGGAGCCGACATTAGAACACGGTGTTGAGCCGCCGGCGGCAATAGCGGGCCTGATGCTCAAGTTTGATGTACAGGTGCTTGTCACCGAAAAATCCTTGTCGCATACGAAGGCTCGAAGAGACGCGTCCTTAAAAGGCGCGAGGATCGCGTCAATGCCGACGATAACGGAATCGACAGCGAACCGCTGTCTCGATGTCGATTATGAGGCGCTTCGCGAAGTATGCGCAAGACTGCATGGAACGCTGTCGAAGGCCCGTTTGGTCACGATTACCACTGAGCTTGGCACGTCAATGGAAGCGGCGCTGGTTGACGCCGGTGGAACAAGGCGCGAAGTCTTCGGAGAGAACGGCGGGATACTTGACCGAAAAGGGGACTTCGGGAACCTCCCCGAAGGAGAAATATCCTTTTCACCGGCCGATTGTCATGGTATATATATTGTAGACGCGACATTCCCCGGTATCGGGAAACTGACGTCACCGTTGGAATTCAGAGTGGAGAACGGGTATGTCGTCGATATCAAAGGGGAACATTCAGATTCGGTACGATCGAGGATCGATTTGGCCGGGCCGAACGCGTATCTGGTCGCTGAAGTCGGGATCGGGACCAACCCGAAAGCGATGATCACGGGGAGCGTTCTCGAGGACGAGAAGGTTCTCGGAACGGCCCATGTCGCCGTCGGAAACAATCTCTCGTACGGCGGGAACAACGACGTCCCGCTGCATTTAGACGGCGTTATCAGCGCTCCTGATATCATATGCGACGGAAAACGGATCATGACGAAAGGGAAGGCGAACTGGTAAAGGAAGGAAGGAGCGATGGGGTCTTTTTACAATAGGATAGAAAAAATATGCGAAAAAGACAGGCGGTATAAAGCCGATTCGTATGAGTTTGTCATGCAGGCGCTTAATTATACTCAGAGCTCTCTAAAGAAGAAGGGCCATGTCTCCGGCGGCGAACTCCTGGAGGGGATACGCAAATACGGGATGGAACAGTTCGGCCCGCTCGCGAAAACGGTTTTTGAGCACTGGGGGGTGCGCGAGACGGAAGATTTCGGTGAGATCGTATTTCAATTGGTTGACAATAAGATCCTCAACAAGACCGACGGGGATTCGATCGATGATTTTAGATCCGTCTACAACTTTGAAGATGTTTTTAAGGACGACATAACCGATGCCGGGGCTCTTAAGTAGCGGGGTGCCACATGAAGATAAATTTACGATACATAAAAGATAAGGACCTCTTCGAATTGCAGCTTGTAGAGAGCCACCTGAGGTCTCACTTCATCGTTAACAGAAAACTCATAAACGAGCTGAGGTCATTGATCGAAAGAGCGCTCATAGAGACGCGTCAAAAAGATAAACGCTGATCTGACGGGAGACCGCTGTGGCGTCAAATATTTCAGACGGTACGATAACTCAGGAAAAGCTCGATCGAACAATCGAACGCGGCGCGTATCGCCGGTTCAATAATTCTTTCGCGCTCATAAGCCTTGTGACGATGCTTGTCTTCGCCTACCTGGTGTCGATCAATCTCAGGATGGACGAGGTGTTTGTCGGTGTTAACGGTCTGATCGTAGTTATTACCATTCTTGTCTGCTTGCTGGGATATGCGTATGGCTATTACCTTATCAAGGGGCTGCTTGGCACGATCATCGGAATGGCCCGTGACAGCAGAAAAAAAGATTATCTGAAGACAATATACATTTCGATCATATCTCACGATCTGAGAAACTTTCTTGGAGCGATCGGCCTGAGCCTGCAGAATATAAAGGACGGGTATCTCGGGCCTGTTACCGACAAACAGGCCGCTACTTTGAATGACGGCCAGGAAGCGATCGACCGGATGGTTCGGATGATCGCGGCCCTTGTCGATATCTCGAGGATGGAGACGGGAGTTACGGCGCTGAAAAAGGACGATCTTTCTGTCGAAGATATCGTCAGGTCGCAGATAGAAAAGATCCGTCCTCTTGCCGACGAGAAGAAAATAGAACTGAAGATCGATATTGAAGCCGGTATCCGGCTTTTGGCGGACAGGGAAAAGACCGCGCAGGCATTGTATAATCTGCTTCATAACGCGGTTCGGCATACGTCATTTGCGCGATCGATAATCGTAAGCGCGCGTTCGCTTGGCCCGTCAGTGGAGGTCGAGGTTACGAGCGAGGGCGAAGAGGTCCCCGATGAAGAGCTGCGGTATCTCTTTGAGGGGATCAGCAAGCGCCCTGACGAACATTTTGAGATCAAAGATTATGGTTTGGGGCTTGCGGTCGTTCGGAGCGTCGTAACGCTGCACGGAGGGAGCGTGTGGATAAAAAATCTGAAAGGGATCGGGTGTGCGTACGGGTTTACGATCCCTAACAAGAAAGGGCTCAGTTGATGAAGAAAATACTGATCGTTGAGGACGATAAACTGCTTGCGAGCGCCTTAAAAATAATGCTTGAAGGGAGCGGATTCGAAGCGATCGTGGCGCTTGAAGGTTACTATGCCATCCAACGCGCGCATAAGGATCGGCCCGACTTGATCATTACCGATCTTGGGTTGCCGGCCGGGGACGGATTCCGGATCATAAAGACGCTGAAAGAGTCGGCTGACCTGATGAGTATTCCCGCCATTATTATAACAGGTAAGAACGATCAGGAGACGATCGCCAAGATCGAAACTTTGGGAGTTGCCGCCTATTTTATAAAACCGTTCGACCATAAAGCGCTTCTTAATGCGGTCAAAAAGGCGACCGGAGGAGGAACTTAGAGACGGAGTTGGCGTTCCGCGTCGACTATGTCGCGGTTTATCAGAGAAAGTGTTTTTTTGATCCTTCCTTTAACTTCATCGGAAATATTCGCGTCAAGAACTTCCCTCAATATCTGAATAGTCATTCTAAAATAACGGATGACGCCTCCTTCATCGGCGTCGGTATGGGACAAAATTCGCTGAAAATCGCTTCCTCCCATCCAGTACTCAAGGGCCGTAGAAAGCTGATACGAAAGCGTCTTGCTCGTAGAAAGGTTGGCGAAGCTCTTTTCCAGGCGGTAGATGGGCCGGAGTAATGAATCTGTCGCCATCTTGAGCTTTCGAGCGCGTCGCGGGATACCGGTTTCGGCGAGATTTTTGCGCGGCTCATAAACGAGCGCGAGCGCGAGGATCCCGAATTCTTCCGCCGAAAGATGCTCAAGGAACCCGCCGTCACGCAGCTCGGCCAACGGGAGCTCGTACCCGTAGATCTTCGAAGCGAAGGCCCCCTTTTCAGTAATAGCGCTGTTAGCGATGTATCCAAGTTTCTTCAGGATGTTTACTTTTGAACGGATCTTGTCGAGCGCCTTGCCATGCGCCTGTTTGCCTCGCTGGAAACAATGGAGCGATCTCAAGTATATATCATAGAGTTTCTCTCCGTATTGTTCGTAGAGGTGGAGTATTGTCGCGTATGATGTGTTGAACCGGCTACTGACCTCCTCATGTTCTCCGAACACCATCTTTAAAAGCTCGTTGAACGTCACATCGTAAGGGTTGACCCGGCTGTAGACGAACCCTTCGGGATCGAGGCCGCGCCTGCCGGCCCGTCCGGCCATCTGGTAGAAGTCGCGTGTTTTGAGCGCGCTGTGGAATCTCCCGTAAAACTTCTTGAGATCGTCAAACGCGACGGTGCGGGCGGGCATATTGATCCCGAGCGCGAATGTTTCAGTGGTAAAGATGACCTGGATGAGCCTGCCGGTAAAGAGCCTTTCGACTACCTCTTTGAGGGTGGGGAGCATGCCGGCGTGATGATAGGCTATGCCACGCTCGATAAGCGGAAGAAGCGATTTGGCGGACCTTTCCTGGGTGCAATTAAAACGCTCGCATAATGCGCGATATTGATCCATAATGTGAATTTTTTCGTCAGGAGAAAGAAAGTCGAAGCGGTGTGTCAGTTCCTCAGCCAGGCGCTCACAACGTCTCCGTCCAAAAGCGAAATATATGCATGGAAGCCCCTCGCTTGCGCGAATGTGCTTGATAAGAGAGTCGAGGCGATTAGGCCAGGCGCGTCTCCTGTGGCCGAATTGCCGGTCGCGTTGCCTGTGGTGGGGAATATTTCCGTATCCGACCTTTTTGACCGTCTTTATGTCATCAAATATTTCATTATGACATTGATAGAAGAAGCGCAGAGGGACGGGGCGCTCCTTCTCTTTGACGATCATAAGAGGGCGTTGATGGATAGACCTGATCCACCGGGCGATCTCATCGATGTTCGGAACGGTTGCTGAAAGGCCGAGGAGATTCATGTGGGGAGGAAGAAAGATCAGAGATTCTTCCCAGACGGATCCCCGATCGTAGTCATCGAGGAAGTGTATTTCGTCAAAAATGACCCAGGAATAATGCCGCGCGTCGGAATCTTTTTCGAGAAGCTTGTTCCTGAATATCTCTGTTGTCATGATGAGGACCGGAGCGCCGGGATTTATGCTGACATCTCCCGTTACGATGCCGATAGCGTCACCGAACCGTTCGCTGAATTGCCGGAATTTCTGGTTCGAAAGCGCTTTTACGGGAGCGGTATAGATCACCCGGGTGTTTCTGGCGAGACAATCCTCTATAACGTATTCCGCGATGACGGTCTTACCGGCGCCGGTCGGCGCCGATACGATAACGGAGTTCCCGTTCTTAATGTGATTAATCGCATCCTGCTGGAATTTATCGTAGATCATGTATGTCATTATAGAGCATAACACGATAACATACAAGTGGTTATCAGTTCTCAGATATCAGATGGCAGAAATAAATATAAAAATGATTGATAAGTTGTTCAACAAGCCTGTCATTGCGAGCGAAGCGAAGCAATCAGTCAGAATTACCAATTAAGATCCTCTCTTCGTTCGGGAGATTGCTTCGTCGCTTACGCTCCTCGCAATGACGGCACATTGGGGCATTTTCATTTTTGACATCTGACAACTGAAACCTAGGAAGCAGAATGTGGATGTAGTGGTAATGGCAGAATGGGGAGAGGCCTAGAAGCCCGAGAGGAAGGCATCAACGATCGATGGGTCGAACTGATGGCCGCTGCAGCGCTTCAGCTCTTCAACGGCCTTTTCCTGCGGCATGCCTTTTCGGTAAGCGCGATCAGACGTCATCGCATCATAGGAGTCCGCAATAGCGAGGATCCTTGCCAAAATGGGTATGCCGTCACTCTTCAAACCGTCGGGGTATCCGCCTCCGTCAAACCGTTCGTGATGGTGCCGTATGGCGAGGACGCCGTCTTTCAGAAAATCAAGATGTCTGAGTATCTCCGCGCCTTTCAGAGGGTGAGTGGTTATCTGGTCGAATTCGACATTGGTGAGCGGCCCCGGTTTGTTCAGGATGACGTCGGAGACGGCGATCTTGCCTATATCGTGGAGCCTGCCGCAATAGGAGAGAAGCCTCCGGTTATCTTTGTTCAATCTGAGAGCCTTGGCTATGCGAATAGCGTATGTCGTCACTTTTTCAGAATGACCTTTTGTGTAAGGGTCCTTCGCTTCGATTGTGGAAACAAGCGCTTTTATCGTACCGAGGTAGCTCATATGGAGCTTCAGGTAGAGCTGCTTGTTCCCGATAAGGATAGCGGACTGGTTCGCGAATGTCATGAGCAGGTACTTTTCTTCGGTGCTGAATCGGTACGGACGCCTGTTGAAGATCGAGATGACCCCGACTACCTGATTCCCGAACGAAATAGGTACGCTGAGGAAGGAGCATGTGCCTTCAAGGGTAGCCGGTCTTTTTGTTGTCGCGACGTGCTGGCTGAGACTGTTACATAGCTCACGATGCTCTTTACGCTTGAGACAGTTGGGCATATCAATGACCCTAAAATCGACCCGGCCTCCATTGTCGGAAACGAGGTGAAAACAGCAGCCGTCAGCGTGGAGGAGGTTTTTCGTCGTGGCGAGCATATCTTTGATCGTTTTATCGAGCTCAAACGAGGACGCGAAGTCTTCGGAGAGCCGTTTAAGAGAGTCGACCTCCGAGCGCATGAATCTTAGCCTCGTTCTAAGCTCAGAAAATTTTCGTTTTTCATCAGTAACATCCTGAACAAGCTCGAGAACATACCGTATGCTGCCGGATTTCGTCCTGACCGGTTTCGCGAATATCCTATAGAGTCTCTTCTCTCCAACTGAGTTAAAACCCGGCCTGATCCTGATGCAGAGGTCTTGGTTCGTATCGAATACCTTCTTTACGGGGCAATTAGGGCAAACATCGTTTCTTTTTTCATAGGTTTGATGGCATTTTGTGCCTTTGATCTTGTGAATTGGGCCAAACCAGGAAGCCATCGTATCGTTAATCCAAACAATTTCCATATTCTTATCGAGAAGAGAGAGCCCAGCGCCAATCGATTTAGAAATATCAACAAGATTCTGCTTTATGGAATCAAATTGGCCATTTGAAACTGCAAGCGGGGCGGACAGGAGGATGTTAGAAGAAATCAAATCTACCATTCTTTCTTTCCTGTTAAAGAATTTTAGTATGCCTCATCATTATAATGATACGTGTTACTGGTCATAAGTCAATGAAGGAGTACCTCCTTTTTTATTTCTAATCATGTGTACCTATTTTAATGATGTGTTGTGTTGGTCAGCAACAAAGAAGAGGTATCTCTGTTCAAGGGTGACGAATGGCAGATCAATCGATCCTGAGCGTGATCGAACGATTTCAGAATGTTCAAAAAAATGTGTAAGAATGGTAAAAAAATGGTAAAAAAAATATTGACAAAAGTTAACGGGACGTGGCATAATAGCCGTTCTATGGGGAGAATGGTATGTTCGGAAAAAATATCAGAAAATTCCGGGAAGATCATAATTTTACTCAACAAGACCTCGCGGACTCTCTCGGCGTATCCCGCCAGGCGGTCTGCATGTGGGAAACGGGCAGACGCGACATGAAAGCGACAACGCTGAACAGGGTAGCTCGGTTCCTGGACGTTTCGGTTGACGAAATACTGAACGGAAAGAAGGAGCGCTAAGAGATGAGGATCGCTCTTCTGGCATGGGAATCGATGCACTCTGTTGTCGTCGGAGGTATCGCGCACCATGTTACCGAGCTTGCCGGCGCCCTTGAGCGAAAAGGCCACGAGGTGCACGTCTTCACGAGAATGGGGAAGTCGGACCACGCCCTCTACGAACGTATCCACGGCGTCCATTACCACCGCGTACCGTTCTCTTTTCATCCCGACTTTGTAGAAGAAGTGAACATTATGTGCCGGTCTTTTGTCGACGCGTTCTTTCAGACCGAGAATTTTATCGGCCGGTTTGATATTGTGCACGCGCACGATTGGTTGACATCAAATGCCATGGTGTGGATACGAGAAGGAAGAGGGCACAAGTCGATATTGACCGTTCATTCGACCGAATACGGACGATGCGGGAACAATTTTTTCGCGGGTAATTCCGCCAGAATACGGGATCATGAGCGTCACGGAACGTTTTGCGCGGATAAGGTCATCGCCGTATCAAAAACGCTCAAAAATGAAGTAACGTGGATGTACAACTTGCCTGACTGGAAAATGAACGTTGTCTACAACGGCGTAAGTTATCATAATTTCGACGGCTGGATAGACCCTGCCGCGGTCAGGGGTATGTACGGGATCGGGCCAGTGGACCCCATGGCGCTCTTTGTCGGGCGGATGGTCTACCAAAAAGGGCCCGACCTTCTTCTTGAATCGATCCCTCATATCCTGAAATATTATGATAACGCGAAATTTGTCTTTGTCGGCGACGGTGAGATGCGCTGGGGCGTCGAGGATAACGCGCGCCGCATGGGCGTGAGCCATGCGACGAGGTTTTTGGGGCATCATAGCGGCTGGCGCCTGGCAGACCTTTACAAGTCGTGCGATGTCGTCTGTGTCCCGAGCAGGAACGAGCCGTTCGGTATCGTCATTCTTGAGGCATGGAGCGCGGGGAAACCCGTCGTTGCCAGCTCGAACGGCGGCCCGTCCGAGATCGTATGGCACGGTATAACCGGCCTGAAGATCTACGACAACGCGGACTCGGTCGCCTGGGGCATCGGAACGACGTTTTCGGATTTTGATCACGCCCGGTGGATGGGGAGGAACGGGAGGATCGCCGTGGAAACGTCGTTCTCCTGGGATATTGTTGCCGACCAGGTGCTGCATGTATACGCGAGTTGACCGGCGAAGGAGGAGTTCTTGATCAAGGAGTTGACCAAAAAAACGAAAAAAAGGCTGTCAAAGAAGCGGCCCGCCGAAACAAAGACGTTCGATAAAACGTTTCCCGCTGTTTCTCGTCCGGATGAGAAAAGGACGAAGGTTGACGAAACGCCTATGGCGCGGCCGGCGCAGAACATGCCGGAAAACAGGATCGAGGGGGTTTTCGGCCGGACGAAACCGGATACCACCCGAAGAAGGATAGAGCAACCGGCAACAAAAAATGTATTTACCGATTTCTATGACTTGCCTTCGGGCTACAACACTACAAAGTTGACCCTCATCGCGCGCGATCCGAATTTTGTTCACGCCTACTGGGAGATCAAGCCGCCTACCGCCGGCACTCTCAAGAAAAATATTCCGGAGAGCGGGGAAAATGCCGCCACCGTGATCCGCGTGTATGACGTGACAATGAAAGATTTCGACGGGATGAACGCGAATCATTGGTTCGATGTCGATGTCGGGCCGTCAGCCAAAAGCTGGTATTTTCCTTTGTGGAATGACAACGTCTCGTATTGCGCGGAGTTGGGGCTTCGCGCTCCTGACGGGGCTTTTAATTCCCTCGCGAGATCGAACTTTGTTCAGACCCCGCGGAAGACCTTTTCGACGAGGCCGGAGACGGTATGGATGGAAGTCAAAGACGACCCGCGTCACGCGTCCGCGTATGTTGTCGGTTCAATGCGCCGGGTCAGCAACAGGACAGGCCCGCGGAGAAGCGTTGACAGGCGGGCATCAGGCAGGCTGCGGAAGTTCTATCTGAACGATGATGATATCAGGCTTTATTATTCGCGGCTCTCTCCGCTTCTGAAGGATCTCATATCGCAACGGATCGAGGAGGAGTACTATAGGGCTCATGGAAAAATAAAAGACGTATCATTTCTTGTTTCACTGTCCGAATCGCGCCGTTTCATGATCGAAGATCTTATCTCGCGAGGATATTTTCAGCGTGTTTTTTTTGGCGGGGCGGAGGAGATCAAATTTGTCGGTTCGAGCGAGTCGATGCCCGGCGGAGCGAGTGATCGTATCTATAAAAACAGAGAGAAAACAGGATAGCCAGTTTGTATCGTCTTTGCGAGGAGTCTCGACGCCGAAGGCGGAGGCCGGGCGCGGCCAATGACAGACTGTTTGGCCAGTTACCCCGCGTAATAAATAGTTAAGGAAGATATCAAAAATGAACAGCGGCTATGTCTGCCTGTTTCTTCACGCGCACCTTCCGTATGTCCGTCATCCGGAAGAGGAGCGGTTTCTTGAGGAGAACTGGCTCTATGAGGCGATCACAGAAACGTATATTCCGCTCATCACGATGTTCGAGCGCCTCATAGAAGAAGGCGTCAACTTTCGTATGACCATGTCGCTTACCCCTCCGCTTGTTTCCATGCTTCAGGACCAACTTCTGCAAGAGCGTTATGTTAGGCACATCGACAGGCTTATTGAGCTCGCCGAAAAGGAGATTACACGTACCGGATACGAGCCGCGTTATCACGGACTCGCGCTTATGTACCACCGGAAGTTTCTCGAATCGAAAGAGATCTTTACGCGGCGGTGCGGTATGGATCTGGTTTCGGCCTTTAAACGATGCCAGGATATGGGGTATCTCGAGATCGTAGGGTCGTGCGCTACGCACGGATTTTTGCCGGTGCTCGGCGTCAACGCGACGGATGTGCGCTCTCAGATCGCGATCGGCGTGGAGCACTATAAAAAGACGTTCGGAAGACAGCCGAGAGGTTTTTGGCTGCCGGAATGCGGGTACGCTCCCGGTGTCGACGAAGTGCTGAAAGAATTCGGTGTGCGGTATTTTTTTATGGATTCGCATGGGTTGCTCTACGCGGATCCGTCGCCGAAAACCAGCGTCTACGCGCCCATCTACTGTCCGTCGGGAGTCGCGGCGTTTGGAAGGGATTGGGAGTCATCCAAACAGGTCTGGAGCCAGTGTGAAGGGTATCCGGGTGATCCCGATTACCGGGAATACTACAAAGATATCGGGCATGAGCTCGATCATGAGTACATTAAACCTTATATTCACCCGCAGGGGTTCAGGATCAATACGGGGATGAAATACTGGAGGATAACCGGGCAGACAGAATACAAAGAAGCGTATGTGCCCGAATGGGCCCGCGAAAAAGCCGCGTCTCACGCGAGTAATTTTATGTTCAACAGGGAGAAGCAGGTCGAGCATCTCAATTCCTGGATGGACAGAAAACCGTTCATCGTCGCTCCGTACGACGCTGAACTCTTCGGCCACTGGTGGTTCGAAGGGCCGCAGTGGCTTGAGTACCTGATCAAAAAGGTCGCCTATGACCAGAATGTCTTCAGTTTTTTGACGCCGTCAGAGTATCTGCTTGAATATCCGACCAATCAGGTGTGCCTTCCCTCAGCCTCGAGTTGGGGGTATAAGGGGTACAATGAGGTGTGGCTCGAAGGGAACAACGACTGGTTATACCGGCATCTCCACGCGGCCGGTGAGCGAATGGCTGAGTTGGCGAGGTTGTTCGTGGACCGGAAAGGCGAAGTTAAAGGGAAGCTCCGTCGCCGCGCCCTGAATCAGGCGGCCAGAGAGCTTCTCCTCGCGCAATCGAGCGATTGGCCGTTCATTATGAAGACCGGCACTATGGTCCCCTACGCTGAACGCAGGGTCAAGCTCCACATAAACAGGTTTACCAGGATCTATGACGATTTAAAGAATAACGCGCTGGACGGCGCGTGGCTTTCCGAGGTTGAGTCAAGAGACAATATTTTCAGCGGGATCGATTGCTATAAGTATTATTCTGAATTCGCGGGAAAGCCGCGATCAAGGGGTACAACGCGAAAAAGAGAGCTCGCGGCGGCACTATGAAACCGAATGCCTTAAATAAGATCAGCGCCGAGCCGGATATCTGCGCGTCCGGGAATACGAAAACGCGCACAGCCGGCTCGAAGAAAGAATATTACGCCCCGATAACCGATATTTCGCTTGAGAATGTTAAGGCGGCGTTCGGGATCGCGCTCCATATGCACCAGCCTACCATCCCGGCGGAAACCGATGACATCCGGTCGTCGGCGTTGATCAGCAACCTGCAATATATGATGGAACATCAGCATATCGGCGATAATCATAACGCGCCGGTGTTCATGAATTGTTATTCCAGGATCTCCGACTTTATCCGCGAGCTCGTGTCTCAGGGGAAGAGCCCCCGCGTCATGCTCGATTATTCGGGAAATCTTCTATGGGGATTGTCGCAGATGGGTGAGGGGAGCGTTCTTGAGAACCTGAAGTTGGTGACCTGCGACAAAAAATACCACAGGAACGTCGAGTGGCTCGGTACCATGTGGTCGCACGCGGTTGTGCCATCGACCCCGGTCCCGGATATCAAGCTCCACATAACGGCATGGCAGAGCCAGTTTGCCTCTATCTTCGGGAAGAGCGCCCTGGATCGCGTAAAGGGATTTTCAGCTCCGGAGATGCATCTGCCGATACACCCCGACCTTTGTTTTGTATATATTAAGGCCCTCAAGGAGTGCGGCTATCGGTGGCTCATGGCGCAGGAGCATACGGTCGAGAATCTTGACGGAAGCCCGATCCGGAGACCGCACATACCGCACCGGCTTGTAGCGAGAAATTCTGCCGGACATGCCGAGTCGATCGCGGTACTTATAAAAACACAGGGGTCTGACACAAAACTTGTCGCGCAGATGCAGCCCTATTATGAGGCGGTGTCGCGCGGCACGGAGGAACTGGGCGGGAAGCGGATCCCCCCGTACGTTCTGCAGATAGCGGATGGTGAGAACGGCGGCGTTATGATGAATGAA
Organism: Candidatus Omnitrophota bacterium; assembly: GCA_043825275.1. GTDB lineage: Bacteria > Omnitrophota > Gorgyraeia > 2-01-FULL-45-10 > JBDRSA01 > JBDRSA01. Next base: position 14,985 of record JBDRSA010000052.1, read on the forward strand.
TTCCCGCCGATGTATTTGAAGGTTTCCAATGAGCTCGGGACAACGGGGGTGGTGGCGCTTAACGGGACTGAGTATCTTGAACTGGTTCAGCGAACAGGTGTTCAAGAAGAAGATTTTTTACCGATACAGCCCATATCCCAGCATAGGATATGGGACCATGTCAATGAATTCAAGCCGGGATCGTGCGACAGAGCCGTTGAGAAAATACGGGAAAAAGATCAGGGGTTCAACCTGGACAGAGGTTCGTGGACGAACGATAAGAACTGGGTAAAGGGATATGCGGGCGTTCTTGATCCTATGAACAGGTTGAGTGCCGAATTTCACCGTAAATTTGATGCTGTCAAAAACCCTGAGAAAGAGAATGGATACAAAGAGGCGCTTTTGTATTTGCTCCTTTCTCAAACGAGCTGCTTCAGATATTGGGGCGAAGGGCTTTGGACAGAGTACGCAAAAGAGATCTGCAGGAGAGGAGAGGAGAGTTTGAAGAAGGATGTCTTAAGTAAAAGATAAAATAGGCAGTATTTTTTTTTGATTATATGTTAATATATGATAAACTTAGATTGGAGAGTTGTGCAATTTTCATATTTCACAATTCTTTTGTAATAGTTCAGCCTTGGCAAGCACGCCTCGGCATGCGGCCTGAAAGAGCCTTAAAAGGGGGTATCGGGGCCTTGTAGGCGAATAAGTCCGACGTAGAATTTCACACTTTACGAGTCGGATTATAGGTATATAAAAACAATCATTT
>JBDRSA010000053.1:0-8550 GCA_043825275.1 Candidatus Omnitrophota bacterium
TAGCGTACGAGCTCAGCTGAAATTTCTTCAATACGGTACGTGCCTTCGGCGCGTCATGCCCGCTCAGAATGGCGACCATGCCGATACCCATATTGAACGTCCGGAACATCTCCTTCAGGGCGATATCGGCTTTCTCTTTGATCAGCCCGAAGATCGGCGGGACCGGCCAGGTATTCCGGTCGATGACGACATCCACCCCTTTCGGGATCGCCCGCGGTATGTTGTCGAAAAACCCGCCGCCGGTAATGTGCGCCAATGATTTAACTTTTACATTTTCAAGAAGCGAAAGGATCGGTTTTACGTAAATGATCGTGGGCCGCAGTACCGCTTCTCCCAGCCAGCCGGCAAGCTCTCTTCCGGAAAATACTTTGCGTACCAGCGAAAAACCGTTCGAATGGAGCCCGCTTGACTGTATACCGAGCGCGACATCCCCCGGTTTGACGCGGGAGCCGTCGACGATCTTTGACCGCTCAACGATGCCGACGCCGAAACCGGCCAGGTCAAAATCGCCCTTCTGGTACATGCCGGGAAGCTCCGCCGTTTCGCCGCCCAGAAGCGCCGCCCCTGCCGCGCGGCACCCCTCCGAGATCCCCTTGATGATCTCGAGAGAGACATCCGGTTTCAATTTTCCCGTCGCGAAATAGTCCAGAAAAAAGAGCGGCTTCGCGCCGGATACCACAAGGTCGTTGACACACATCGCCACCAGATCGATCCCGATCGTGTCATAGATACCGAGTTTCTTCGCGAGAAGGATCTTTGTCCCGACGCCATCGGTCGACGCGACAAGGACGGGATCCTTAAATTTTTTTGTATCGATCTTGAAGAGCCCGCCGAATCCTCCGATGCCGCCGAGAACGCCGCCGGTCTTTGTCGAGGCGATCAGCGGGGTTATGCTCCGCACAAAATCATTCGCCTTGTCGATGTCAACTCCCGCCTTCTTATAGGTAAGCGATCTCTTCACAACCCCTCCCGAATGACGCAACGTTCGTTATTCCGAAACTCTCCGCAAGACCTCCCGGTACGCTTCTTCGACATCGCCCAGGTCCCTTCTAAAACGGTCCTTATCGAGCTTTTTGCGCGTCGCCTTATCCCAGAGCCGGCAGGTGTCGGGCGATATCTCATCGGCCAGAATGACCGTATCGCCGAATCGCCCGAACTCGAGCTTGAAATCTACGAGGATCAGGTTCTTTTTGTCGAAGAAACCCCGCAGCACATCGTTGACCTTGAACGAATACCGTTTGATCGTCGCGAGCTCTTCGTCGGTCGCGAGCTCAAGCGCCTTGATGTGGTACTCATTGAAGAGCGGATCGTGCAGCGCGTCTTCTTTGTAGTGGTACTCAAGCACCGGCTCTTTCAGGACTCTTCCCTCTTCGATCCCCAAAAGCTTCGCCATACCGCCGGCGACGATATTCCTGATCGTCACTTCGATCGGGATTATCATAACCTTCTTCGCCAGCATCCGGCGGTCGTCGAGCTGCTTCACAAAATGCGTCGGTATGCCGTTCGCCTCAAGAACGCCGAAGAGCATCGTCGATACGCGGTTGTTGACAACGCCTTTACCCGGGATGGTCCCGCGCTTTGTCGCGTCGAAGGCGGTCGCGTCGTCTTTGAACTCCTGAATGATCAGCGCCGGATCGTCTGTTCTAAAAACCTTTTTCGCTTTGCCCTCATAGAGCTGTTCGCGTTTTTCCACGGCGCGCCCCTCCCGGCCTTCTTATATGAGCAGTTTCTTAAAGATCGTGTCTACGTTCTTCAGGTGGTATTTATAGCTGAATATGCCCTCGATCTGGGCGGAATTCAAAAGGCGCCTGACATTTGTATCCTGTAAAAGGACATCCTTGAAATCGACGCCGTCTTCCTTCGCGGTAAACGCGGCCCGCTGGACATAGCCGTAGGCCTCCTGGCGGGTCATGCCTTTGTCTACCAGCGCGAGAAGCGCTTTCTGGGAAAAGATAACGCCCTTCGTCAGATCCATGTTCGCGGCCATCCGGTCCTCGTTGACGACGATCTTCGCGATAACGCCGATAAATTTGTTGAGCATGTAATCGAGCGCGATCGTCGAATCCGGCAAAATGACCCGCTCAACGGATGAGTGCGAGATATCACGCTCGTGCCACAGCGGAATGTTCTCCATCGCGACAAGAGCGTTCGCCCGCAGAATTCTCGCCAGGCCGCACACGCGTTCGCAGATGATCGGGTTCTTCTTGTGGGGCATGGCGCTTGAACCCTTCTGTGATTTCGCGAACGGCTCCTCGAGCTCCCCGATCTCGGTATGCTGCAGGTTCCTGATCTCGGTCGCGAATTTATCGAGAGCGCTTCCGGTCATCGCGATCGCGATCAAAAGCTCGGCGTGGTGGTCACGCTGCACCACCTGCGTCGAGATCCTGGCCGGTTTGATCTTCAGCTTCGAGCAGACGTACTTTTCGACGAACGGATCGACGTTCGCGTACGTGCCGACCGCGCCGGAGATCGCGCCGACCGAGACCGCCTCGCGCGCGCGCTTCATGCGTTCGAGGTTCCTGAGCATCTCATCGTACCAGAGCGCGAACTTCAGTCCGAGCGTGATCGGCTCGGCATGCACGGAATGGGTCCGTCCCATCATAAGGGTATACTTATACCGCCGGGCCTTCTGCTTCAGGATCAAGATGAGCTTCTTAATATCTTCGATCAGGATGTCGCACGCTCTTTGCATCTGAACGGCGAGCGCCGTATCGAGACAATCGCTCGAGGTCAGCCCTACATGGAGATATTTCGCGTCATCGCCAATATTCTCGGCGAGGCACTGGATAAACGAGATAACATCGTGGTGTGTCTTCTCTTCGATCTCATGTATCCGGTCGACGTCGAACCGGGCTTTTTTCTTGATCTGGAAGAGCGCGTGCTTCGGGACCTTTCCGAGCTTCACCATCGCCTCGCAGGCGAGGATCTCGACGTTCATCATCGCTTCGAATTTACTCTCCTCGCTCCAGACCGAGGCCATCCTCGGTAGTGTATATCGTTCGATCATAGCGCGCGCTCCTTTATCTACTGCGTATAATTTTCACCAATATATTCTATATGAGGCGCTGTATCATGTCAACTACGAAAGTTGCCAGGGTCCAGCTGCCAGTTTCCAGTTTCAAAAAATTAGCATGATGGGCCGGCTTATAGCGAATCTCTGCCGCATTTCGTCATTGCGAGGAGCGCTAGCGACAAAGCAATCTCCCGAACGCAGTCCTGAGCTTGCGAAGGACGAAGAGAGGGTCTTTTTAAGTAATTCTGACTGAGATTGCCGCGTCGTCCCGGCCGTTGGCCGGGCCTCCTCGCAATGACAAGTGATGATGGAAATAAAAAAGCGGCCACCAAAGGTGGCCGCTTGTAAACACTATTCTAAATTGCCCTAATTACTTCTCCAAAACCCGTTTACGCGGTTTGACCGAGACCGAATAGTCCTTCGGTTTTTGTATCTGCCTTAACAGATCGAGCTTGCCTTTCTTCTTGAGGCCGTTATAGATCATGATCCAGGCGCAATCCCTCTCTTTGTCGACCTCGCATTTGCCCTTATCCTGACCGCCGCATGGCCCGTTCATCAAGGATTTTGAACATCGCGTTACCGGACAGATCAGGTCGGTCGTCTCCAGCACGCAGTCCCCGCACCCGGAACAGACCTCCTCAAAGGCGCCGTCTTTGTCGATCCTGCCCATAAAGAGGGTGTCGCAGCCGACATGGACCGGCCGCTCGACGCGCGAGTTCTCCTTGACCGACTGGATACCGAGCCCGCAGGCAAGCACGATGATCGAGTCCGCCGCTTCGACCGCTTTTCTGTTCTTCGCGAGATCGAGCTTTACCTTCGCGGCTATGCAGGGCGCGTCGGGGATCGTGAACCCGGTTACGGCCTTCCCCCGCTTCTGGAGGGCTTCCTTGAGCGCTTTAATATCCGCTTCGCCGCCGGTCTTACAGGTCGTCGAACATTCACCGCATCCGACAAGAAACACGTTCTTCTCGCTGCCGAGATGCTTGACGATCTCTTCTACGTTCTTTGATTTTGTGATGATCATGATCCACCATTATAACAGTTCTTCCAGATCTTTCTCAAAAACATTCTTCGGCCGGTACCCGATATAGTGCCGGGCAAAATTGCCGTTCCTGTCGATAACAAATGTCGTGGGAATGGCCCTGATCGGCCCGTAGGCGCCGCTTACTTTCCCGTCGTCAAGAAGAACGGGATAGTTGATCCCCATCTTGTCGGCGAACCGTTTCGTCGGCCCGGCCGCTTCGAGCGATATGCCGAGCATCGTGAACCCGCGCGGACCATAGGCGCGCGAAAGCTCGATAAAATCCGGTATCTCCTGCTTGCAGGGCGGGCACCAGCTCGCGAAGAAGTCAAGAATAACGACATTCCCGCTGAAATCCGACAGTTGAACGCTGTTGCCGTCGATATCTTTCAGTGTAAACTCGGGCGCCTTCCCCGAGGCGCCCTCCTGGGCGGCGCTTCCCGAGCAGCCGATCACGAAAAAGAGAAGAAAAAAAGACGCGAGAAAAACGATCGTTCTATTCTTTACCATACCGCTCCCTTTTGGTTACCGTCACAACCCGCCGAAAAGAAATGTCAATTTCTGAAAATAGCCGGTCATAAGACCGATTCCCACCAGCACCAAAAGCGCGCCGCCGGCGATTTTGATCGCGCCGATCGCTTTCTGGACCTTGGTGAAGTACGGAAGAAATGTCCCGATCAGGAAGCTTGAGATCAAGAACGGGACCGCGATCCCCAGCGAATAGACCGCCAGAAGTCCGGCGCCGTGCGCGAGATTCGCTCTGCTGCCCGCGACAACCAGTATCGAGCCGAGTATCGGCCCGACGCACGGCGTCCAGGCGGCGGCGAACGTAACCCCGATCAGAAACGACCCCGCGTAGCCGACGCTTGCGCGGTGGAACGGGATCTTCCGCTCTTTCAGAAGAAAACCGAAATTCAACAGCCCCATAAAATGGAGGCCGAATATGACAACGAGCGCGCCGCCGACGGCGCTGATCAGCTTCTGATGCTGGAACAGGGCTTTGCCGATAAACGTCGCGGTCATCCCGAGCAGAACAAAGACGACGGAAAAACCGAGGCTGAAAAAAACACCGTGCGCGAGGATCTTCCGCCGCGTTTCGCCGCTCGCGCCGGCCTTCACCGCCTCTTCGAGCGAAACACCCGACAGATAGACAACATAGGACGGGATCAGCGGCAGCAGGCACGGAGAAAAGAACGTCAGGACACCCGCGCCGAAACTTACCAGATACGATATGTTCTCTTCCATAGCGTTACTGCGTCCTCACCCTGATGACGTCGAGCTGATCCTTGATTTCTTTCCTCATCTGGAAGATGTCGTCCCTCAGCTTCTTGATCTCCCCCTTGATCGTGTCCAGCTCGACAATGATCCGCGCTTCGGGAGACTCGTCGCCGGGGTCTTGCGCGGGCTCGGCTTGTTCCGCTTCTTTTCGCGCGCGATCTTTCCCGGAAGGGTGTTCTGTTCTTTGGGGTCTGGACGCGTCGGGATACATTACGCGCTGAGCCGAAGCGGGAACGCTTAACGCAAGCACAAGGCTTACTGTAAGAAAAGCTGTAAATAGCCGATGTGCTCTCATATAAACCTTTTATGTAGACGTTTCTCGTTCAAGTTCATTATAGCACCAAGTACGGCGCTATACAATGGAATTTACAGGGTCTCTCCCACTATGTCATTGCGAGGAGTTCAGGACAGAGGCCGGAACGACGCGGCAATCTCCCGAGTACTTCGACTGCGCTCAGCATAAACTCCGCGAGGGTCTTTTTAAGTAATTCTGACTGAGATTGCGCAGCCTGTTGCGAGAAGCGAAGCGACGAAGCAATCTCGGGGCTCCTCGCAATGACGAGCTTGAGTTGCCGCAAGTCCGTGCGAACGAAAACAATCTCAGCCTGTCTACTCCTCTTCCTCCACCGGCCGTTCTTTTAACGGCTTGAACGACACGCCGGATTTAGCTCCCGGAAGCGGCTGGACCATCTCCGAAAGGAAGAATTTCTTGTCCTTGATCCGCTGTTTCAATAGAGTGGCGATCTCAAGGGCCTTTGAATAGCTCGAAAGCGACGATGTCGGGACATTCTTGCCCTTAATAGAGATCGAACCGCTCTTAAGCTGCTTATAATTAACTTCCCCGAGCGATCCCTTGTTCCCTTCCGGATAATCAACACTGTAATCGACGATCTGCGCGACGATCTGATCGTCCTTTACGGCGGTATACCGGAGGATCTCCTCGTTCAGCACCGGGATCGGGACGCCCAGGCCAACGGTCAGCGTAACGCCATAGCCCTGGAAGGAGGTCCCAACCAGCCATTTCGAAGACATCTGCTTCAGGTCGCCTGAAACAGCGAGCGTTCCCGCAGGGCTCGCGGGAACACCGTTCTCCAGCCTTCTGACGCCCGGGTTATGCTGCGTACCCTGCCAGTAAACATAGCCGACGCCTCCTCCGAGAAAGATGCGCGTGCCGATACCTATCGTTCTATAGAAGGGGTCGTTCAAAAGCGGGGAAAGCTGCCCCGCGCTGCAGTAATTCGCGTTCCCGAGGCCCGGTTTCAGAGACCCCATGTAGGTATAAATGGTCCTGTCCTTCGAGACATTGACCGCCACATTGTAGTTCTGATAAGCGTTGCGCATATTGAGCAGCACCGCTTCATTGACATCCTTGATATTGATAAATGATCTGAGCGACTTGCGGGGGTAACAATCGGTGCCGTAGGCGTGCGCCTCCAGCTTCACATCTTTACCCGCGACCAGGTCCTCGATAACGTGGGCGCCGCCGTATTTGAACTCCCCCGGGAAAACCTTGTTCCGCGGATCGTCGTCAGGAACCCCGGTCGCCCCCATATAGATATCGACCGCCGCGAAGGCCGCGTACGCGGGAACGTCGTTCAGCGTCACCTTCCCGCCGCCGATCTTGATCTTCGGCTTCGTGTGCCCGACATTAAGATACGCGCCGCTCGAACACATCGGGCCGAACGTCCCGGTCGTAACGACATCGACCTCACGGGCCGCCGCTTCCGGGCCCTTCTTCTCGACAATATCGATTATCTCTTCCGCGGTAACGACAACAACGCCGCCGCTTTTAATTTTTTCATTGATCTCCCGGATCGTCTTCACTGCCCCTACCTCCCTTTTCATCACATACCTGGATCTCAAGGTCTACGCGCGAGTCCCTCTGTTCCCGCTAAGCTGCTCAAGCCACTCTTTGATCTTCTTTTCGTAGCCCATCGTCGTGGGAATATAGTATCGCGCCGCCGAAGGTTTATACTCCTGGCGCACATAATGGTTGTTGTACGAATGGGCGTATTTATAATCGACGCCGTGTCCGAGCTCGGATGCCCCGCGGTAGCTGGCGTCTTTCAGGTGGTCGGGCACCTCGAGGACCTTTCCCGACGCGACGTCTTCCATCGCTTTTTCGATCCCCTTATACACGGCGTTGCTTTTCGGGGCGCAGGCGATATAAACGGCCGCCTGAGCGAGCGGGATCCTCGCTTCGGGCAGTCCGACAAATTCGGCGATCTGCAGCGCGGCGTTCGCCACCACGAGCGCCTGGGGGTCGGCGTTGCCGACATCCTCGGCGGCCGCGATCACGATACGGCGCGCGATAAACCGCGGGTCCTCGCCCGCGGTGATCATCTTCGCGAGCCAGTACAGCGCCGCGTCGGGATCGGTGCCCCGCATTGACTTGATGAAAGCGCTTGCGGTATCGTAATGCCCGTCGCCGTCGCGGTCGTAGAGCACGGCTTTCTTCTGGATCGACTCCTCGATCACGCTGAGCGTCACGTGGATCTTTGTGTCCTTTGAGGGAGGGGTCGTCGTTACGCCGACCTCGAGCGCGTTCAGGCTCTTGCGCGCGTCGCCTTCGGACAACCGCGCCAGATGTTCCAGCGCGTCATCGTCCATAACAACCGAACGTTTCCCGAAACCGCGCTCTTTGTCGCTGAGCGCGCGCTTTAAAACCTCTTTTATATCCTCTTCAGACAGGGATTTGAACTCAAATATGTGGGACCGCGAAAGGAGCGCCGCGTTGATCGAAAAAAACGGATTCTGCGTCGTCGTCCCGATCAGGACGGGATTCCCCGCTTCAACTTCCGGCATCAGCGAATCCTGCTGGGCCTTGTTGAAACGGTGGATCTCGTCGATCAGGAGGATCGTGCGCTCGCCGCCGATCGCGCGCCGCTCTTTTGCCGCGTGTATGATCTTCCGGATCTCGGCAACGTTCGAGGTAACGGCATTAATGCGCTCAAAGTGGGATTTTGTCGCGGAGCTGACGATAAGCCCGAGCGCCGTCTTACCGCAGCCCGGCGGCCCGAAGAGAATGAGCGAGGCGATCTTGTCCGACTGTATCAGGCGGCGCAGGAGCTTTCCCTCCGCGAGAATATGCTGCTGTCCGACAAAATCGTCAAGACTCCGCGGCCGCATCCTGATCGAAAGCGGCTCCTGCGCGGTCCGGTTCTGATCGGCGTTCTTCTCGAAGAGATCCATGAAAAACCCTCGCGTAGCTGTAGATAACGTATCCCCGCCGGTGCCG
>JBDRSA010000054.1:0-10655 GCA_043825275.1 Candidatus Omnitrophota bacterium
GTAAAACGGTTCTTAAACAGCATATTTTTATTAAAATATAGAATCTTCGGATTCACCTATCAAGAACGAAATCCATACCTGTCAGTTAAACATTACGGCTGTTCGATCGTTAAGCCTTCCTGGGTGGTAGCATTATTAGAAAAGCAAGAAGACATAGAGATCACTTCCTATGTAGAAAGAGGATGGAATCGCAATCATGATGTTGTAGCATGTATAAAGAGGCAGCTATAAAAAAACTTTTCTTGTTATCCGTATTTCAGAGACGGTGTCAAATCGTCTGAAGATAGATGTCAGATTTTAGGAATCAGGCAGTTTTTCTTTTTCTGCGAACAACGACCCCCCCTATAACCTAACACCTAAGCGCCCTCCTTGACTAATTCTCCTTCACAATGTATCCTTTCTTATATATTGCGCAGATCATAGAATAATGAATTCCGGGAGGCCCATGTTCGTCGATAAATTTCGGATCGTTGGTGCGGCTGTTCTTTGCGGCGCGGCGATGATGTGCGGATGCTCTGAAAGGACTTCCGCGCAATACGCCGATGATCTCGGCCTGACCGACAGAGCCGGATCGATGATCCCGGCCGGCAAGCGGGATCTTTACAACAAAGCGAAAACAAAATTATATGACGCCTCTCCTGAAGATCGGCAGCGATATAAACGGAAAGCTGAGAAGAAGGTAGACAAGAAACTCGGAGAAGCCGGCCTCAGTAAATATATGACCGGTACGGGGAATCTCGGGATGTATGATAAGGCCCGGCAGATACTCCAGGGCGTGGATCAGTCGATGGCGGACCGCTATTTCGGCGAGACCGGCGTGGACGTGCCGAAAAAAGAATACAAATGGGAGGATTGATGTATCCCGTTAGACCATCGAGAGAGAATAATGCAAGAAAGGTCTAACGGGATTCTAAGGAGGAGGTCTAACGGGATGAAGATCGGGAAATTTAACGCGAAGGTTTTTAAGATCAAGAACCGCGCGGGATACGCCGCGATCTATAACGGCCATCTTACCGAAGGAAGGACCGGCAAACAGGCGTGCGCCCGGATGGCCAAGGCGCTGAAGAGGAAGAAGAAGCGGAGGTAAATTTCGGGTCTTGATCCGAGCTATTTTCGTCATTGCGAGCGAAGCGAAGCCTGCCTGCCGGCAGGCAGGCAATCTCCCGAGTACTTCGACTGCGCTCAGTATAAACTCCGCGAGGGTCTCTTTTTGTAATTCTGATTGATTGCTTCGTCGTCCTTCGACTTCGCTCAGGACTCATCGCAAAGACATGCTGTTGTTATTTAGAAAAACCGGCAAAATAATATGAAGTATATCCCGAATAAAAAGTACATGCGCCTTGCCCTCGCCGAGGCGAGAAAGAATATACGTCTTTTGCGCGGCGGGCCGTTCGGCGCGTGTATCGTAAAAAAGGGAAAGGTCCTCACGGTCGCGCGGAACACGGTGCTCAAGAAGAATGACGCGACGTGTCATGCGGAAGTGAACGCTATCAGGATCGCCTCAAAAAAACTGAATACGTACGATCTTTCCGGGTGCAGTATCTATTCGACGACGGAACCATGTCCGATGTGTTTCAGCGCGATCCACTGGGCGCGTATCGGAACGGTTGTCTTCGGAACGCGTATCAAAGACGCGCGCAGGATCGGATTTAATGAATTGCCGATAACGAATCACCGGTTGAAGGCATTGGGGAAGAGCCCGGTTCAGCTGGTGCCGGGATTTTTAAGGGATGAGTGTAAGAAGATGCTTGATGATTGGAGTGAACTTCCCGAGATGCCGGCATATTAAATGAGCGCATGACTTACGCGACTGAAAGAAGCGAGCTCTTCTTGTAATCCCTCCTTTCTAGTGCTACAATTTGTTTAGACAACAAACAGGCATGGAACATTCAATGCAACAGAAACTGAAACGCGAACTGAGGCTGCTCGACGTCTTTAGTATCGCTTCCGGCGCCATGATAAGCTCAGGGCTCTTTATTCTGCCGGCGCTTGCGTACGCGAAGGCCGGCCCTGCCGTCATTGTCGCGTATATTCTGGCCGGCCTCCTCGTGGTACCGTCTGTTCTTACAACGGCCGAGCTCGCGACCGCGATGCCGAAAGCCGGAGGGGCCTACTTTTTTATCGAGCGGAGCATGGGCGCTCCGATCGGCGCTATCGGAGGGCTCGCCAGCTGGTTCTCTCTCAGTCTTAAGAGCGCCTTCGCGCTCATCGGGATGGGTATCTTCGCGTCCTTGATCCTCCCCGGCGTAACCGAGGTTCAGATAAAAATGGTCGCTATCGGCTCCTGCCTCTTTTTTATGATCATCAATATTATCGGCGTGCGGGAAGCCGGGCGGTTTCAGGTCGCGCTGGTTCTTTCTCTTATCGGGATCCTTTTATTTTATACAATCCGCGGCGCGCAATATGTTGAGGTGCAGCGCTACGCGCCGTTCATGCCGAACGGCTTCGGCTCGGTTTTCAGCACCGCGGGGCTTGTCTTTGTTTCTTTCGGCGGCCTTACAAAGATCTGCAGTGTCGCCGAAGAGGTGCGCGAGCCCGGTAAGACCATTCCGCTGGGGATGTTTCTGGCGTTTACCGTTGTTATGATCCTGTACGGTCTGGTTATTTTCGTCACCGTGGGGGTTCTTGACGGCGCTGAACTTTCGAGGTCGCTTGCGCCGATATCTCTGGGCGCGGCTTCTTTTATGGGACGGCCCGGCGCCATCATTCTCGCGATCGCCGCGCTTCTGGCGTTCGTATCGACGGCAAACGCCGGTATCCTGACCGCGTCGCGTGACGCCCTGGCGATGAGCAGGGATTTTCTGCTGCCTGAGTTTTTTCAGCGGGTCGATTCGCGTTCCAAGACCCCGCATGTGGCTATTATCATCACCGCCATGTTCATGATCTCAGTAATTCTGTTCTTGAGCCTGGAGAACCTCGTCAAGACCGCATCGACGCTTATGATACTGCTTTTTCTTTTTGTCAATCTCTCGATAATCGTCATGCGAGAGAGCAGGATCCAGAGCTACCGGCCGAAGTTCAAATCACCGCTCTACCCCTGGGTACAGATAATCGGTATTGTCGGATACGCGTTCCTCATTCATAAAATGGGGCCGACGCCGCTGAAGATAACCGCGATGTTCGTCGCATGCGCGCTTACGTGGTATCTGGTGTACGCCCGCACCAGGGTAAAGCGGCAGGCGGCGCTCGTTCACGTGATCGAACGGCTGACCGCCAGGGAACTCGTTGACGCGACGCTGCCGGAAGAATTACACGAGATCATTATCGAGCGCGATGAGATCATCGAGGATAGGTTCGACCATCTGATCTCCGAATCTCAGATCCTCGATCTGGACTCGTCGCTGCCGATGAGAGAATTCTTTAAGAAGGTATCCGTTGCGTTAAGCTATCAGCTCGATATCGGCGCCGATTCGATCTTTCATCTGTTAATGGCGCGTGAGAAGGAATCGAGCACCGTCATACGGGAGGGCCTCGCCATCCCTCACATTATTATCCCGGGGGAGAAGAAATTCAAGATCCTCCTGGCCCGGTGCAGGGGCGGGATCGTCTTCCCGGGCGCGAAGGAACCGGTCCACGTCGTCTTTGTTCTAGCCGGCACTAAAGATGAAAGAAACCTCCACCTGAGAATACTCGCGGCAATCGCTCAAATAGCCCAGCACAGGAAGTTTGACAAAAAATGGCTCGAGGCGGTGAATACTGAAGAACTGCGGCGCGTAATTCTGCTTGCCGAAAGAAAGCGCTTTGAGGCGTATAACCTCTCAGGCGATGACTAGCAGTAAAAAAAATTAAAGTCAGATATTTACCATACTATTCATCATTTAATCTGGGTAAAAGATGAAATAGTTAGATATAGCCTCTTGTCAGCTTGCCCGCTATAAGGTAAGCTTCTTCTGATAAGGCTAAGTAAAAGTCTTTCATTAGATTCTTTGAAATGGTGTTTTAGATCGAAAAAGGTAAACCATTCGAAAGAGTGGGACACAAAGTCACAAACCTAAATCGGTTAACGGTTAACGGTTAACGGTTGACGGGTCTGCATATCAGTGGACACCGTAAACCGTACACCGTAAACCGTACACCGTTATGGTGGTTGGGCTGCCAGAATCTGCCGCGTGTTACGCGGATCAGATTTTGTCCTGAGCGACCCTGAGTGAGCGCTGAGCTTGTCGAAGCACGAATCGAAGGGGAGTCGAAGGACGGTTAGATAAATCGGCCGGGATGTGTCTCCCGGCCATTTTTTTCTATCTTTCTCGGACGGTTTACCGGCATAAAGAGAGATAGAAAAATATGTTTACAAAAGAAGCGCTTCAAAGGATCATCCGCGGAACGGTTGTACCCGCCGTTATTGTATGCACCCTGCTTGTAATAAATAAGAATCCTATAACGAGCGCGTCACAGATCAGCCCGTCGCTTTTGCCGGGGCCAGAATTTCAAAAGGGCGTCTGCTATGTGACGTGGGAGCGGGATAAATATCTGTCAAAATTCTCCGACGCGTCACTGGAGCGGCTGACAAAGACCGGAACGAACTGGATATCGATCGTCGTGACGTGGTATCAGGACGACCCGCGCGGGCCGGGCATTAAGGCGCTCGATAAGACTCCCTCCGACAAGAGCATCAAGCACGCGATCGCGAAAGCCCATCGCCTCGGCTTCAAAGTCATGCTCAAGCCCCATGTCGACCTGGACGGGTGTGATCCTGGGGAATGGCGCGGGGATATCTGCCAGAATACCCCTGAGAGATGGAAGGAGTGGTTCGATAATTATGAAACCTTCATAACGAAGTACGCGAAGATCGCGCAAGCTGCCGGGGCTGAGATGTTCTGCGTCGGTACGGAGCTCGCCCTGACGAGTGACAGGACCTATGAATGGCTTGGTATCATCGAAGCCGTCAGGGAGCGCTACAATGGGCCGCTTACGTACGCGGCCCACTGGGACGAAGAATTCAGGAATATCCAATTCTGGCAGAAGCTCGATTATGTCGGTATCGACGCGTATTTTCCTCTTTCGCAAAAAGAGGACCCGAGCTTTGAGGAGATCAAGGCGGGCTGGCAGCGGTGGATCGACGTTCTGGAGCCATGGGCCGAGTCGATCGGTAAACCCGTTCTATTTACCGAGGCCGGGTATTCGAGCTCGCCGGGCGCCGCGCGCAGCCCCTGGGAAGAGCGTATGCCGGGCAGCGCCGATCTCGAGCTTCAGAAGAACTGCTACCAGGCTCTCTTTGAGATACTCTGGCAGAAGAAGTGGTTTACGGGCATCTACTGGTGGCGCTGGAATACGAACGCCCGGGCCGGAGGATGCCATAATAAAGGATTCACCCCCCAGAATAAACCCGCCGAAGAAGTGCTCACCACCTGGTATAAGAAGCGCCATCCCAAAGAAGGCCCCCCGAAGGACGGCATGTCGTTTGAGATCTGAGTAACATTACCAATGGTTGCCAGTTGTCAGTTGCAAGAAAATCGCCCATAGTCTTCCTGTTGAATTCCCCGATTTGTCATTGCGAGCCCTGAACCAGAACGAGTTCGATTCAGGGTAAACTCCGCGAAGCAATCTCCCGAGCGCCGTGCCCGTCTTTGGCGGAAAGCGCCGTGCCCGCCCCTGGCAGGAAGCGAGGGTCTTTTTAGGTAATTCTGACTGGGATTGCTTCGTCGCTTGCGCTCCTCGCAATGACGACGCGACGCGTGGAAATACCCCTTGAGAAATCCCTCCGCCTGTGGTATTGTATACACTCATAAGGAGGCTGCAATACGCAGTATGAGCCACATCTCGTTCGCCCGCAAATACCGTCCCCAGATCTTCGATGAGATCATCGGCCAGGACCACGTTGTTACCACACTGAAGAACGCCATAACGATGAAACGCGTCGCGCACGCCTATATCTTTTCGGGGCCGCGCGGCGTCGGCAAGACCACGACCGCCCGGATCCTCTCAAAATCGTTGAATTGCGCGAAAGGCCCGACCGTTACCCCCTGTAATACGTGTCCCAGCTGCAAGGAGATCACGCTCGGTTCCGGCATCGACGTACTCGAGATAGACGGCGCGTCGAACCGCGGGATCGACGAGATACGCAGCCTGCGCGATAGTGTGAAATTCTCTCCGGGCAGCGGCGCGTACAGGATCTATATTATCGACGAAGCGCATATGCTTACTCCGGAGGCGTTCAACGCGCTTCTGAAGACGCTTGAAGAACCCCCGCCTCATGTCATCTTTATATTCGCGACGACCCGCCCCTTAAAAATACCGCTGACGATACTCTCCCGGTGCCAGCGCCTCGATTTCAGAAGGATCACTACGCCTGTGCTTATCGCGGCGCTTGAGAAGATCGCCAAGTCTGAGCGCCTGAAGGTATCGGACGGCGCGCTCGAACTGGTCGCCCGGTACGCGGACGGCTGCATGCGGGACGCGGAAGTGCTTCTGGATCAGCTCGCGACGTTCGCCGACGGTTCCGTTGAGGCCGACGATGTGGCGAAGATGGTCGGGCTTGTTCCGGAGGATGTCCTTTTCGCGCTCGCGGATACCGTGAGCGGCGCCGATCCGGCCTCGGCGCTCTCGATGATCGATCAAGCCGTTAACGACGGGAAAGAGGCAGCGCAGATCCTGATCGGCCTTATCGGCCACTTCAGGGACCTGGCGGTCTTCGTGGTGAGTAATGGATCGGGCGCCGGTACCGTTCATTCCGAGCATAAGGCCTCCCGCTTAAAAGAACAGGCGAAGAATTTTTCCATCGAAACTATTTTATACGCTATGTATACGCTTTCGAACGCGATGGATCTTATGAAAAAGACGCAATTGGTCCGTGTTCCTCTTGAGATGGCGATGGTCAAACTTTGCCGGAAGAGCGGCATTCGATCGCTCGATGAGATCATGGAGCGGATCCGGGAACTTGAGACGAAAATAGCCGCCCCGTCAGATCCGTTCACCCCTTCGCCCGGTCCGCGTCCGGTACGGCAGCCGGAAAACCGCGCGGAGCGCTCCGATGCGCCGCGGTCTCGCGAAGCGCCGCCCGATCCGGACGAGATCGACGAAGAGTATGAAAATACTGCCGATGAGATCGAGCCGTCTGTCCGGGAAAATATGATCTCCCGCGAAGCGCCCGCTTCCGGCGGCGACGTTGCCGCGGTCGCCGGCGTCTGGCAGAGGATCCTCAAGCATATCGGCGCGAAAAAGATATCGGTCGCCTCGTTCCTGGCGCACGGAAGGCCGGTAAAGCTGGAGTCAGGAAAATTGACGATCGGTCTCCCGAAGAACTCCAAGTTCCATAAGAAGATGCTCGAGGAGCCCGAGAGCCGGAGCGTCATCGAATCATCGGTCCTGGAAGTCATGGGCAAGACCCTTAAGATCAGTTTTGTCGTAGCTGAGAACGTCGAGGCGCCGGACGCGCGGCCGGAAGGGGTCCGCGGCGCGGATACCCATGCAAGCTCGGGCGGAAACTCCGGCTATAGGAGTACCGCCGTTTCGGAACCCATTGTGAAAGACGCGATGGAGATCTTCGGCGGAGAAGTTGTCGGTTTAAGCAGGATAAATCCGAAGGAGCGTCCGAAATGAACGGGTTCCCCGCGTCGATGAAGGCATTGATCGAGGAGTTCGGAAAATTACCCGGTGTCGGGCCCCGCTCGGCGCAGCGGATGGCGTTCCATGTTCTCAGATCACCGCAGGACGCGGCGGAAGCGCTCGCGAAGGCGATCGCGAAGGTCAAAGAGAGCGTCCGGTCCTGCAAAATCTGCAACAATCTGAGCGACGAAGAGGTCTGCCGCATCTGTTCGGATGATGCCCGGGACAGAACGGTTATATGTGTTGTGGAAGAACCGAACGATGTCAGCGTCATCGAGAAGGCGCGGAATTTCAACGGCGTTTACCATGTCCTGTTAGGGTCGCTCTCGCCGCTTGACGGCATCGGGCCCGGCGACCTGAAGATCGCCGGGCTTATCGCCCGGGTCAAGAACAACAAAGTCAAAGAGGTCATAGTCGCCACTGATTTCAATACCGAAGGGGAGGCGACGGCGCTCTATCTCGCCAAGGTCCTGAAGTCGACCGATGTCAAGGTTACCAGGGTCGCTTACGGCATCCCGGTTGGAAGCCGCCTGGAGTACGCCGATCAGGCCACGCTCACCAAGGCGTTCGACGGCAGGAATCAGTTCTGAGCGTGAGGCTTTCTCCTTGACACCCTTATTGATATCTGTTATATTTACCGTACTTATCTTTTTTCCGCAGGCCAATTAACCAACACAAGGGAGGAAAAAATGGGCGTCATCGAGGCCATTAAGAAGGGTTTTGGTATAGCGTCAAAAATGCTCCTTTTGATCGCGGTTCTATTCGTATTTAACGCTGTCTGGAACATAGGCAGCCTTCCGTTTTCCCGGCCGGCCGGGGGAGCCGCGCCGGCATTTTCACCGGCGGCTTTTGTCTTCAGCGTGATCTTCATCCTCGCGAGCATCTTTGTACAGGGCGGCACCCTGGGGCTCGTGCGGGACAATATAAAAGCGGGGACGTTAAAATTGGCGGATTTTCTCGGCTACGGACTCAAGTATTATTTGAAGCTGCTCGCGCTCGGCGCTTTGATCGCGCTGCTGGTAATAGTAGTGGCGCTTTTGGCGACGTTAATGATCGCGTTGACCGCGCCCCTGAACAATATCGCTATTACGGTGCTCGCGGTGCTCGTCGCGATCATCATTGGCGGATTCGGTCTCTATCTCGTCGTCCTTTTGATGATGGCGCCGTATGCCCTGGTCTGCGATGAGGCGAAGGTTATTGACGCCATGAAGAAGAGCATAACGTTTGTCCGGAAGAATGTCGTGAAAGTGCTCGGACTTCTGGTGCTTCTCATTCTGATCTCATTCGGTATCAGCTTCGTTATCGTGCTGCTTGCCGGGCTCGTCACGATGGCGCTGCCGGCGGCCGTCGGCCAGATCATTATAGGCCTGATCTCAAGCGCGGTTAATTCCTATCTCGGTATTGTCATGATTGGAAGCCTCATGTCATTCTTTTTAGCGTTAACAGCAAGCGTAAAACCGGCGGAACCTCAACCGGCATCGTAATCAAAGGCGGAAACTGAACATGAAGAAGAATATGCTGGAGATCCGATGGCACGGCAGAGGCGGCCAGGGCGCCGTGACGGCGGCCAAGATCGTCGCCGATTCATGCGTTGTCAGCGGAAAATTTGTCCAGGCGTTCCCCGAGTACGGCCCGGAGCGCGCCGGCGCGCCGGTCAAGAGCTTTAACCGGATCTCGTCCGAGCCGATATTCACCCATTCGCAGGTACGCGATCCCGACGTCGTTCTGGTCCTCGACCCGACCCTTATGGATGTCGTGGATGTCTGCGAAGGGCTGCCCGAGGGTGGGCTCCTTATCGTAAATACGGACCGGGAGCCGGCTAAGGTCAGAAGCGAGTTCAAGATCAGAGACTCGGTGAACCTTAAGACGGTCGACGCGACCGGGATCGCGATCAAGGAATTCGGGAAAAATATCCCCAACACGCCGATGATCGCGGCGCTCTTGAGGGAGACCGATATCGTCAAGCTCGACGACCTGATCGAGAACTTCAAGAAAAAATACAGCAGAAAATTCAAACCGGAGGTCATAGACGCGAACATCCGCTCCATGAGATCCGCGTACGAGGGCGTGAAGTCATAACCTCTATATGTCATTGCGAGGAGCCCCGATCTGTCGGGGCGACGAAGCAATCTCAAAAAACCAAAGAAAGTGCGAAGCACAATGGAAAAGAAGAAAGGATGGAAGGATATCCCGATCGGCGGCTTGATCCTCAACGCGCCGACGTCGCTTGCGTACAAGACGGGGACATGGCGGAGTTTCCGGCCGGTCTGGAACTCAGAAAAATGTATCCACTGTATGCAGTGCTGGTATGTCTGTCCGGACTTTGCTGTCAAGACCCAAGACGGTAAGATCACCGGCTTTGACTATGAATATTGCAAAGGCTGCGGGCTCTGCGCGAACACCTGCCCGGTCAAGCCCGAAAAAGCGATAACGATGATAACCGAGCAGGAAGCGAAGAAGAAAGAAAAAGCATGAGCGCAAATTCAAGAGTCGAAGCGATAACGGGCAACGAAGCGTGCGCGTACGCGATGAAACAGATCAATCCCGACGTTGTTGCCGCGTATCCGATCACGCCGCAGACATCCCTGATGCAGAAGTTCTCGGAATTCGTGGCTGACGGCGATGTCGATACGGAGATGATACTGGTCGAGAGTGAACACAGCGCGATGAGCGCCTGTGTCGGCTCATCCGCCGCCGGCGCCAGGACGATGACCGCCACCAGTTCCAACGGCCTGGCCCTTATGTGGGAGATCGTCTATATCGCCTCAGGCAGCCGGCTGCCGATCGTGATGCCGGTGGTCAATAGGGCCCTTTCGGCGCCCCTCAACATCCACTGCGATCATTCAGACGCCATGGGCGCGCGGGATTCCGGCTGGATCCAGCTCTGGAGCGAGAACGCCCAGGAAGCGTATGAGAACGTGATCCAGGCGATACGGATCGCCGAGAACGAGAATGTTCTTTTACCGGTGATGGTGTGTCTTGACGGGTTCGTCATCAGCCACGGCGTTGAAAATGTGAACATCTACGACGACGACGCCGTAAAGAAGTTCATAGGCGAGTTTAAGCCGAAACACACGCTTTTAGATATCAAGAATCCCATCACCTTCGGG
>JBDRSA010000055.1:0-2533 GCA_043825275.1 Candidatus Omnitrophota bacterium
CGTTGCTGAAGTTCAGAACATGCGTCGTAACGCCGCACGAGTCCGTACAGTAAGCGTCAAGATACGCTTTTAATGTGTACGACGAAAGCAGGTAGCGCGCCATCGTATTCGCGGGATATATATTTACCAGTACAAGCTTCATGCCTTCCCCTTAACCGTCCGCAACGCGTTCCAAAGGCCGCTGTTCATCCGCTTCACCGCGTCGACCCAGTCATAGGCGCCGTCGATCTTCATCCTGAACCTGAACGCGTTATCCCGCCAGGAAACTCTCGTTCTTCTCAGTTCGTACAGATCGTCGCCGGGGCGGTTCTCCCCCATTATGTCGTTAAACGACGCGGCATACCCCGCCTTTTTAACAAACTCGACGGAGCGTTTCGAATAATCGCCGTAAAATCCGAACGGATACGCGAAATAATCGACCGGTATGCCCCGCTCATTGAACATCTTTTTTGTATTCACTATCTCCGCGTCGTGCCGCTCATCATCAAGAGCGCTGAGCCGGTCGTGCGAATACGAATGGGACCCGACCCCGTACCCTTTATCTCTGAGGGAAGCCACCATCTCCCAGTTCATATAACCGGCGGCCCTTTCCTCCGCGTGCTTATACACCACGAAGAACGTCGCCGGTATCCCATGCTCGTCGAGGACCTCAAGCGCGCCGGTATACGCGTTCGCCATCCCGTCGTCGAACGTGACCGCGACCGCCCCCCGCGGCAGCGAATTATCCCGTAATCCCGCCACCCCTTCGGCAAGACTGACGATCGCGCGGGAAGAACCCTTTAAGATCCTCATCTGCTCCGCGAACATATCGAGCGGCACATTACCTTCCCCCGGATCCCGGGGCGATCCAGCGGGAGGGACCGAGTGATAGACGAGGATCCTGAGTGAGCCGTTCTTGCCTCTGCCCGCGGCATTCAACGGCATGATCTTTCTCACCGTGAACACGACGCACGCGACCGTGTCCGAGAAAAGGATGACCGCTCTTTTTTTCATCCTTCTCAAAAACGCGGCTCCGCACACGCAAAAACCGGCAATGTTCCCTTGCGCCCGCAGCAGATATCGTTGATCGCGACGGATAATGCCTTTTACCGCGTTATTCAGAAAGAGGCCGAAGCTCGCCCAGCAGCAAAGCGCGATGGAGAGCCCCTGATTCTTCGCCACCAGATACATCCTGTTAACGATCTGCATCTTCCCGAGCTTGAAGCTGAACGCGAGATCCTCAAGGTCCTTCTTCAGATGCATGATCCTGGCGCCGGCGACGATATATAACGACCGCTCCTTTCCCGCGCGATAACTGAAATCGACTTCCTCGTATCTCGCGTATCCGGAAAACCACTCGTCAAACATGCATTCCTCAAAAACACTTTTTCGCCAGACCATCGAACAGCCGGCGAGCCAATCAACCCTGACCGTCTCGTCCTGAAAACATACTTTACTCTGAAACCCGGATCGCAATATTCTTCCCGAACGGTCGGCGTCGACCAGAAAGATCTTC
Source organism: Candidatus Omnitrophota bacterium (assembly GCA_043825275.1). Classification (GTDB taxonomy): domain Bacteria; phylum Omnitrophota; class Gorgyraeia; order 2-01-FULL-45-10; family JBDRSA01; genus JBDRSA01. The sequence continues at coordinate 1,496 of JBDRSA010000055.1, forward strand.
TCAAGAACGCCGGGATGGCGGTAGCGCTGGTTCGTGATATTGCACGCGGCGCCGACCGTATTCGTATCGGCCGACTCCCAGAATCGCATCATGCTCTTCAGACAGCCGTCCTCAAGTACGATATCGTCGTCAAAAAACGCGACGATGGTCGCTTCACGCGCGACGGCCCGTATTCCGTCATTGCGTTGTCGTGTCAGCGACGGCGGTATCGACCGCACGTAGTCAACGCGGAGCCGCGGAAATTCCGCGGCTAAAAAATGAACGGCCTCCGTCCCCCCGTCGGCAATGATAACCTGCTCCGGAAGCGCTTCCTGGCTTTCGATGTTCTTCAAAAGCCTGCGCGCCTGCTCGGGCCTGTCTTTTGTGGCGATAATAACGGAAAGTTTTTCTTTTAACGCGTTCATCTGAGCTTGAAGACCCCCAGTATCGAGCGCTTTATGGTTCGCAGATACTTCCCTATGAACGATCGCCTGACGAACCTGAGGCCGCGCCGTTTGAGATCGAACGGATACACCAGCGCCTCCCAATTCCTGCTGTAGTGTAAAAGTTTTTTCTTGTACGCGTCGGGATAGTTCAGCACCGTTTCTCTTCTCTCATTCGAGAAATCACCGTACAGGTTTTTGTCAACCAGCCCCTTTTCGAAACAGTCATCGCCGAGCTTTGTCCCCCGGTACGGATAGAAGATATTGACGCTGCTCGTCGTCGGCCGTACCAGCCTGTTCAGCCTGATCGTATCCCAGATCATCTCCTCGTCTTCTCCCGGCGTGCCGATAATATTGATCGCGTTCGTCTCGATGCCGGCGGAACGCGCCAGCGCGAAGGCGCGGATCACCTGCTCGTTCGACATGCCGCGCCGCATCACGTCGTTCCTGATATAGTCGTTGCCCGATTCGATCCCGATCTCGATACGGTAGCAGCCGGCGGCCTTAAGGAGCCGTATGAATTCCTCGTCGACGACATTGGCTCTGAGGAGGCAGCCAAAGGGTAATCCGATATCTTTTTTGTACCGCTGGCAGAATTCCTTCCGCCATTTCCGGT
>JBDRSA010000056.1:0-27285 GCA_043825275.1 Candidatus Omnitrophota bacterium
AGAAACCCTCGCGGAGTTTATGCTGAGCGCAGCGAAGTACTCGGGAGATTGCCTGCCTGCCGGCAGGCAGGCTTCGTCATCCCGCTCCGCGGGATTCCTCGCAATGACGAAATGCGGAAGTAACAAGGAAGAACAATGAAAGTTCTCGTAATCGGCTCAGGCGGCAGGGAGCATGCTTTGGTCTGGAAGATCGCTCAGAGCAAAAAGGTCTCCAAGATCTTCTGCGCGCCGGGAAGCGCCGGGATCTCGCGGCTTGCCGAAAACGTCGCGATACAGCCGGATGATATCAAAGCGCTCGCCGCGTTCGCGAAGAAAGAGACGATCGACCTGACCGTTGTGGGGCCGGAAGCGCCGCTTGTCTTAGGTGTCGTCGATGTGTTTACCGGCAAAGGGCTCAGGATCTTCGGCCCGACGAAAGAGCTCGCGAATCTCGAAGGCAGCAAGATCTACGCGAAGGAACTGATGCGGAAATACGGGGTCCCGACGGCGGAGTTCAAGATCTTCAGCGAAAGCGCTCAGGCTCGGAGCTATCTCGAAACGCGCGCGTACCCTATTGTCGTGAAAGCCGACGGATTGTGCGCCGGAAAAGGCGTTTTTGTCTGCCGGACAGCCGTTGAGGCGGCGCGTTCCGTCAAAGAGATAATGGATGATAAGGTATTCGGAGGATCCGGCGGCAGGATCATCATTGAGGAATGTCTCGCGGGAGAAGAAGCTTCGATCATTGTCGTATCCGATGGACGAACCGCGCTTCCTATGGCGTCGAGCCAGGACCACAAGCGCGTCTATGACGGCGACGAAGGACCGAATACCGGAGGCATGGGGGCCTATTCTCCGGCGCCGGTCATTACCGACGACATGTTTTCCGTGTGCATGAGAAGCGTTATCGATCCGGTGATCTCGGCGCTTGCCGGGGAGGGGAAGCCCTTCAAAGGGGTTCTCTACGCGGGGGTCATGGTTACCTCGGAAGGCCCGAAAGTACTTGAATTCAACGTACGATTCGGCGATCCGGAAACGCAGGCGATCCTGCCGCGGTTGGCGTCAGACCTTGTTGAGATCATTGAACGGTCTATCGACGGGTCACTTGCGGGATTCAACGCTTCGTGGGATGGCCGGCCGTGTGTCTCTGTTGTGATGGCCTCGGACGGGTATCCGGGGGCGTATAAAAAAGGAAAAGAGATCACCGGGCTTTTCGAGGCCAACGCGCTTCCCGATACCGTTATTTTCCACGCGGGGACGAAGGCCGCCCGCGGCGGCCGGTTCATTACCGACGGGGGGAGGGTTTTGAATGTTACGGCGCTGGGCGGCGGTATAAAAAAAGCGATCGATAATTGTTACACGGCGGTCGAAAAGATACGTTTTGACGGCGCGCACTACAGAAAAGATATCGGCGGGAGAGCGCTTCGCCGTTTGCGGGAGCCACAAACATAGCGCGGAGAGGATCATGAAGAAACCGGTTGTTTCGATCATAATGGGAAGCCGTTCGGACCTGGCGACGATGTCTCTGGCGGCGCGGGTTCTTAAGGATCACGGGATTCCGTTCGACATGCAGATCATGTCGGCTCACCGGACGCCGGATGACGTCACCCGGTTCGCCAAGGGCGCGCTCGCTCGCGGGGTAAAGGTCATTATCGCCGGGGCGGGGCAGGCGGCGCACCTGGCGGGTGTTGTCGCGAGCCACACGACGCTTCCGGTCATCGGCGTCCCGATGGAGTCAAAGTCGCTCAAGGGGATCGACTCGCTCCTTTCAACGGTTCAGATGCCGTCAGGGATCCCCGTCGCGACCGTGGCTATCGGCGACGCCGGCGCGAAAAACGCGGGCATTCTCGCGCTCCAGATCCTGGGTTTGAGCGACGCGCGGGTCGCCAAGCGGCTTCTCGGACACAAGAGATCGATCGCGAACGCGGTCCGGAAAACGAACAGGTCTTTAACAAAGAAGAAATGATACACGCGGATGAAAACCAACGTGATAACAGAACGGTTCCAGATAAAGCCGAATGACCCCGATCTCGAGAAGATAGGACGATGCGCGGAACTGATTCGGCGGGGAGGATTGGTCGCCTTCCCGACCGAAACGGTGTACGGTCTCGCGGCATGCGCATCGAACGAAAAAGCGATCGCGCGGATCTATGAGGTCAAGAAACGCCCGTCATCAAAACCGCTCACGCTTCATATTTCCGATGAATTGATGATCGGGCAGTCCTGCTGTGAGATCACGCCGCAGGCGCGGAAGCTTATCGACGCGTTCTGGCCGGGCCCGATGACGATCATTTTAAGAAAACTCGACGGCACCAAGGTGGGGTTTCGGATGCCGAAGAACAAAGCGGCGCTCCTCTTGATCGAGCGCGTCGGGTGTCCGGTCGTCGCGCCGAGCGCGAACGCCAGCGGTACACGAGCGCCGGCCGACGCGGCGATGGTCCTGGAGGACCTCGACGGAAAGATCGACGCGGTGCTTGACGCCGGGCCGACGGAGATCGGCCGCGAATCGACCGTTATCGATTCAACGGTATCGCCGCCGGTGATCCTCAGGCATGGCGCGATCAAAGAAGCGGCGATACGGAAGGTTCTAGGGTACCATGGCTCAGAATAAGACGGTATTTTTTGTATGTACGGGGAATAGCTGCCGCAGTGTGATGGCGGAGGCTTGTTTGAGATCGAAATTGAAAGAATTCGGCCGGGATGACATTGAGGTCAAGTCGGCGGGGACCGGCACGATGGACGGCATGGAACCGACCTTCGAAACGATCAGCGTTATGAGGCTCGACGGCATCAATGTGGCGAGCCACCGATCGGCTGTACTGACCGACAGCATGATCAGGAAGGCCGGCCTGATACTGGTCATGGAAAATATGCACCGGCGTGAGATCATACGGCGGGTCTCCGAGGCGAGGGAGAAAACGGCTCTCCTGACATGTTACGGGCGGGCCCCCGGCGAGATAGATCCCAAGACGGCCGATATCGCCGATCCGATCGGCCGTCCACTGGACGACTATCAGGCGATATACGCTCAGATAAAGCAGGAAATCGAAAGGATCATGTATCTATTATGAAGATAGCTATCGGCAGCGACCACGGAGGGTATGAGCTTAAAAATGAGCTCATCTCGTTTCTAACGAAGGAAGGCCACGGCGTCCGGGATTTCGGAACGCACTCAAAGGAGTCGTGCGATTATCCGCTGATCGGCTTTGATGTCGCGAAGGCCGTGTCCGACGAGCGGTATGAACGCGGCGTTCTGATCTGCAAGACGGGCGTCGGCATGGTCATAACCGCGAACAAGCTTCACGGCGTGCGCGCGGTCGCCTGCTACAACGAAGAGCTTGCCAGGTCGAGCCGCGAACACAACGATTGTAATGTTATTGTTCTGGCGGCCAGCTATACGGATACCGCCGCGGCGAAGCGGATCGTGAAAATATGGCTCAGCGCCAGCCATCTGGGGCAGCGCCACGCCAGGCGCGTCGAGCAGATCAAAGAGTTCGAGAAGAAGACAAAAAAGGGAACAACGAAGTGAACGCGCTCAAAAAGAAAGATCCGGCGGTATTTAAAGCTATCGCGGACGAATTGGAGCGCGAATCCGAGCATATCGAGCTTATCGCGAGCGAGAATTTCGCTTCCGAGGCGGTTCTGGAGGCGCAGGGCAGCGTCTTAACGAACAAATACGCCGAAGGGTATCCGGAAGCCCGGTGGTACAACGGATGCAGGCATATCGATACCGTCGAATCACTCGCCATACAGAGGGCGAAGGATCTGTTCGGCGCGCAGCATGTGAATGTCCAGCCTCACTCGGGCACCCAGGCGAATATGGCGGTCTACCTCGCGATGCTCAGGCCCGGCGACCGGGTGCTGGCGATGGACCTGGCCTGCGGCGGCCATCTTTCCCACGGACACGCGCATAATTTTTCGGGAAAGTATTTCGATATTATCCCCTACGGCGTGAACCGAACGACCGAATGTCTCGACTACGACCGTATTCAGGAACTCGCCGACCGGTGTACGCCGAAGATGATCCTGATCGGCGCCTCCGCCTACCCGCGCCGGATCGATTTTAAAAGGTTCCGCCATATTGCTGACAGGGTCGGCGCGTTCCTTCTGGCCGATATCGCTCATATCGCGGGCCTTATCGTGGCCGGCCTTCATCAGAGCCCGGTACGATACGCCGAATTCGTTACCACAACGACGCACAAGACGCTGCGCGGGCCGCGCGGCGGAATGATCATGTGCCGGAAAAAATACGCCAGGAAGATCGACCAGGAAGTGTTCCCCGGCATCCAGGGCGGGCCGCTGATGCATGTGATCGCCGCGAAAGCTGTCGCGCTCAAAGAGGCGTCGACGGAGAAGTTCAGATCGTATCAGAAGAGAGTCGTGAAGAACGCCGCGGTCTTTGCCGGCGCGATGGCGGCGCTTGGGTACCGGATCGTGTCGGGCGGTACCGAAACGCACCTTTTTTTGGTGGACCTCACGAGCAAGGGCCTTACCGGGCAGGACGCTTCGAAGGCGCTCGAGGCCTCGGGGATCATCGTGAATAAGAACCTGATCCCGTTCGACTCGAAATCACCCTTTGTTACCAGCGGTATCCGTATCGGGACGCCGGCGGTGACAACGCGCGGCATGGGCCCGAAAGAGATGAGCCTGATCGCCGGTCTGATCGACCAGGTGCTGGCGCAGCCGTACAACCTGAGGATCTACGCGGGCATCAGAAGAGAAGTGAAAGATCTCGTCAGCCGATTTCCGCTTTACCAAAACCTCAAGAAACGATTTTCAGCAGCTTCGAAATAATATGCCGGTACAAACAAGACCAAAAAAAAAGAAGAACGTTCAAAAGGGCAGGCCCGGCTGGGACGAGTATTTTATGAACATCGCCGAGCTTGTCTCATCCCGCTCGACGTGCCTTCGCAGAAAAGTCGGCGCGGTACTCGCGCGGGACCGGAAGATCCTCGCGACCGGATATAACGGGGCGCCGGCGAACATAGAACATTGCGAGACAACCGGGTGTCTTCGCGCGGCGCTCAACATTCCGAGCGGCCACCGGCATGAGCTCTGCCGGGGGCTGCACGCCGAGCAGAACGCCTTTCTGCAGGCCGCCCTCCACGGGACGAGCCTGAAAGGCGCGACGATCTATTCGACCATCCAGCCCTGCATCATCTGCGCGAAAATGATCATTAACGCCGGTATCGGGGAAGTTGTGATCGCCGGCAAATACCCGGACAAGATGGCGGATGATTTTTTAAAGCAGGCGAGGATCAAGGTCAGGATCGTATCCGGCAAAGCGCGTAGAGCATAGCGCAAAGCGGAAAAAGCAACCCTGTTCCGTCCTGTCATTGCGAACCCCCGAAGGGGTGAAGCAATCTCCCGAGCGCCGTGTCCGTCTCCGGCGGAAAGCGAGGGTCTTATTTAGTAATTCTGACAGAGATTGCGCAGCCTGTTGCGAGAAGCGAAGCGACGAAGCAATCTCGGGGCTCCTCGCAAAGACAATCTAGGGTCAAGTGTAATATGAATTATTCATTTACTGGCAACTGGCAATGGTTCGACAGGCACTTCGACAAGCTCAGTGCTTGCTCACCATCCTTCGAACTCGTTCGACGTTGCTCACGATCCTTCAAACGATCCTGAGTTCGTCGAAGGACTGACAACTGGAAACTGACATGCGATGTCCTTTCTGCGGAAGCAGGCGTGATCGTGTTATGGATTCTCGATCAAGCTCCGGCGGCAGAAAGATCCGGCGGCGCCGGGAATGCATCAAGTGCAAACGCCGCTTTACCACCTACGAATACGTCGAACGGAGCGCTCTCCTGGTCGTTAAAAAAGACGGCCGGCGGGAACCGTTCGACCGCCAGAAGATCCTTTCCGGCATCCTGAAAGCCTGTGAGAAGCGCCCCATCAGTATCAGCAGGATCGAATCACAGGTCGATACGATAGAAAAGACCCTGGAGAAGCTCCACGAGCGGGAAGTGTTCTCGCGAGAGGTCGGCGAGATGGTCGTCAAATGTTTATACGATCTCGATGAAGTGGCGTACGTCAGGTTCGCGTCGGTCTACAAACAGTTCAAGGACGCGACGCAATTCATGAAGGAATTAAGGAAGTTTCTTAAGAAGTAATAGTCGCAAGACGCAAGTAACTGCAAGGAAGACAATAAAATAGCCGAGGTTTAACCTCGGCTATTTTATTGAGATTGCTTCGCTCACGTTGTTCGCTCGCAATGACACAGAATTGTCATTGCGAGCGAGCGAAGCGACGAAGCAATCTCAATCCACTATCTATACCTCTCGATATCCTCTAAGTTTATCATCAGTTCCGACCGCGCGGAAGTTTTTCTAAACCATTCATCGAGCCGCGAATTCTTCTTCTTCTCAAGGACCAGCTTTGTGAACTCCTCTTTCTCCTTCTCGAAATCCTCCTGCTTGAACGGCTCGAAGGCTACCGGCGTGACAATACAGAATCCGTTCGCCACCTCGATCGGTTCGGAGAGCTCTCCTTTTTCAAGCTCAACCGCGGCATCCCACACCTTTTCGGCGGTGCCAAGCCCTTCGACGATCAGGTCGTTCCGGAGGAATGGATCGCTTTCGGTGAAGGGCGCCGCGAGTTTTTCCGCGGCCTCTTCAAGCGAAAGCCCCTCGCCTTTGGTCAATTTCGTCAGCGAGGCATAGAGCTCATCGGCGTACCGCCCGCTCATTTCGCGCGAACGCTCTTCGATCAAAGCGTCGACGATCTCCGCTTTCGCCTCATCGAGCTGAGCCGGCCGCGGCGGTATCTTGTTAATGATCTTTATGACGTAGCATTCCGATCTCGCCTGGTCGGCCGGTATGATCACATCGCTTACTCTCCCTTCCGGGAGCCCGAACGCGGCGCTTCTGAAAGCTTCGATATTACCGATCGCTTCCGGCAGCTTCCGGTATTGGAACGGGCCTGTCTCGTGGACCTCGAGGTCAGCCGCAAGAGCCAGTTTTTCGAAGATCGAAGGGTTCTCGATCGCCTTGACGGCGAAGTCTCGCGCTTTTCTTATGGCCGCCATGTCATCTTTGTAAGCGCCGTACGGGAAGACGATGTAGCTTACATCGACCATATCAGGCACGGTGAAGAGGCCCTTGTTCTTCTTATAATAGTCGCCGATCTCCTCCTGGCCGATATCGATCTTCTCGGCAAAGCTGATGTTTTCGACGAAAATATATTTTACCTGCACCCGCTCCTTCGCTCTTTTATACTCTTCGAGGACTTCCTCATCGGTTACGGTGACGTCGCCGGTGATTTCGTTCTGAAGTTTTACGATCGTAAGAAATTCCCTGATGAATTCCTCGAATCCGCGCGCGTTCAGTCCGAAGTTGTACTTGAGAATGTATTCATAAAGCTTTTTATCGAAAGCGCCGTTTTTGACAAAGAGCGGGTGGCTGGTCACATACTGTATGACTTCCTGATCGCTCACCTTAATATTCCGGGCGCGGGCCTCCTTCAAAAAAAGCAGCCGCTGCCAGGCAAAACGCGCTAATAATGCTTTGTTCCCCAGAAGGCTCCTGAGGATCTCAGGACGTCCCCAGTAATTGAGGATCAACTGGCTGCGCGAGGCGGACATATTGTCGAAGAAGTTCTCAAAGGAGACTTTCTTGCCGTCGATCGTGCCGGCGTAGTCGGGGCCATCCCCGCGCTCGCGGAGAAATTTGCCTGAGCCCCACATGACGAACGCCGGAATGATGAGTATTAAAAGCATCCACAGGACCGCTTTTACGACTCCCTTTTTCCTGAACAGCTTGAGCATGGGCTACCTCTTTAGTTTGTTCTATTATAGGGCACTGTTTGGAGGGATGCAATTAAAAAGTCACAGGGCATAAAAAGTTAATCGCTAATTTTGTATCTAATATCTAGTGAAAAGAAAATTGACTATAGTCGAAATACAAGGTCTGAATGTAAATTCGGTACGCCAGATATCCCGCAGTGGCGGGATCCCGCAAACCTTTTACAATTGGGCGGGACAAGATACCAGATACTAGATACAAGAACATATCATATTTTGTACGATAATTATGCTGCAGTGATGAGCTCCCGCAAACGCGTATTGATCTTCGGCAGGTCCTGTACCGGGACGCCGGATCTATAGCATGTCTTTGCGAGGAGTTCCGGCCAAAGGCCGGAACGACGCGGCAATCTCTGTCAGAATAAATAAAAAACGAGATTGCTTCGTCAGTCGCTTCGCTCCTTCCTCGCAATGACGAGGGTTTTTCTTTTTCTGGCACCTGGGCGCTAGCAACTGGTAACTATATTACGCAGCGGTAATCAGTTCCCGTAGGCGCGTATTGATCTTCGGCAGGTCCTGCACCGGGACGGCTGAGGACGGGGGAAGGGTGTAGATGAAGCTGCGGGCGAATTCTTGAGGTTTATCGAGAAGCTCCAGAAGTTCCCGCTCCGACTTATTGGCCGCGTTCGGTGTTGCCCCTAGGGCGGCGTATATTCTCTTAAGCGTCGGGATGACTCTCTCTTTCGGGAGATGAAGCGCCCTGAGCGCAGCTAAAATGCCTTCGAGGTGCGTGAGGTCGCCGGCGGCACCGTCAAAGATAAGCGTTTTAACGTCATTGGGAAGAGATGAGGCCGCATCGCTTGTTGCGAGGGCGGCATCGAAGATCGCGTTATAGTCTTTCGCGAGAATATGCGCTCTCGCCTCTTCGGCCGATTCACCGGGCCGGGTGATATATATACGTTCGGGGCCCTGGGATTCCCGCGAGGCCTTGTTGATCTGCTGGGCAAACGAGCCTTGCTGCGAATCGGCAAGAAGTTCGTTCTCAACGATATGCCAGAGTGTCTTCGTTTCGGGAATGTTAGGAGTTAGCATAAGGTTTATCTGATTCAAGGCCGTCATCTTGACAAGCTCCCGGACGGTGGTGATCTCTCTGTCTTTGAGTTTCTCCACACAAAGCGGGCGATCTTCATCATAGCCATTTATCTGGTAGCGCATATCGCAGATCGCGTTGATGATGGTCTTCGTATGGTTACCGTCCGGCCCGATCAGAAGATCCGAGAATTCATACCAACCGGGCTTTCCCTCGACCTGCTTCATTATACCGAGTAATTCGAGCGTTACAAAACTCTCGTCTCCTTCGATTCCGCCGTTGCCGGGCAATGCGCGCCTGAAGAGTTCATCGTCGTGTTTGATCGCCTCAAGAGTACTTGCAGGTGTTTGCGGCGTACGGCGATCTCGTCGATCGTATCTCGTATCTGGTATCTCGTCTTTTGCGCCTGTAGTCGAGGCAGGAAGATCCGGATTTTCGGTCTGAAGTCTGGAGTCTGAAGTCAGAGGTCCGGCACTTCCGCTCGGCGAGTGCCTGCCCTGCGAAGTCCCGGGCTCGTCCCGGGGAGCGGAGTCTTGCTCTGAGCCTGTCGAAGGGTCGATGGGGCGCTTGCTGTCGCCCGGATCCACAGATCCTTTCACGTACGCCGCGACATGCATAATATCCGGAAGCCGAAATACCCCATCGGTGGTCGTTTTCCTATGGACCTCGATCTCGACATCGTCAAAGCCGACATCTTCCAAAACTCTTCTCATCGCCTGAGGACTGAAGTAATTGACGTGTTCGAGTGATTTGAATATGTCAGGGCCTTCTTCTGAACACGTCGGCACGACCATCAAGAGACGGCCGCCTTCTTTCAGCATCGATCGTATCTTCTTCAAAAATCCTGCGGGGTCGTACAAATGCTCTAATAGGTCAAAAGCCGTAACCGCGTCGAACCTTCCGTACGTATCGACATCGATCCCCTCAATGTCTCCCGACAGAATATTCTCCTCGGGGATACCTGACTTGATCGCCTGCTCGATAGCGCTTGTTGATAACTCACTCGCGTAAAGATTTTTCAGTGGATATCCGACTCGATTAAGCGCGAGCAAATAGGCCCCCTCAGCCGCGCCGACATCGAGAATTCTGTCCTGCTGCTTTCCTGAAAGATCAAGATGTCTACTGAAGAAAGGATCGGCAACGAGCCGGTCAAGCTTCCCCGCTCTTTTCCGCCGCGAGGCTTTGTTCGCGTATTTCGTATAGCCGTAACTAACGATATCCCGCCAATTGGGGCTGCCGGAATTCGGCTGTTTCACTCTACCTTTCCCGAAGTACTGTTCGCTGCCATACATCTTTTTCTTCATGGCCTCTTCATTCGGCTCCGGCGTGATCCACATAAATCCGTCATTCACGCACCGTAGTACTTCAAATTTCATGCCGTCGGCAATATAGGTAATGTCCGGGTTTTCGATCGTGTCAGACCCGCAGATCCTGCAGGTCTCGTTGTCGACAAAATCATCTTTGTCGAACGGGTTCCAATCAAGCGTCACATCAAAGAGCTCTTTCCCGCTCGGTGATTCGCGGGAAGTTCTCGGTGTACGGTTAACGGTGTATGGTGTACGGTTGTCTGCCAGATGTCCATCCTTTATTCCTCGTTCTCTGTTCTCTGCTATCTGTGAACTATGAACTGTGAACTTTGAACTACTATCCCCGCTCGGCGAGGAGCGCTCTGTATCCGATGAGATGTGTGAAGGTGCAGCTTCCGCCTCCGGCTCCTGTTCGATCGCGAAATGCCAGGCGAGGTGAGACGCGATATTCGGAAAGCGCTTACCGAATCTTATCAGCTCGCCTGCTTGCAGTCTGAATCCGAGATCGAACGGCAACACGCTATAGTGCCGGTAAACGACATAGGGTTTCGGCTCTTGCTTATTCCAGGTGTACCATGCCCTGTATTGAGCGGCCGGTGGGGAGAAAAGGATGACCTTACAGCCTTTTTCTTTCGCATGTTTGATCAATCTGCCAAGAAGCAATCTATCCCAGTTCCGGATATGGCCGCTTTCATTGGGTTTTTCCTCCTGGTGCTCGAAAGGCTGTATTGTGTTGATCAGCATGGTGCCATCGGCAATGGTGAAATTCGCGTAAGCGGAGAATCCGTTCTCGTACCGTATGTTGATCCTGTCCTCTACGCCGCCCATCTCTTTCTGATACTCTTCCCGGATCTCAAACTCATGTTGATTAGCGGCAGAAGAAGTTTCGTCGGTGCTATCGCGGGGTCTTTGCAACGATGCCATTACCTCGTCTGAGCGCGCGATCGATTCGCGCAACCTCACAATGCTTGCATCAATATCAGAGGGGTCAAACCGCCCCATTTCGATAGCATAAGGGAGATCTTCCAGAAAAGGAACCTCATTAACCTTGTTTAATAACGCTACGAATCCGTCAATATTTCTCTTATAGAACCGGATTGCCAATTGATAGAGAGAGGCCAACATCTGATACTTTTTATGTTTCCGTTTCTTCGTGATCGGCAACGAGATGACCTTATCGATCATGGCCTCCATAAGGCGTCCGACATCAATATCATCACCTACATAATCCTGATCGATCCAGAGTTGTGCAGTGATGATCTCCGACTTCTTCTCATCGAATCCGGCGGCCTGGAGCTTCGCTTTCATAGATGCTAATCTTTCAGAAGCAGCCCGGGCTTCGGGTGATAGCGGTTGTCCCGCGGGAGATCGGCGGGGTGTTTTATCACCGGGCCCGACCTTGTTGACCTCACCTTTGATAAAGTCGATCCTTGAATCCCGCCCCAGGCGATGCGGCGCGCTGTTATCAAGTATAAGGTCGTATTCAACACCATCGTCTGAAACAGTCTCGAGGGCGCCGCTGCCGTCATAGATAGTGGACGCCCATCTGCTCTTCTCTTTGAGGTTCGCGGCTCGTGTGGCCTCATCCGCCAGTAATTTCACTTTGATGTCGAACGGGATGTCTTCAACGGATTCGCACCGGAAGCCGGTAAGAAGGATCAATTTGTTAAAAGGATCTTCGTAAAGCTCCCGGAGCCTCGATACGTACTTCCGGTATGAGAACCAGGCATTTCCGAATGCGTCGGTCTTGTAACAATCATCTTCATCGAGCACAGCTACGCCGGTCTCCGGGCCGTGTACGATAGTGTGCAGTAATCGTGATTTACCCACCGAGGAATCCCCTCGTATGGCCAGAACAACAGGTTTCTCACGGTTCGGATCGATTTTTTCCCGTACCATCGAGACGAGCGTATCGACGCCGTCCCACATCGGTACTGCTTCTGTGGTGGGGGAGGAGCGGGAAGAACTCGGTTTACGGTTATCGGTTAACGGTGTACGGTCACCTGCCCGATGTTTACCCTCTGCGTTCTGCGCTATGCTCTTTGCGCTTTGCCGAATTTTCTTCCTCACCGGCTTGATGCGGCGCATGAGAGTTGCAAGGGGTTTGCGGAAGATGTAGATCAAAATCGCGATGATGTTCAGCGCGTAGATCCTCTGCATGGTGGGGTATTCGGTGAGGAACCATTTTGTTTCGACCCAAAGAGGGTGTTCGATCTCTTCAAGGGCGCGCGCGGCTGCTTTGCCGACGGCATTATCAGATTCACGCTCGGCCGTTTCTTCGAGCGTATTCCTTTCTCCTTCCCTGAGCCACGCCATCGGCGCGTTGATCGCACCTAAAAGTTCGTTACCTACGGTGTCGCTGGTAAAATCATACGATTGGGACGAATACTTGCGTTTATCTTTAATGATGACCCGAAGCGGAATGCCCGCGTGGTGAATGATGACGGCAAAGAAGGGCTGTAATTGCGCGGTTGCGCGGGAATACTGCGCGATGACCGGCTCACCGTCGTTTGTCCTGAGGATGTCGCAGGGTGTGCGGGCGGGGTCGCTTGCGCGTGTCAGATCTCCGACTGTCGCGGCGCTCAGTTCCGCCGCCTGTGTAACCGCGCTGCCAACATGTGAATATTTCTTTTTTCTGGATTTAGGAAGCTCGGTCACGTCATTCCTTAAAAGAACAGTATCCCTGATCCAATCGAACATTTCGGCGACATCTCTGTTCTGAGCCGGACGGGATCCCGTGGGCTGGGATTCTACCGAGTTCAGTATTTGCCGCTGGTATCCCGACAGGAACCGTCCCCTGAGCATCTCGTTCAGATTGTGGATATGCGCGATGTCGCTTGCCGATCCTGTCAAGCCGGTCTCGATCCGGTCGAGGAGGCCGGAGGCGATCTCGCAGACGGCGTCTTTGCGCGGGATGTCGTCTCTGGCTCTGAGCTGTGCGAAAAAGTCCCGTATGAACCTGAGCTCTTCGGCCGGTACCGCTTTCGCGGCAGGCCCATCGATCCGGTCGATCAATACGCGCATGATATCGGCAAAGAACTGATGGTGTGTGCCGAAAGGGGCCTCTTCATCGGCCCGTCTAAATATCGAGAGCGCATCCTCCAATTTTTTATCTGCCGCACTGAAGTTCTGCCGGTCCAGGTCTGACGCTATCTCATTAAGCTCGAACGGGAGCGAGTCATGTATATTAGATTCGGAAGCCGGTGATCTGCGAAGGTCTTTACCACCGGAACCTTTTTCTCTCGCCATAAGCGAGGCGCGCTCTGCACTGAGGATATGGAAGAAGAGCCGGTCCTGGTAGTCGCGCATGGCGAGGTCGTCGCGCATGCGATCGAGCCTAAGCTTTCGGATATTGGGCCTTCGGTCATACCCGTGGCGATGGCCCTCATCCTGGGCTATTCTTTGAATGAGCGGAAGCGCTCTCCTTGATTCGTCGCGGAAAAGCTCTCCCGGCGTTATGGTGTGGATGTTATCTTTTTCATTGAGAACACGCTCCTTGAGGAAGACAGCGACATCGGAAAAGTAGAGGAATGTTGTTGTACCGTCCTCATTTATGTACACTGCCCGCCTTGTTCGCGTGTCGCGCGGATCTTCGTCACCTTCAAAGAACCGATAGAGTATCCCGGCGTCGCCCGATGATAACCGGCCTGTCAGCTCGTAGGCGTCGATGCCGGTATTGACGAACCGCGCGCCGTAGAGGCAGTGGAATTTGACGTCCTGGCCGTTCGCGGTAAAGATGCCTCCGAGCGTATCGCGCGTTGTTCCGTTCTCGAGCGCGACGTCGATCACCGCGACCGGTACGCCGGGTTTGAGCGCGCCGGCGCGTTCGAGAGATCTTTTAATATGGGCAAGCGGCGTCCGCTTCAGCAGGTCGGTCGGCAGCTCCGCGTAGAGGATATCGTCCTGATCGACGCCGTAGCGGTTCGCCAGCATGCTTGTTGCCTGGTGGACGCTTCTGCATGCTCCGCCCATGAAGAGGAGCTTGCTATCCGCGCCGAATTTCTCGTCGCGGTTCTCAAGCAGGTATTTTGCCCACTCGATCGTCTGCGCGTAGAAGATACGCTCGCCGGCGAATGTCTCTCCGGGGTCCTCAATCGGATCATCCGCGCTCGGAGAGGCACGGGGAGTATTCGGTTCTCGGTGTACGGTGTACGGTGTACGGTTAGTTTTCCAAATTCTACCTTCTGTTTCGCGCTCTCTGTTCTCTGCCGTCTGAGAACTATGAACTATGAACTTTGAACTAATATCCGTGTTGTCTGATGAAATGTCAGGTAGTTTTGTCTTCTTCGGCCCCAGCGCCATAAGCGGTTCGTTTTCGCCAGTCGAAGCCGCGTCGTAAAGACCGTGTGTGAGCGCGGCGACGCCCAGAGCGATCAAATGATTATTATAAGCGGTGAACGAAAAGATGTAGAGATACAGTGCGTGAATAACGCGTATGGCGAGCGCGCCGCGGAAGACCGACCAGAGCCCTTTACTGGTCGCCTCCTTTGGCGTCAAAACACCCTTCTTGAAATAGTAGAGGACGCCGGCGTCTTTGTGCAGCATCCGGATAAAAAACGCCGTCGTAACGCAGAGGATCGCCGTTACCGAAAGCGGGATCCCCTCCCAAAGCTTGAAGTATTCTCCCATCTTGAGGTAGCCGCTGGTAAGGAATCCGCTGAAGAAGAGTTCTTCGGAGCCCATTAAGAACGCTATTATCCGATCGGGGATCTTAATCTTCTGTAAGAACGGGATGAGCCGCGGCCTGAGCCAGGAATAGACAAGAGAGACTGACGTTAGGCCGACAAGGAATATCCCGAACCCGATCGCTACTGTTGAGGAGAAATTTTCGATCCCCGCCGCCGATAGAGGCGCGGCGCCGGCGAGCATGACCGCCGACGTGACCGGCGGCGTCTCTTTATGCGTTGATCCTTCTGTTGAAGCCTCTTCTTGTTGTTCCGTGTCCGAAGTGGGCGATCGGCGGCGGTCAGCGCCCTGTTTTTCCTGGCGACTATCCTCTTCCGCGGCGGGCGAGGCGCGGGTTTCGCAGTCGTCATCCTGTTTTTCCTGGCGACTGGTGCCTGGCGACTGGCGACCTTCTCCTTTCTGTCGACTATCTTCCTCCCCGCTCGGCGAAGCGCGTTCTATAATCTCAACTTCCCCAAAGCAAACGAGAGACCTATAGCGCCTGTCAACCCCTTCCTCTCTCAAGGCACGCATTATAAAGCTATCGTCCTCAGACAAGAACCGCGTGCCGTATAAAAATGACACAATTATAATGTTGGTTTTTGTCTGGGTCAGAATCTTCGTACTTTCTTTGTTTCTTATGTTGGCATAGGTAGGCTTTATCCATTTTCTGACAGCCTCGCTCGCTTTATATTTTAGACTGAATTGTAACCAGGGGGATTTCTTCAAGACAGCAAGTGCCGGGTTTCTAAAACTGAACGTTGCTGAAGAGGGGTCGGTTTTCCTCTTCTCCCATATTTCGCCAACTGTACCCTTATGATCTATCACCCAAGGGTCATCACAGGCCACAATATAGTCACTGCTTGACAGGGGATCATCATATTGAAAATCAAATAGGCCGTTTTCACTCAGCGCAAGATTTACCAGCTCTTTGTCACACGCCTCTATCGTTATATTCCATCCGGCGAGCCATTCTTCGAAATCTTCGCTTTCGGAAGCTGCCCTGCCTTTTTGTACAGTGGTTCCGTAATAACGCTTCAGAGCATAATAGATATGCATGGCCAGGCTATAGGGTTCTTCGCCGCTCGAGATGCCGATGGTTTTCGCGGTTATAGAAAGATCGCCGGCTCTCATTTTTTGATCGATAAGACCCGATAAATATTCCTGTGCTGTGTCCTTCACGGAATCAAAATGGAAGAATTTTGTGGACGCTCTCGTATACATCGGGATGCGCTCAAATGCCGAATAGACTTCTTCGCATACCACATTTCGTTCAGCCCGGCTATCCGGGCCCTTCTGCCGTATGAATGACAGATAATCACCGAAGGAAGCGCTGTTTGTGATATGCTGTCGCGCAAGAAAATATCCGTTGAAGAAGAGCCAAATATGCGGCAGCACAGAATCTGCCTGGATCGCATGAAAGATCTTTTCTATATCCGACTTTGTCGCCTCATCCAACCGATCGTAGATGAGCTCGACAAATGCCGCTTTTAGATCATCTTCCCGCTGATCTTTTTGCGCGATAGTCTGTAATTCTTCGATGCGTAACACTCTATCATCCATCGAGTCGCGTCCGGGGTCAAATTGCTCGTCTTCGCTCGGTGATCTGCGCGCGAGTTTTTCCGTGAGCGCAGCCGGCAGCGCGACGGCATGACTCTGGAGAAAATGACCGCGGCAGAGCATACTGAGCGATTCGAGTTCTTTGGTGAGAGGTTCCTGCTGGCGGCGTCCGTACTTTTCGTAGAGGTCATCGACCGTCATCGAAGCGTCGACGAAGGCGTCGGCGAGCTCGCGCGCGGACCGGTCGCTCCTGACCCATTCCCGCATCGCTTCGTATGACAACTCAAGCGAGCGCCGCTTTGCTTCCCAGGCGGCTATCTCATCCCGATAGCACTGTAATATTTCTTCATTGTATTCGTATCTGCTGTCAATATATATGACCGGGTATCCGTTTTGTGTGCCGAGTCCCGCGTGAGCGATCACGCTGCCGCGGGTAGAGGAGAGAAGACCGGGGATCGATACAATGGTGATCTCAAGATCTTGTTTAATTCCATCGACATCGAGCCTTATGATATCAGGTCTGGTCTTGATGGCACTTCCGAGCTCTTTGATCTTCTCGGCTATATGTCCATTTGCCGCGATATTCTCTAAAAGCGCGTGCCGGGCGATGTAGCTCTCTTTGAAGCTCTCTCTGGCAAGCCGAAGCGGCGGAGTGAGGGTATGTTTGGCGATGGGATTATCGGCATAGGCAAGCGTATTGGTGAGCAGAAAGGTCACCGTAAGAACGGCTGAAATGGCCTTCTTACAGATCCTGACGATCCTGGTCGGTGAGTAACTCGGCTTCATATACTCCTAATCACTTATATTGTATAGTGTTATATGCAGATATTGTTATGCCTCCGTATAATCATAAAACCAATAACTATATCATATTACGGTGATCATGGCAAGCGGTAACACTATCTATTTTATTCCTTAACATATGCAAAAATGACTTAGTTGACAAAACAGGTCAGACCTGTTTTGTCAACTAAGTATGAAAAGAGTGGGTGGGCTCTATTGATAGCCGCAAGGCACAAGTCTCAGGGGTGAGTTGTCAGTTACCGGGTTCCGGTTGCCGGTAAAATATTTTTTACGTTGTATAACAAGCGATTACTGCTGGAGACTGGTACCTGAGTTGTGACTTGTGATATGTGGCTTATATAGTTAGTACATTTCGTTTCTTGACAAAAATGCATATATATGATTAAATTGAACGAGCTAATTAACTTTTAATATGATAGAAAGGAACTAAAATGAAACTTAGACTTGGGATCCCAAAAGGGAGCCTGCAGGAAGCAACCATAAAACTGTTCGCGAAAGCGGGGTTTAAGATCGTTGTCAGTTCCCGCTCGTACGCGCCTTCGATCGATGACCCTGAGATCGACGCGGTCATGTTCAGGGCGCAGGAGATGTCGCGCTATGTCGCTGACGGCGTCCTCGATTGCGGGATCACCGGGATGGACTGGGTTCTTGAGAACGGTTCAGAGTCGAAGATCAAGGCTGTCTGCGAACTTATTTACGCGAAGAACACCATGCGGAAGGTCAGGTGGGTGCTCGCTGTTCCGAACAATTCGAAGATACGGTCGGTTCGCGACCTGAAGGGCAAGCGGATCGCGACGGAACTGGTCGGGGTCACCAAGAAGTTCCTGAAGAAGAACAAAGTAAACGCGGATGTCGAGTTCAGCTGGGGCGCGACCGAGGCGAAGGTCAACGTCGGCGTCGACGCTATCGTTGAGCTCACCGAGACCGGGTCTTCGCTCAGGGCGAACAATCTGCGCGAGGTCACGACGATTTGCGAGTCAACGACACAGTTCATCGCGAATACCGCGGCGCTGAAGAACGCCTGGAAGCGGGAGAAGGTCCAGAACATCGCGATGCTGCTTCAGGGGGCGCTTCTTTCGGAAGGGATGGTCGGGCTGAAGATGAACGTCGCCAAGAAGGACCTCAAGCGGATCCTCTCAATTCTCCCCGCGATGAAAAATCCGACGGTAGCGCCGCTGGCGCGCGCCGGATGGCTCGATGTCGATACGATCATCAACGAGAACGTTGCGCGCAAGATCATACCGGACCTGAAGCGCGCCGGAGCGCAGGGGATCATTGAATATCCGCTCAATAAAGTGATCTACTAGGGATCTTAGGGCTGAAAGCCGGGGATTCTATGAACTCTGAACTTTGAACTCTGAACTAAAATGTAAGCGAGGAGGCAATAACATGCCGTGCGGCAAGAAGAGAAAACGGGCCAAGATGGCCAAGCACAAAAGAAAAAAGAGAAGGCGCAGAGATCGGCACAAGAAGAAGGACAGGTAGCCGCGTTGCCTTTTGTTTCCCGTCACGTGTTTCCCGTCGGATGAGAACGGTAGTCAGGCACAGGGATCCCGGCTCGGTGTGAAAATATGAGCGGGATCTCGCGGAAGATATGCGCCTTTTTATAAAGTGGAGTAAGCGCTCGCCGATGAAGAGACCGATCATTTTAGTCATTGCGCTTATCGCAGGCATCGGCCTGATCGGGCAGAGATCCGAATCGGTCACCGATATCTCGCGTTCGGACGTCTCGTCGCTCTGGAGCAGGATCTTCAAATGGGTGCGCGCCGAAGAGCAGGCTCGCGAGGGGAAGGCTTTCTCCCACTACATCATGGGCGTCCTCTATGATAACGAGGGAGAGCTCGACAAAGCGATCGAAGAGTATGCAAAGGCGCTCGCGAACGAGAAAGAGGAAGTCAGCCGCATTCACATGAGGCTGGCGATCGATCATCTGCTTACGCGCAACCAGGAAAAAGCCGTCGAGCATCTCGTGATCGCGAAGAACCTTGATTCCGAGAACTCGAAAGCGCGGTTCCTTCTGGCGCTGATCTACACTTCCGACGGTAAATTTGACGCGGCGCAGAATGAGTACGAAGAGGTCATTCAGTTCGATCCCGACGATCTGCGGGCGCTCGCCAATCTCGCGGATCTGCTGGTCGTCCAGGAAAAAGTCGCGGAAGCCGCTTACGTGTACGAGCGGCTCATCGAGAAGGGCGAGGATTCGTACCTTTTGCACTTCAACCTCGGCGTTATCTATTTTCGGATCGGCCGGCTCGACGACGCGATCACCGAACTGAAACAGGCGGCCGCGATGAAGGGCGATTACGCCGAAGCGTACATCGGCCTGGCGATGCTCTATGAAACGAAGGAAGACCTTCCCGCGGCGGTCGAACAATATGAGAAGGTCCTGAAGGTCGATCCGCTGAACATAAAGGCGTACTACAGCCTCGGCAGGATCTACGCCGTTATGGGTAAGCCCTCCGACGCCGTTCATCAGTACGAATTGTTGATCGCGCTGAATCCGGGAAAACTCGACCCGTATGTGGAGTGGGCGAATATATATCTGAAGCAGAAGAAGGCGGTCGAGGCCGTTTCGGTGCTTGAGAAGGCGGTCGAGGCCGGTATCGTCGATCCGGACCTTTTTCTCGCGCTCGGGTTTTCCGCCGCTCAGGCCAAGCAGGACGAAAAAGCGCTCGGCAATTACTGGCGGGCCGTCGAACTCAATCCCGACGACGCGAAAGCGCATTTTTATCTCGGATCGTTCTATGAGCGGAGAAAGAAAAAAGATCTTGCCATAAAGGAATTCCGCGAGGCGATACGGCTGGACGCCTCGTTCGCCGAAGCGTATAACTATCTCGGTTATCTGTTTGTTGAAGGCGGCGAAAATCTGGATGAAGCGATCTTTCTGATCAGGAAAGCGCTTGAGATCGAGCCGAATAACGGCGCGTATGTCGACTCGCTCGGTTGGGGGTATTTCCGGAAGGGGATGGTCGACGAGGCGATCGAGCAGCTCGACAGGGCGGTAACGCTCGAGCCGAACGACGCGGTGATCAGGGACCATATGGGAGACGCGTATTTTAAGAAAGGGCTCTTTAAAAAGGCGCAGGTCCATTGGGAGAGATCGCTCGAGATCGATCCGTCACAGGAAGAAGTGAGAGAAAAACTGGATCGAATGAACGAAAACGGCACGAAGGAGCGATGAAAACAGACAGGAAACGTCCCGACATTAACGCGCTGAAACAGAAAGCGGTCCAGATCCGCAAAGATATCCTCAGGATGCTGATGCTCGCCGGAAGCGGCCATACCGGCGGCAGCCTTTCCGAGGTCGAGATACTCCTCGGCCTGTATTGCTATAAGCTGCGGCACAACCCGAAGGATCCGAAATGGCCGGAGCGCGACAGATTTTTGCTCTCGAAAGGGCACGGATGCCCGGCGCTCTACGCGGTCCTGGCGGACTGCGGCTATTTTTCCAGGGATCTGCTGGCAACGCTCAGGAAGAAAGGAAGCCCTCTGCAGGGGCATCCTCAGTTCGGGTTGCCGGGTCTTGAGATCTCAAGCGGCTCATTAGGGCAGGGGCTCTCGATCGCCAACGGTATCGCGCTGGCGGCCCGTCTCGATAAAATCGACGCCAGAGTGTACTGTCTTATGGGCGACGGCGAGACGAATGAGGGGCAGGTCTGGGAAGCGGCGATGACAGCGCCGCACTATAAGCTCGATACGATCTGCGCCATTATAGACTATAACAAACTCCAGATCGACGGGTTTTGCTGTGAAGTGAGGGACCTGGGGGCGTTCGAGCACAAGTGGAAAGATTTCGGGTGGCACACGATCGAAGCGGACGGGCACGACATCGAGAGCGTGATGGACGCGCTCGATGAAGCCGAGACCGTTAAAGGGAAACCGTCCATCATTATCGCTCATACCGTGAAAGGGAAAGGCGTCTCGTTCATCGAGAACAAGGCAAGTTGGCACGGTGTCGCCCCGAAGAAAGACGAAT
The DNA here is from genome assembly GCA_043825275.1 of Candidatus Omnitrophota bacterium. Taxonomy (GTDB): domain Bacteria; phylum Omnitrophota; class Gorgyraeia; order 2-01-FULL-45-10; family JBDRSA01; genus JBDRSA01. The sequence continues at coordinate 21,120 of JBDRSA010000056.1, forward strand.
ACGAGCGCGCGATCATTGAGCTGGATGAAGAGCTGAAAAAAATTGGAGTTTAATCATAACATTCTACAGTCGGACTTTGTATCTGGTATCTCGTATCTAGTATCTCGTGAAAAGAAATTGACTATAGTCAGAACAAAAGATTCGATCGCTAAATTCGGATTGCGAGATACGAGATACGAACAACGAGATACGAGGTTGTTTGCTAATGAACATGCTTGCTGAAACATACTACATGAGGATCCCATGAAAAAAAGAGTAATAATGATGTACATCAAGATGTACTGGATACGGCTGGCGATCGCGTTAGTCGTACTCTTCGTCATTGCCCTCGCCATCATCGGCCTCAATTCGTTAGAGTCGTTCTATAGAAATATCACGCTGGCGACGATGCCGATCAATCTCATCATGGTCGGTCTAAACGCGTGCATCTTCGTCTTTATGTACATGACGTTCCTCAGGGGCGGTATGTCGAAGATGAAGCAGAAGAAGGTCCGGCCGAATCTCGTGAACGTAAAATGGGACGATGTCATCGGCATGGAAGAGGCCAAGCGCGAGGCGTGGGAAGTTGTCCAGCTTATCAAAGACCGGGCGAAGGTCGAGAAGATCGGCGGGAATATTCTCAGGGGTATGCTGATGCTCGGGCCTCCCGGATGCGGAAAGACGTATCTCGCCAAGGCGATCGCGACCGAGGCGAAGATACCGTTTTTGCCGATGTCGGGATCGGAATTCGTCGAGGTCTTCGTCGGCGTCGGCGCCTCACGGGTGCGCGGGCTCTTCAAGCGCGCGCGCGAACTCGCCTACGGCTACGGCGGCTGTATCATATTTATCGACGAGCTTGACGCGATCGCCCGGAAGAGGGTCTTCAGCGCGTTTGGCGGGACCGAAGAGACGAACTCCACACAGAACCAGTTACTTGCCGAGATGGACGGCTGTTCCGAGCGGGATATGAATATCGTCGTTATCGGCGCGACGAACGCCGGCGAAGATACGCTCGATCGGGCGCTGCTCAGGCCCGGACGGTTTGACCGGAAGCTCCACATCGACGCGCCCAATCTTGAAGAGCGGGAGAAAATATTCGCGTTCTATCTCAGCAAGGTCAACTACGACAAGAGTCTCGACATACCGCGGCTGGCGAGAAAAGCTGTCGAAAAGACGCCGGCTGATATTTCGAATGTTATCAAAGAAGCGGCGCTCATCGCGACCAGAGGTAACCGCGACGCTTTGAATTATAAAGATATTTCCGAGGCGATCGAACGGATCGAGATGGGGATGAAGCACCGGCGGCACATGACCGACAGGGCCCGCGAAATGACCGCCTGGCATGAGACGGGGCACCTTTTAGTGTTGTATCGCCATCATCCGTCGAGAGATGTATTCAAGGCCTCGATCATAGGAAGGCGCGGCACGTACGGAGTTGTCCATAGCCATCCGAAAGAAGAGGTAGCTTCCGCGAGTAAAGAGGACTGTCTGGCCGATATTAAAGTTTCTCTTGGGGGGTACGCGGCGGAGAAGATGAAATATGGAACGACCACGCAAGGCGTTTCCCAGGATTTTCGACAAGCTATGGCTACGGCGCGTGATATGGTATGGGCGTATGGAATGAATGATGTCGGTTTTGTCGGGAGCTATTATTTACTTGAAAACAAAGATATTTCACTTCTTTCGGAAAAAACAAAACAGATTCTCAACGATGAAGTGAATAGGGTGCTTCAGAGCTGTTTAAAGGAAGTCGATGTCCTTCTGAAAGATGAATGGGAGATCGCCGAACGTTTCGTCAAGGAGCTCCTGAAGAAAGAAGAGCTCGATTTTGACGAGATCGACACGATCTTCAAGGAATACGGGAAGGGACAGACGAATCCTTCATGAGCATTTTGAGATCGCTACGAACAGGATTCGCCTGCGCAGGCTTGGCCGCGGTGATAGCCGTGACAGCGACGGGCTGCGGGCCGTCGTATACCGTCGACAATATCGAAGAGTCGATCGTCGATATCTGTAAAAGAGAGTACAACCTCGACGTCAAGGTCGAGACGATCGGCAAAACGATCGCTATTTATCTCCCCCTGAAAAATCTCATTGACCTCACCTTCGCGGTTACCGACGAATCATCGAAAAAGATCAACGAGGTCCTTTTAAGCGCCACGCGCGTGGTCATTTCGACCGACGCCGAATTCAATTTCTACTGCGTGATCGCCCACGACGAGAGGCTTCCGGAAATACAGATCGTTATCGTGAAATCCGTCGAAGACGTAAAGCGCTTTCTTTTGAGCGATATTTCGCGCGGCGACTATTCGAAGCGGATGCTGGTGGACCTGAGGGTGAACCCGCAGGCGAAAAAGGAGAAGGTCATCAAGAACGTCCTCGATAAGATGAAACTCGAGGACGACTGGCAGGAGGAGCTGATGGACGATTTCTTCCGGGCCGAGCCGGCGGCGATCGGGGAGATCGGCTACTGGAACGACCGGTTCTTTATCAAGGATATCTCACCGAACGAGTTTATCGCCGAACAGATCGCCTCGCGCGTCAAGGTCGAGTTTCGTGACGACCCCGAGCTTTCAAAAAATTTAATGCTCAAGTCGGTGGAAGGAGAATACGCGACACAGGAGAAGGCCCGCTTCTTTAAGGTGGATATCCTCGCCATCGCGAAGGAGTTCAAAGACGTCGACAAGGACTTTTCCGACCTGGTCTTTGACCGCGCGCTCAAGATCGGCGCGCACGTGATCCACGCGTACAAGTACATGGATTTCGATTATTTTGAGATTATATCGCTCAAAGAGCGCAAACGCCTCGCTGTTCCGCGCGACGATATTGAGCTATTCAGAAAAAGAAAAATCACTTTAGAAGAGCTCCTTATAGGCGGGAGCCATCGAACAGGAGTGTTGTACTGATGAGCGAACATATATTGGAAAAAGCGGCTACGCGGGACGGATTCGGAAAAGCGCTGGTTGAGCTCGGAAAAAAGGACGAACGCGTTGTCGCGCTTTCGGCGGACCTGACGGATTCGACGCGGGCCGGATGGTTCAAGGACGCGTTCCCGGAGCGGTTCTTTTCGTTCGGCGTCGCCGAGCAGGATATGATCGGAGCCGCCGCGGGCTTCAGTCTTATGGGCAAGATCCCGTTCGCGTGCACGTTCGGTGTTTTCGCGTCGGGACGAGCGTGGGACCAGATACGCGTTTCGGTCGCCTACATGAACCAGAACGTGAAGATCATCGGGACCCACGGCGGTATTTCCGTCGGCGAGGACGGGGCCACGCACCAGGCGCTTGAAGAGATCACGCTGATGCGGGTCCTGCCGAACATGAAAGTGGTCGTGCCCTGCGACGCGATCGAAGCGAAGAAGGCGACGATCGCGTCGGCCGCTGCCGACGGGCCCGTCTATATCAGGCTGGGCCGGAACAAGGTGCCGCCCGTTACGAAAGAAGACGGCGTTTTTGAGATCGGAAAAGCGGTTATTCTGCGGGACGGGCGCGATGTTACCATTATCGCCTGCGGGCTCATGGTATATGAAGCTGTCAAGGCCTGTGAGATGCTTGAACGGGAGAAGATCAGCGCCCGGTTGATCGATCTGCATACGCCGAAGCCGATCGACCGCAAAGCGATCATTATGGCAGCTCGCGAGACCGGATGTATCGTTACCGCGGAAGAGCACAGTATTCTCGGAGGATTCGGCAGCGCCATCGCCGAGGTAGTGGTGGCGGAGCACCCGGTCCCGATCGAAATGGTCGGCATATGCGACCAGTTTGGAATTTCCGGTGATCCGTGCGAACTTTTTGAGCACTTTAATCTGACGGCGAAGGATATCGCCGCCGCGGCAAAGAAGGCGATCAAGCGGAAGGGCTAACAGTTACCAGTCGCCAGTTTCCAGTTAGCCAGTAGTTACCAGTAGATCTGGCATCTACTGGTAGCTGGCAACTAATAAATCTTCTATGAATTCCATAATCCTCAAAGCGCCTGCCAAGGTAAATCTCTACTTAAAGATCCTGCGAAAAAGGACGGACGGCTTCCATGACATCGTCACGCTCTTTGAGCGGATAGGCCTCTATGATACGGTCACGATACAAAAAATACCTCAAAAGAAGATAATCGTTACGTCAAATACGTTCATTGTCAGGAAACAGGCGGACAATCTGGCGCACAAGGCCGCCGTGGCGTTGATCGAGCGATACAGGATCGACGAAGGGGTACGTATCCATGTCGAAAAGCGCATCCCGATCGGAAGCGGCCTGGGGGGCGGCAGTTCGGATGCCGCGTATGTCCTTTTGGGCATGAATAAGCTCTTCGGCCTGAAACTGTCGCAGGACCGGCTCATTCGGCTGGGGAGGCTCTTCGGCAGCGACATCGGATTCTTCCTCTTAAATAAGAGTTTTGCCATAGGAAAGGGAAAGGGGGACCGGCTGAGCGGCTTGCGATCGAGGAGAAAATTCTGGCACCTGCTTATGGTGCCCGGCTTCAAATGCTCGACGAAAGAGATCTATCAGGCATCCGATTTGACCTTGACAAAAAAGAACGTGAATGTTACAATAAAATGCCTTAAAGATCTGGGAAGCCGGACCGGCGGGCTTATCAGTGTGCTTCACAACGATCTGCAGCATGTGGTGGTTTCAAAAAAGAAGGCTGTCGGAACAATAATCGAACGCTTGGCCAAACACAGCAACAGTAGAACGATCATCTCGGGGAGCGGACCAAGCGTATTTTGTCTTTTCAAAACCAGAAAGGAGGCGGTCCGGGCAAGGGAACGGTTTGTGCGGCGCTTGCCTGCTCACCAGCGGAAAGGGCTGCGGATTTTCATTGTGCGCACAGCATAGTAAGGCGGCGCCGGTTTAGAGCGGGGCGATTTGGTTAAAGGAGGAGCAGCTGGTATGGAGATCACAGAGGTTAAGGTTTTCATGAAGGAGAGTCCGGACAAGAAGCTTAAAGCGTATGCAACGATTACCATCGACAGCGCTTTTGTGGTCAGAAACGTAAAAGTGATCGAAGGGAATAAGGGGCTCTTTGTCGCAATGCCCTCGAGAAAAGTTAAAGAACCGTGCCCGAAGTGTGGATTCAGGAACGCCAGCAGAAGCAAGTTCTGCAATCAGTGCGGGGGGGATCTGCCGATGAGAGAATTGAAAAGAGAGCCGAGATTCGGGCAGGGAAACATAAAAGACGACGCCGCGCGGCAGTCGGAGCACCGCGATATAGCGCATCCGATCACCGCCGAGTGCAGAGAGTATATCCAAAGAAGGATCCTTGACGCCTACGACGCCGAGAATGGCAGGCCGCAGAAAAGCGCTCAGGCGCCGTATCCCGCCAGAGAGGAAGCCTTGGAGCCCGCTCCGGTTGCTGAATCGTCTCCGGTCGTTGAATTGGCCCCGAGGATCGAAGAAGCGAACGATATCGAGTTGTAAGACGCTACGCATTGCCGGGTAGCGGGGGGGCACTGGCGGGTGGTGTAGTGGCAGCACATCAGATTTTGGTTCTGATGGTCAAGGTTCGATTCCTTGCCCGCCAACCAAATTTGCCTTTGGCAAATTTGTCCTGAGCGACCCTGAGCCTGTCGAAGGGGAGCCGAAGGACCTTAGGCGGGGCAACGACTCATAATTGTCTTTGCGAGGAGTCCCGCAGGAGCGGGACGACGAAGCATCTCAGTCAGAATTACTAAAAAGCGAGATTGCCCGCCTAGCGGCGAGGCCGCTGGCTTCACCCCTTCGGGGTTCGCAATGACGACAAGGTCTGACATCTGGTATCTGACTATATACTAGTTTTAATTTTTTATTTTGGGGATGATAAAAGGTTATGAAGCAAAACATCGTTCCGATCATATTGGCGGGCGGCAGGGGCACGAGAATGAGGACCGAATACCCGAAGCCGCTGCATGAGATCCTCGGTAAGCCCATGATCGGTTACATTCTCGATTCGATCAAAGAAGCCGGTCTTTCCGACCCGGTCGTCGTCGTCGGGTACAAGAGCGACGTGGTACGCAAAGCGCTTCCCGGCGTGAAAGTTGTGACCCAGACGAAAGCTCTCGGAAGCGCCGACGCGGTGAAAATCGCGCTCGCGTCATTCAGAAAAGACCCGAAAGACGTTCTTATCCTTTGCGGTGACGCGCCGTTTGTGCGGGCGGCGACGATCAAAAAGACCGTTGCCGAACACAGAAGATCCGCCTCGAGCGCGACCGTCATGACCGCTC
>JBDRSA010000057.1:0-40888 GCA_043825275.1 Candidatus Omnitrophota bacterium
CCTCGCAATACGAGGCCATCACAGAGATTTAAGAGATGGCCTCTAGATACGAGATACTAAATCTGCGTGAAAGTGTGTTATAATACCTCCTATGCAGATAACGATAGACAAGATAATATACCCCGGCCGGTCCATCGCCAAGCCCGAAGGCAAGATCATCTTTACGGACAACGGCCTTCCCGGCGAGACGGTCGAGGTCGAGGTCATCAAAGAGAAGAAAAATTATATCGACGCGAAAACCCTTAAGATCCTCTTCCCTTCGGCGCACAGAATACAGCCGCGATGCGCTCATCATATGGTCTGCTCTCCTTATCAGCATATCGACTACCCGCTGCAGGTTGAGATAAAGAAGGCTCAAATAGAGGAGATCTTCGGCCATCAGCTGAAGATCGAGCCCGGCGCTTTGGCGTTCAGAGCGTCGGAAAATATCTGGCGCTACCGGAACAAGATACAACTCCGGGTGGTATGGAAGAGCGGTGTTCCCGCTTTGGCGTACAATCTTCCGCGCTCACACGATCAGTACGAGCCGGTTGACATGTGCTATCTTGCCTCCGTTGCCGTCAACGGGGTCCTGCGGCTCGTGACAACCGCGATCGCCGACAACAAGCTTGAATGCGTACGGGAAGTGGCCGTGAGAGAGAACGCCGATACGACCGAACTGCTGGTTGAGTTTTACTGTCATTCGATAAAAAACGTCGAGTACCTTTCGGCAACGATCGGGGCCTTACACGCCGCGCTACTCGATCGGTTTCCAGTGCGCGGAATAGTCTGTATTGAGAGAAAGACGTCCCGCCGGCTTTTTGTCCGGGGCGAGGATAGCATCAATGAGAGCGTCGCCGGAAAAATATTTTGCATAGGGCCCGGATCGTTCTTTCAGATAAACGTACCGATGCTCGAACGCCTCATTGACGACCTTAAGGCTTCCATCCTCCCGGGGCCGGATACGATCATCGCGGATCTCTACTGCGGTATCGGCACGTTCGGCGTCATCCTTGCCCCGCACGTCAGGAAGGTGATCGGCGTGGAATCGTCAAAAGAGAGCGTAGTGTTCTTAAAAAGAAATCTCGAAAGAAATAATACGAAAAACTTCTCTATTCTCAAGGGAGATTGTAAAAAGAAGATAGCGGGCGCGCTGAAGGGCCCGGTCGATACCGTCATTGTCGACCCGCCGAGAAGAGGGCTTGACGCCGAGGTCACCGCCGGAATCCTGAAAAGCCTCCCGCCGCTTGTCGCCTATATTTCATGCGATCCGGCGACTCTTGTGCGAGACCTGAAAACACTTCTTCCGGCATATACGCTCAAGCATCTGTACGCCTATGACTTCTTTCCCCAGACACCCCATATCGAAACGCTAACGGTGCTTCAGAAGAAATCGCATAGTGCATAGGTAATCGTCGGTCGTCGATAGTATGTCGAATTCCGTATCTCGTTGTTCGTATCTCGTATCTCGCATGCATATTTACTATGGAACAATAGGATTGTCCCTATAGTTGATACTTACGAGATACGAGATACTAGATACGAAATAGCCTACCTATGCTCAACCGGCAAGCCTGCAACATACCCCGACGCCCACGCCCAGGCGAGATGGTAACCGCCCCGCTTGCCCCCCACATCCAGCGCCTCGCCGGCGAAATAAAGGCCTTTCTGTAATTTTGATTCCAGGGTGTTCTCTTTCACTTCATCGACCGCGATCCCGCCTGAGGTAAATTCAGCCTCATTCCACCCGCGCGTCCCGGTGATCGAAAAGTGCCGCTCTTTCAGGCCCTTCACAATAACGCCGACATCACGGGTATCCGCCATGTCTTTGAGCGCCGGGCCGAACTTATTCGGCAATATCCCCGCAAAGAGATCTTCCGCGCCGATCTTTTTTTGTATCCTGTTCTTCAATTCTTCGGCAAGTTCTTCTTCCTTCAGAAAAGGGGCCATATCGACAATGAGAGAGACGTCCTTATTGTGTTCCCTGTTTATCGCGACCGATATCTCCTCGCTGACATCAAGGATCGAGGTCCCTGACAACCCGTATTTCGTGAAAAGAAGCTCGCCGGAGACTTTCCCGGATCGTTTCCCGTCAATCACGCCTGTTACATCGGCGAATATCTTCTGCCCCTGGAGGATATGGCAGAGGCGGTCCTTCGCGAGAAACGGAACCGCGCTCGGGACCGGCTCGACGATCGTGTGTCCGAACTGCTTCGCCAACAGATACGAACTGCCGTCGGAGCCGAGCGCGGGGTATGATCTTCCACCGCCGGCGATTATTACTTTTTCGCACTCGATCGTAGTTCCCTTCCTCGACCTGACCATGAAGCCGCTCTTTGAAGCGGCAATACGGGTAACCTCAAAGCCAAGCTCAACGGGGACGGACAAACGTTCGAGTTCCATCGTCAGAACTTTTAGGACTGACGCCGCTTGATTGGTGACGGGAAAAATACGTCCGTTATTCGAATATGTCGTCAGGCCGAGTTCCGTGAAAAGACCAAGAATGTCGCGTTTGTCGAATTTTGAAAAGACCGATCGTACTAATTCCCGCGCGCTTTTTTTGTAACGGCTCTCGGAAAGATCGTCGTTCAGGAGATTACACCGTCCGTTACCGGATGCCAGGATCTTCTTCCCCAATTGCGGCATTTTTTCACAGATCAACACCGTATCGGCCGCGCGGGCCGCCGTTATAGCGGCCACGATACCTGCCGCCCCGCCGCCGATTATTACCATCGATATCTTTTTCATTGTTTTTCTTTTATATTAATTGTACCCGAAATAAAAACCCCCTGCAACTGAAATAGATGCAAGGAGTTTTTATTGTTACGCTATTCGATACTGCGGGGCTATCTCCGTCCGCCGCCGCCTCTCCCACCACCGCCACCACCACGTCGGCCTCCACCGCCGCCGCCGGGGCCGCCACGCGGGCCGGGAGGGTTACCTCGACCCATGCCTCGGCCTCTTCCGGGGCCGCCCTGCGGTCCGGGAGGGTTACCTATGCCTTGTCCTCTTCCGGGGCCTCCGCGCGGGCCGGGAGGGTTACCTCGACCCATGCCCTGTGCTCCTTGGCCGCCACGATCGGGGCTTGATCCGGGGCCACCTTGCGGGCCCGGCTGGTTCTCCCAATTCGTTCCGGGGCCGCCCTGCGGTCCGGGAGGGTTATTGTCACGATCACGCCCTCTTCTCGCGGCACCCCTCTCAAACCTGTCGACGTTGCCGTCATCGTTCCGGTCGAGTTGATCCTGGCGGTCCTGCCAGGCGCCCCGCTCGGTATCATCGACCGTGCCGTCATTGTTCTTATCAATTCTCCTTAGCTTCTTTGCCTGGTTCCTTTCGAACTGATCCACTTTACCGTCATCGTTCTGGTCAGCTCGATCCTTTATCTCCTTCCAGGCATTCAGCTCGGTCTCATCGACCGTGCCGTCATTGTTCTTGTCGAGCCTGTTTTTATGCTTCCTTGCCCGGTTCTTTTCGAACCTGTCCACCTTGCCGTCATCATTGCGGTCAGCGCGAGCGCCGGCAGGAGGGTTGTTCTGCCCTTCCTCTATTCCGCCGGCAGCTTCCTCCTGCGAAAAAACCGGCCCGCTCACGCTAAAAACGAGCGTCACCGCAAGCAGTAACGACAGCAACGTTTTGGTGGCCGTTACGATACAAAAGTCCGATTTCCTGAACCAACTTCCACTATTCGTTCCCATTGTCCGCCTCCTTTCAATGAGACCACAACTTACGGAACGTAGTGACGTAAGTTGTACGGTCGAATTGATCCCGGCTGACCGCCGACTATGTACCGTCGGTCGGGATCTTTTCAACCTTCTTCCTCTTTTTCAATGACCCCGCCCTGGCGGGGGAATTTCCGCCGCACAAAAGTGCTGGCGGAAGATCTCGCCCTCCCCCTATAAAAGATTACTCAACAAAAGGTTAAGAGTCAAGCGGCGCATTGATAAAAACATTACTTCCCGCGCCTACCGTCCTTTGAGCAGTTTTTCAACTTTCTCGATCAAAAGCTCGGGCGTCAGGGGTTTCTCGGCGTATTCTTCAACAGGGACCCAGCCGCTATCGCAGGCGCCTGATGGGTCAAAACCGGTCTTCGACTTGATCGCCGACAGCATAAGTATCGGGATAGACTGGAATTTCTTGTCGTTCTTCAATTTCCTCGCCAGATCGATCCCGTCGCACATTGTATCCATCACAACATCCAGAATGATCAGGAGCGTGCCTTCAGAAAAATAATTTGAGGCCTCATAGTTGACCATATCGCCGATCACGAAGCGCTCCACGACCTTATTGAGCCCGCTCCGCCCGCAGATCAGCCTGCCGTCAAGGTCCTCGAGAAGCTCTCCGACGGTAGGGCTCGAGAGGGCTTCCTCGAAAGGGATCACGCCCAGAACCCTGATATTCTTTTTTCTCAGAGCTTTCCGTACTAGATGATCGACCTTTTCATACTTGTCCTTGCGGACCTTATTTATAATAACGCCCAGAACTTCGACCTTTTTGGCCCGGAACGAAGCAAAGTTAAGCATGATCTCATCGATAGACCGCCCGACCCCGCCATGGGTCACAATAACGACCTTTGTCCTGAGGAGCGCCGCCACATCGGCGTTCGACATATCGATCACGCTGCCGACCCCGGCGTGGCCGGTCCCCTCGACAACGATAAAATCATGCTTTTTTCGCAGAGCCCCGTACGACCGTTTTATTGTATTGATAAATACCGATCTTTGGCCCTTCAATATGTATTTTCCGTGAATCCCGGCGGAATGGTGATAGGGGTGATGTCCGACGGCTTGTCTTTTAAGCTGAAGATACTCCGCATTAACGCGGCGTCATTGCCGACTTTTTTACCCCGGATGATCTGAAATTGCTGGCCGACCGGCTTCATATAGCCAACATTCATGATCTTTTTTCTTAAAACACTGAGTAGCCCGAGTGACGTAACGGTCTTCCCGTCGTTTTGTCTCGTAGCCGCAATATAAATACTCATACTTGTTTCCCCCAACCTAGATCACTACCATCACGTGTTTCCTTCATGCGAGAAGCATTCTCATCCTTTTTCGTCATTGCGAGCGAAGCGAAGCCTGCCTGCCGGCAGGCAGGCAATCTCCCGAGCGAACATGCCCGCCCGGGTGGAAAAAGCGAGGGTCTTTTTTTATTAATTTTGAATGAGATGGTATGTTAAAGTGTCAATCTTTTCCACTACTGGTATACTCTCTTGTAGGAGTGTATCCACAACCAAAAGGAGGAAAAGTATGGCAGCATCATCTCTCGCTCGCAACAAGCACGACGTTTATATCGGTGTTGACGTTAGTAAAAACAGTTATTCCTTCACCGCCATGGAAGCTGATATAATGTATAAAGCACGAACAATACCTGCCAGTCCCGAACACTTATATACGTATGCCACAAAACGTTTTCCCGACAAAAACATTATCTTTGCCTATGAGGCAGGTCCCACTGGGTACCGTCTCTATGATTACCTTACTGTCAAAAACTACGGCTGTCTGGTGGTCCCACCGAACAGCATACCAAAAGCGAGCAACGAGCGCGTGAAGAACAACAATATCGACGCACGAAAGATTACCCAAAATCTTCAAGCGGGGCAGCTCACCTCGATCCGCGTGCCCCAGGGAGCGTACCGGGAACTGCGCCACCTGATCAAAGCCAGGGAAAACTACGCGCAGAGCCGCAGAGTAGCCAAACAGCGCATTAAGGCGCTTCTCTTGTTCGAAAGCCTCAACGATTACCTGAAAGACGCCGACCGCTCGTGGTCACACCGTTACCTGGAGAGCTTAAAGACCATTCCGTGCTCTCCCGCGGTACGATCACGACTTGATATGCTCCTTGACGATCTTGAATATGCTCGGCATCATATTCTCGCAAGCCACAGCACCTTACAGGCGTTTATAAAAGAGCAACCTTCCGTACAAGAAAATATCGGTTATCTTCGCTCCATTCCCGGCATCGGCTTCGTTACCGCTGTCAGTCTTCTCGGTAAGATAGGCGACCCTGCAGGCCTTACCAATGTCCGAGAACTGGGAAGCTTTATCGGCCTTACTTCCCGGGAGAATTCAACGGGTGATACGGTCCATCGAGGCGGTATCTCCCACTTCGGGAATGCCTATCTGCGCTTCCTGATGGTCGAAGCATCCTGGGTCGCCATCCGCAAAGACGCGGAGCTGCATCAGTTTTACTACAGGATCAAAAGACGCCATCATCCGAGGTATGCCTCCCAGAAAGCGATCGTTGCCGTGGCGCGCAAATTGACACACCGCATATACCGGGTACTGAAAGACAAAAGGATGTACTGCATTCATTAAAGAATTCTGTAATACCGTTTGGGAACGGAACCCGTTCTTCCGGAACGACTCGTGAAGCAATAGAGCTTTTGCTCGTTATTGAGAAAGAGACCCGGAAGATCTATAACGAAACACCATTGAGTGTGATCCTTTTACAAGGATGCCACGGATAACAGATAGTTCGGCCTCCCATTCGTATTACAACGTTTCAAAGACCAGGATATCGCTTATGTGACAGAAAAGCTTGACACTTTACATAACAGATTGCTTCGTCGTCCCGATAAACGGGACTCCTCGCAAAGACAGATAGGATACCGCTCATTTATTAATCTGACTAGCGAAATACGCGGCGCCGAATCCGTTGTCTATGTTCACGACCGCGATGCCGGGCGAACAGGAATTCAGCATCGTTAAAAGCGGCGCGATGCCTTCAAAGCTCGCCCCGTAACCAATGCTCGTCGGGACGGCGATGACCGGCTTCGAAATGAGCCCGCTCACGACGCTCGGCAGCGCCCCTTCCATGCCGGCGACGACTATGATCACGCTCGCGCTCTCGAGCACCCTGACCTTATCGAGCAGACGGTGCAGGCCGGCCACGCCGACGTCGTACAGCATCCTGACGCGTTCGCCCATCAGCTCGAGCGTGATCTTCGCTTCGATCGCGACAGGCTGATCCGCCGTACCACCGGTCACGATCACGATCTCGCCCTTTGAACGCTTCTTCGGGATCGGGCTGCTCGAGTAATAGATCACGCGCGAGCGCGCGTCGTATCGCGCGAGCCGTATCACCTTCTTGAGCGCCGTGTACGCCTTCTTGTCGGCATGCGTCACCAGAAGAATGCCGTTCGCCTCGACGATCCTCTTCGCTATCAGGACAATCTCCCTGACGGTCTTACCCTTTCCGAATATCACCTCGGGAAACCCGCGGCGAAGATGCCGGTGATGGTCGATCTTCGCGAACCCGATATCTTTATACGGAAGAGCGCTCAGGCCGGCCGCGCAGGCGGCCGACAGCTTGTTCTTCTTCGTTTTCTTGAGCATCTGCTTCCTTTGCCGTGGCCCGATCACTTGAAGATCAGATACAGGAGAACGCCGATAATCGAGAACGACAAGATGTAAAAATCGTTGAAATAAAGAAAGTCGCCGATCCGCTCGAAGAACGAATAGTCGTACGCCTCGGGAGCCGCCCGCGCGACCGGGTCTTTCGAGCGGACCCCGTCGTGCTTGCCGGATGATTCGACACGGACGATCTCTTTGCTGATCGCGTCTATCTGTTCTTTCCTGAACCTCAAAAAGGTCCCGCCGACCTTGTAAGCGGGGATCTCCCCGACCGCCACAAGGCGCTTCACCTCTTCTTCGTTCAGGCCAAGCTGCGCCGCCGTTTCTTTCAGCGTAAGCAGTTTTTCAGGCATAGAGTACCACCGTGTTAAAGTTTTCAACCGCCAATAACATGCTTTTTAAACTGGCCCATAGTTCATAGTTCAAAGTTCATAGTTCAAATTACGGTTAACGGTGTACGGTTAATGGTTTACGGTCAAAAAATCAAAAAACGGTCAATAAGCCCATATGAAATCAACGTTACATTGCGCTGATCGCGTTACCGATCGTTTTTAGTTTTTATCTTTTACCGTTCACCGTACACCGTTAACCGTAAACCGAAACCCCCTCTACGACTTACCACTTACGACTACTGCCTACCGTATCTTCTCCGACAGAACCCACTCGTCGACTTTATTCCGGTCGAACCGCGTCGATCCCCCATCCTTGATCGAGGGGAGCTTTCCGCTGGCGACCCAGTCATTGATCGTCGAGGTCTCGACTTCGAGATACCGGGCGAGCTCATCAACGGTCATCGTCTGAGCCTTGCCGACGATCCCGACAGCGGCGTTCTTCGTGTGCATATTGCAGACGCCTTCGAAGACCGAACCTTCTTCAACGATTAACACCGGCGTCGTGATGTTCCCGATGACAACCGCCGGCGAGATGAGCTTCAGCTCTCTCGAGGCGATCACGCTCCCGTCAACGGTACCGGCGATCACGATCGACTCGCCGATGATATCCGCCTTTACTTTCGCGTTCTCACCGATCATCAGATTCCCTTTTGTGGTGAGATTCCCCTCGAAGCTCCCGTTGATCCTGAGGTTCACCGGATCCCGGAAGGTGAGCGTCCCCTGCATGCTGGCGTCGACCTCCAGTATCTTCTCCCCATCCGCCTTCCTATCTTTCTTCAACCGCATACCGCACCTCCTCAATAAGCAGATAACTTACGGAGCAATAGCGACGTAAGTTATAGTCCCGCACAGCGGGACGTCTGCGAATTAATCCCGTCAAATTCACGACGGTGAATTTGATCCCGAGACTGCGACAAATCGTAGCAGTCGAGGGAACTCCCGCACCCGCGGGACGAGGGATCTCTCCTCATCATTTACACATTCTCCCAGCGTGTTTTTCGAACACCGTCAATGCGCTCGATCGCGTCGCGGATCTTTTCATCGTTCCTGCTTGTCGGTAATTTCAAATTGAATTTCAGGAGCACGTCCCCCGGCTCATCGGCCTTAAGTATCTCGAGATCTTTTATCTCCGCCTCGTAGTTCGTCAACTCCTGCCGTATATTGATCAGCTGCTTCGCGCCTTCCCTCGTTTCGATAACGAGCATGCGGTACCAATCCTTCCTGAGGATCATATACTCGAGCTTCGAGAAGAAGAAGAGCGCGATCAGCGCCAGAAGCGTCGTGAAGAGCGCCGCTTTTATCATGCCCGCGCCGACAGCCAGCCCGATCCCGGAGACCACCCAGAGGCTTGCCGCTGTCGTGAGCCCTTTCACGCTCACCTTAAACCTCATGATCGTCCCGGCGCCGAGAAAACCTATGCCGGTAACAACGCCGGCGGCGATCCTGCCCGGGTCGCACGGCGCGACCTTGTTGTAGAGTTCGAAAATATGTATCGACGTCAGCATTATCAGCGCCGAGCCGATACACAAAAGAATGTGCGTCCTGAATCCGGCGGCGCGGCCGTGGAACTCGCGCTCGAACCCGATCAGGCCGCTGAACGCCGTGGCAAGAATGAGTCTCATAAGAACCTGCGTGTCCGTAATCATGTGTACTCCTATGATTTCATATTCGGATCAGGCGTCATCAAAATGTTCGATCTCTTCCCTTTTTTGTACAGCGCCTCGCCGAATCCGGCGATCATCGCCGCGTTATCGGTGCAGTACCGCATCTCCGGGAAATAGGCCCTGACCCCCCGGCCCCGCGCCGCTGCCGAAAATTTTTCCCGAAGCATCCGGTTCGCGCTCACGCCGCCGCCCACAACGATCCGCCGGATATCCGTCTTCTCGCACGCGAGCATCGCCTTGTCGACAACGACATCCAGCACCGACTCCTGGAACGCGTACGCGGTATCGTTGACCGTATCGACGTCCAGATCTTTGAACTTCCTCGCGTGGTACAATACCGCTGTCTTTATGCCGCTGAAGCTGAAGTCGAGCGACCCCTTCGCGAGGTACGTCTTCGGAAAGAACGTTGCTTTCTTTTTCGACAATTTCGCGCGGCGCTCCACGACCGGACCGCCGGGATAGCCGAGGCCGAGCACCTTCGCTACTTTATCGTACGCTTCGCCGATGGCGTCATCCCGCGTCTGCCCCAGAAGCTCGAACCGGTCGACCCCTTTGCACACGTAGATACCGGTGTGGCCGCCTGATACGGCGAGCCCGATAAACGGAAATTTCAATCCCCGCTTCTTCTCTCCCAGGAATATACTGTAGAGATGGGCGAGCACATGGTTCACGCCGATGATCGGGATATTCAGGGCGAAGCTGATCGCCTTCGCTTCCTGGATCCCGATCAAGAGCGACCCGACCAGCCCGGGGCCGCGCGTTACCGCGACCAGCCGCATCTCCTCGAGCCGTTTCCCTGCATCTTTCAGCGCCTTTCCAAGAACATCATTGATGTACTCAACATGATATCGAGACGCGATCTCCGGGACAACGCCGCCGTATTGCCGGTGCAGGTGAACGCTCGATGATACTTCATTCGAAAGAACGTTACCGCCGCTGGTTACGGCAACCGACGTCTCATCGCACGATGTCTCGATACCCAGCGTCAGCATACCTATCTCTTCAGGTCGGAGGCAAAGACGAACTCGATGCCTTCCGCGACAAGCGCGGGGATAACCTCCCGCAGTACTTCAACAGTGCCCCTTCTATCATGGCCGATGCCGAGGGCCGATCCCTTCGCAAGCGCCAGGTCCCGCAGCTCATGGATCTGCTTGCGGATATACGCGGGGTCCGCTTTATTGTCGAGAAAGACCGAACGCTCGACGAACGGTACCCCGCGCCGCGCGGCGATCTCTTCCGCGAGCGGGCTGTTCGTCACGAGGCTGTCCAGAAAATACATATCCCTGTCCTCCAAAAACGCGACGATCGCCGTTACGACTTCCTCGTCCTGCATCGCTTTTGATCCCATGTGGTTCGAGATGCCCTTCAGGTTCGGCATGGACGTCATGATGCCGCCGAGAATTTCAAATATCCTTTCCCGCGATATGTCCGTCGTTATCGTATCCCGCTCAAGCCCCAGATCCTCTTCAAGCGGCTCAAGCGGAAGGTGGAGAATAACTTCATGCCCGCGCGAGGCGGCCTCTTCCGATATCCTGGAAGAATACCGCAGGTTCGGAAGCACCGAGAACGTGATCGGCGTCTTCATGTCGAATATCGCCTCAACGTTCTTATAATTATATCCGAAATCATCCAGGACGATCGCGATCCTCGGCCGCGAGAATGTCTTCTTCGCCTCTTCCCGGCGCGACGGCTCCTCCCGGTCGATGCGGAGCGCGAAAATATCGAATGTATCGCACTTAATATCGAACTTTGCCGTTTCGACGGTGTTGTCGTAATAGTAATCGTGGTTCACGATCCTGAAGCGGGTGCCTTCGAGGTTCTTCTCGAGCATCTCGCCGAAATTATGAAGCGATATGCTCTTTGCTGTCTTATAGTGCCTGAAGACATGGACGTACGCCTTTCTGCCGAGCGCCCGCTCCTCAACCGTCTCGCGGACAAGGTCCTCTTCGCCGATGGAATGCCCGACAAGGGACGATGATAGTATCTCGACAAATTCAGCGGTCGCGTCAATGACCTTGCCCGATCTCCCGCAATTCGATATGAGCATCATTGCGATCAGGCAGGCCGCGGCCACAGCGATGACCTTTCCGGCGATCGGCTTGATCTTTTGAGCGCTCAGCTTCCCGAGCTCCGGTTTGAACTCTTTCTTCTCTTTCATGCCTTCGATTCTTCGAACGTACGAAAGATCCTGATACCTTTCAAAATATCGATCGCCTGCCGCAGCTGGTTATCCCGCTCGGGGTCGATCGTGTCTTCGTCGGGCTCTTTTTCCTTTTTCTCGGCCTTCTGCTCTAACTCCTTGAAGATATCCGATCTTTTCTCTTTCTTCTCTTTCGGCGTCTCCCATTCCACGACAACATCGGGTAGTATCCCCTGCTTCCTGATCGACCTTCCGTTCGGCGTAAAATACGAGGCGGTGGTGAGCCTGAGCGCGGAGCCGTCCCGCATAGGCATGATCGTCTGGACCGACCCTTTCCCGTATGTCGGAACGCCGACGACAATACCCCGCCGGTTGTCCTGGATCGCGCCGGCCACGATCTCAGAAGCCGACGCCGACCCCCCGCTGACCAGAACGACAAGCGGAAAATCGGTGTAGGGGCCCTGGGTTTCCGACGGGAAGACCGCGTTCTGCGCCTTAATACGCGCTTTGGTCGATACGATCGTCGCCCCTTTTTCTAAAAAGAGGCCCGATACATCAACGGATGAATCGAGCAGCCCGCCCGGATTGTCCCGCAGGTCCAGGATCAGCGCGTTCATACCGTCCGCCTTCAGCTTCTTGAGCGCATCCCCCAGGTCCCTGAACGTATTTTCCTGGAACTCGACAAGCTTTATGTATCCAATATTATCCTCAACGATCTGCGCGTTCTTTATCGAATCGATCTTGATGATCGCGCGCGTGATCGCGACCTCGTGGAGGCTCTCGTCCTTTTCCCGCCAGAGCGTCAGCCCGACGTCCGTCCCCGGCTTTCCCCGGAGCTTCTTAACGGCCTGGCTCAAAGAAACCTCTTTGGTGATCTCGCCGTCAATCTTCACGATCCTGTCGCCCGCCTGGACCCCCTGGCGCGAAGCGGGAGACCCGGCGATCGGCGCGATAACCGTCAGAATGCGGTCTCTCATCGATATCTCGATCCCGACGCCGCCGAACTCGCCTTTTGTTTCCGCTTTTATATCGTCATATTCATCCGGATCGAGGAACTGGCTGTAGTCGTCAAGCCCCGCGAGCATACCCCGCAGCGCGCCGTAAACCAGCTCTTTCGATCTCACCTGGTCGACGAAATCTGACCGTATGGTGCTGAGCGCGTCGGCTAAAAGCTCTACCTGTTCGTAGATATCGCTCGTCGATTCTTTCTTCGCTTCATCCTTGACGGTATTGGTCTGGCCGCACATCCCCTGCCGTATCGCGGGCCCCAGCATGGCCATGCAGCAGAGAGATGCGATCACGATCTTCGCGATTCTTGTCCTCATGCGCTACGCTCCTATTATTTTATGTAAAAGTTCGTTCACGGACTTTGGGTTCGCCCTTCCCTTGGTCCTTTTCATGGCCTGCCCGACAAGGAACGCGAGCGCGTTCTTTTTGCCGGCTTTATAATCATCGACCGTCTTTTGATTCGCGTCGACGATCTCGCGGACGATCGAACCGAGCTCATCTCCGTCGGAGATCTGCGTAATGCCGCGCGATTCGACAATGTCCCGCGGCGCCTTTTTAGTTTCTATCATATCGATAAGCACATCTTTGGCGATCTTGCCGCTGATCGTTCCTTCGTCTATCATCGAAAGAAGCTCGGCAAGCGAGCGCGGCTCAATGCCCAGCTCCGGGATACCGGCCTTCCTGATGTTCATCTGGCTGGCTATATCGCCCATCAGCCAGTTCGCGATCGTCTTCGTCTCACGGTACATACCCGCGCATTCCTCGAAAAACGCCGCCACATCCTTGCCGGCGGTCAGCGCGCCGGCGTCGTATTCGGAAAGGCCGAAATCCCTGATAAAGCGCGCGCGCTTAGACGCCGGCAGTTCCGGCAGCTCGCGGCGTATCGCCGCGACCGTCTCATTGTCGACTTCGAACGGAACAAGGTCCGGCTCGGGGAAATACCGGTAATCGCGCGCCTCTTCCTTCGTCCTCATCGAAACCGTTATCTCTTTTTCCGCGTTCCAGAGCCTCGTCTCCTGACGGACCGGCTCCCCGCTCTCGAGAGCGTCGATCTGCCTGTCGAATTCATACCCGAGAGCGCTTCGCGCCCCTTTGAAGCTGTTCATGTTCTTCAGCTCTACCCTGTCGCTGAGCCCGGTATCGCCTTTCTTTCTGATCGATATGTTCGCGTCGCACCTGAGTGAACCTTTCTCCATGTCGCAATCCGACACTTCGAGGTACTCCAGGATCGACTTCAGGCTCGTGAGATACTCGTACGATTCCTCCGGTGACCTCAGATCCGGCTCAGTGACGATCTCCAACAGCGGCGTTCCCGTTCTGTTGAGATCGACAAGGCTGCAGCAGCCGTCCGCCTGATGGATCAGTTTTCCCGCGTCTTCCTCGAGATGAACGCGCTTGATAGCGATCCTTTTCGTCCGTCCGCCGGAAACGATCTCAAGATGGCCGTCATATGAAACCGGTTTGTCAAACTGCGATATCTGATAATTTTTCGGAAGATCGGGATAATAATAATTCTTCCGGTCGAACTTCACGAACGGCTGGATCTCGCAGTCGAGCGCGAGCGCGACCTTGATCGCGGACAAGAACGCTTTCCGGTTCAGGACCGGCAGCGATCCGGGCAGCCCCAGGCAAACCGGGCACGTGTGGGAATTCGGCGCCGCGCCGAATTCAGTCGAACATCCGCAGAAAGCTTTTGTCTTCGTATCCAGCTGGAGATGGACCTCAAGGCCGATCACCGCTTCGTATTCCATGCTACGCGCGCTCCAGGAGAGGTCTTTTTGCGCGCCACGCGGCGCTCTGCTCATAGGCGTGCGCCACTTTCAGCATCGTCTCCTCGTCGAACGGCTTCGCCAATACCTGCAGTCCGACCGGAAGCCCGCGCTTTGAAAACCCGCATGGCACCGATATCCCGGGGATCCCCGCGAGATTTGCCGGGATCGTAAATACGTCCGAAAGATACATGCTGAGAGGGTCCTGCATCCGTTCGCCGAGCGGAAAAGCGGTCGTCGGCGACGTCGGCGCCGCGATGCAGTCGACGTTCCGGAACGCTTCGTCAAAATCCCGGCATATCTTTGTCCGAACCTTCTGCGCCTTCAGGTAATACGCTTCATAATACCCGCTCGAGAGCACATACGTCCCCAAAAGGATCCTCCGTTTCGCCTCATCGCCAAAACCGAGAGATCGTGTCGCCGTATACATGCCGATCACATCATTGCTGTTTTTCGCTCTGAACGCGTATTGGGCGCCGTCGTAACGGGCGAGGTTCGAGCTCGCCTCGGCCGGAGCGATAATGTAATACGCGCTTACGGCATACTCCGTGTGGGGAAGCGATATCTCGCTGACAACCGCTCCGAGCTCCCCCAGGCGATCGATGGCTTTTTTTGTGTGTTCGGTTACTTCAGGCTCAACGCCTTCGATAAAATATTCTTTCGGAACGCCGACGCGCAGCCCCTTAATGTCTCCGGTAAGCGCCGCGTTATAATCGGGTACCGGAACATCGACCGACGTCGAATCCCGCGCGTCGTATCCCGCGATAACCCCCAGAACGGTCGCCGCGTCGGCGACATCTTTGGTGAGCGGGCCGATCTGGTCGAGGCTCGACGCGAACGCGATAAGCCCGTAGCGCGATACTCTTCCGTATGTCGGCTTCACGCCGACTACCCCGCACAGCGACGCCGGCTGCCTGATCGATCCGCCGGTATCTGACCCGAGCGCCATGACCGCCTGGTCGCTGGCGATCGCGGCGGCGGAGCCGCCGCTCGAACCTCCCGGCGCCCGTTCGGTATCCCAGGGGTTTCTCGTCGGCCCGTAACACGACGTTTCGCACGAGGAGCCGAACGCGAATTCGTCCATATTCGCTTTGCCGATCACGATCGCGTCTTCAGCTTTCAGTTTTTCGATAACGGTCGCGCTATACGGCGGCTTGAACCCTTTCAGTATCTTCGACGCGCACGTCGTCGCTTCGTTCATCACGCAGATATTGTCCTTAACGATAATAGGGATGCCGTAGAGTCTTCCGCGGGTCGATCTCCCCGAAAGACGCTCCGCCTGAGCGCGCGCGGATCCTTTATTGACAAGAACGGTCGCCCGGACCGCGGGATCGACCGATTCGATCCGTCCGATAACGCTTTCCAGCACTTCATTCGGCGTCGTTTCACCGCTTTCATATTTATTTCTGATCTCACGCGCGGTAAGCCGGAAGAGTTCGTTCTTTGCCATTACGTATCCTCAATAACCTTGGGGATCTTAAAAAAATCGCCCTCGCGTTCGGGGGCATTCTTCAGAGCGTCTTCCACGGAAAGCGAGGGCTTTAGCTCGTCGTCTCGGAAGACGTTCTTCATCGACGACAGCGGGTGGCTCGTGGGCTGAACTCCGTCGGTATCAAGCTTGTTCAGCGTATCGATATACTCTATGATAGATCCAAGCTGTTTCCGGTAAAGTTCGAGCTCTTCATCGCTGAGACTGAGCCTCGACAGAAGCGCCACATGCTGTACCTGCTCTTTTGAGATAGCCATATATCAGCTCTATATTACCGCATAAAAAGGATATTTTCAAGAAACATATGATTAGTCGCAAGACGCAAGTTAGGGCTTTTAACTGCCAACGGTGAAGCAATCTAACATACCGTCATTGCGGGGAGGACTGCATCAGCTTGTGTTCCGACGAAGCAATCTAAAAAGCGAGATTGCCTGCCTGCCGGCAGGCAGGCTTCGCTCACTTTGTTCGCTCGCAATGACGAATTAGAAGCCGCGATTTCCCGTTCACCCGGCAAGAACGTTCGTCACCTTGGCGTAGTCGGACAGCGCCAGGTCCTCCGCGCGCGCCTTTTCGCTTATCCCGCATTCCCGCAGCGCGTCAATGACGCGCTCTTTCGTAACTTCAGACGGACCTCTGTTCGCGACGGCGTTTACAAATGTCTTCCTTCTCTGATTGAACCCCGCGCGGATGACCAGAAACATCAGCTCCTCATTTTTCACCTTCACCGGAGGCTCGCTCCTGACTACCAAACGCACAAAATTGGATGAAACTTCAGGGGCGGGATAGAACGAATTTCTCGGCATCGTAAAAACACGCGACGGCTTAAAATAGAACTGAACGAGGCAGGTAAGCGAGCCGTATTCTTTGCTGTGCGGCTTGGCGAGCAGGCGATCGCTGACCTCCCGCTGTATCGTTATCAGCGCGGCGGATATGCGCTCCCGTTGGCGTATGAAATAATGTAATATCGGCGAAGTGATGCAGTACGGAAGATTGCCGACTACGATCGAGCGGGACCGGCCGACCGCTTTCGCCAGGTCGAATTCCAATATATCCTCATTGAATATCGTAACATTCTCGATCCCGTCATTTTCCAGCATCTCGCCTAAGATCGAACACATCCTGGCGTCCTTCTCGACCGCAAGCACTCGCTTCGCCTTCTTCGCGAGATCGATCGTCAGCGCTCCAATGCCCGGGCCTATCTCCACAACCGTATCTTCATCGGTTACGCCGGCGGCGCGGATGATCCTTTCCTTCGCGTTCTCGTCGACGAGAAAATTCTGGCCGAATGATCTTCTCGGCCGGAATCCGTAATTAAAAAGCAGTTCCTTCAGCTCTTTCTTTTTTTTCATCGAGATCCTGATCGGGCAAGCGAGCAGGCGATCCTGATCGCCTCTTTCATTGAATCAGGGTCGGCGACCCCAAGCCCCGCGATCTCGAACGCGGTACCGTGGTCGGGAGACGTCCTGACGAACGGCAGGCCGAGCGTCATATTGACGCCTGTGTTAAAATAGAGCATCTTGAGCGGGATAAGCCCCTGGTCATGATACATCGCGATCACCGCGTCGTATTTTTTGTTATAGGCCTCGTAGAATATCGTGTCCGGCGGCCGCGGCCCCCGTATCAACCTCATCCGCTTCGCCAGGCCGCGCACCACGAGCTCGATCGTTTTCTCTTCCGTGCCGATATGCCCTTCGTCGCCCGCGTGCGGGTTGAGGCCCGCTACGCCGATCCGCGGTTCACGCACGTGGAAGTAGCGCTGCAACGCGTCATAGGTCAATTCGATAGCGTCTCGGATCGCGGCCTGCTTGATCGAACGAGGCACAGCCTCAAGCGGTATATGCCTCGTCACCGGAACAACCTTGAGCTTTCCTCCCAGGAGCATCATAGCGTACTTTTTCGTCTTCGTCCGGTGGGCGAGATATTCGGTATGCCCGTCAAACCGGAACCCGGACCTCTTGACCGAAGCTTTATTGATCGGCGCGGTAACGAGCGCGTCGCCGATACCGCCGGCGAGAAGATCGATCGCCGTATCGATGTACTCGATCGACGCTTTCCCGAACTCGGGATCTCCGCTTCCGTATGAAAAGCTCTCCCGCCGGACATTCTTCATGTCGAGAAGGTGGATCGCGCCGGGGCGTATCAACCGCGGGTCGAACTCATCCTTATCGATAACCGGCATCGTGAACCTGATGTGGTGCTTTTGAATGAACTGATCGACCGTGAACAGGTCGCCGACTATAAGGAATGTTCCGGAGTCTTGTATTTTTTTGTCGATGAGGGATCGTATGACAACTTCGGGGCCGATTCCCGTGGGGTGGCCGATCGTAATGATGATAAGAGGTTTTTTACCTGAAAGAGATATAGGCATCCTGCTTGAGATCCTCGACCCAGCGGACCACTTCCTCGCTCATCCTGTCGCTGAACAATTTTCGCTCTATATCGCGTTGAACATTATCGAGGCTCTTGTCATTCGCTTCGACCTTCTCTTCTACTTTAAAAATATGATAGCCGACCGGCGACTGGATCACGCGGGAGAATTCGCCCGCCTTCATCTTGAATATCTCATCATCAAACTCTTTCCGCAAGGATCCTTTCTTTATGAGGCCCATGCTCCCGCCGTCTTCGCTGCCCGGCCCTTCCGAATATTCGCGCGCCAAAATTTCGAAACTCCCGCCCTCCAGAAGCCGCGCGTACAGTTCCCGGATCAAATTATAAGCCTGCTCGGGCGGCCTGGCGCCGTCCACTTTTATCATGATATTTCTGAGCCGGACCTGGTCGGGCTCAGAAAACTCTTCGCGGTGTAAAATATAATACTCCCGGATATCGACCGGCGTTACGGAGATCTTCGGCGCGATCACCTTCTGGACAAGCTTGCGGACCATGATCTTATCCTGATACCGCTTTTTAAGCTGCGACATCGTTATGCCTTCCTGCTTCAGCGCGATCCGTACCGCGCTTCTCGACCCGAGCCTCTCTTCAAGCACTTTCATCTCTTCATCCAGGTCTTTTTCGGTGACCACGATCTCCTGCTTCTTCGCTTCGGAGAGCAGCAATTTCTGTTCGACCAATTGGTTAATGACCTTCTGCCTGGCTTCTTCGATCTTCTCGGTCAGCTGGTCGCCGCCATAGATCGTCGAAAACTGGATATACAACGGACGCAGCATGCCGCTGATATCACCCTCGGTAATGATCTCATCATTCACGATCGCGATGATCCTGTCGACAAGCTCGGCGGCGCGCCCTCCGGATGCGCAGAAAAAAAGCGCCGCGGCAAGCGCCGCCGTCAGGCATATTGAGTTACGGCAGATCCTTGATCTCTTCACTCGAATTCTCTTCCTCTTCCGTATCGCCCAGTATCTGATCGATGTTTTCGGCCTCTTTGACCCGATAGGACTCCTTAAGACGGTTTACCAGATTATTAAAAAGCTCCCGCCGCTTCGTCTTCTGCAGAATACCGCTGACGGTTTCCCGCACGCTCGAGAATTTTTCGGTAACGGACTTTTTCCTGTCGGTCAGTTTTATTATATGGCAGCCGAACTTTGTCTTAACGATACCGCTGACCTGGCCGATCTCAAGCTCAAGGCACGCCCGCTCGAAATCGGGAACAAGCTGGCCCATCGTAAAATAGCCGATATCGCCGCCCCGGGGCGCCGTGGCGTCCTGAGACCGCTCCCGCGCGATACTCTCGAAGTTTTCACCCTTTGACAGCTTTTCGAGGATCTCCCTCGCCTCTTCCTCGGTATCGACAAGAATGTGCGAAGACCTCCAGAGCTCGGGCGTCATGAACTGCCCTCGGTTCTCCTCGTAATACTCAAGCAGCATATCGTCGGTTATTCGGACCTTATCTTCGATCTCTTCTTTGATCAGCTTCGCCATAAGGATCTTTTTCTTGGCTTCCCTGATCACATCCCGCGTCTCTTTCTCCTTATGGAGGCCCTTCCGGACCGCTTCCTCGTAGAATAATTCGTCAATAACGACATCACCGAGGAACTTCTTTTTATTTTTATTGACAACATCCTGATAGTGCGAGGGCAGCTTTTGTATTCTATCGTTAATTTCTCTTAACGTTATATTACGATCTCCGATCCTCACCAGGATCGTATCCTCCTCTTTTGGCCCTGCGCATCCGGAGATCATCATGACGATAAGCAAGCTTGAGATAAGTATTTTTTTCATTTTTTATCCTTCTATATAATGAGATGATAATACCATAAACACGTCATTTCTTCAAGCCATTTCTACATGCCTTTTCTACATGCCTTTTTTGATTATCTCGATTGAGTGTTTGAGAAGCCTGCAGTAAAGGTCGAATCCGATCGCGTGAATATACCCATGCTGTTCAAGACCGAGGAGGTTCCCCGCGCCGCGTATCTGGAGGTCTTCCATCGCCACTTTGAACCCCGACCCAAGATCGCGGTACTTCTTAATGGCGGTCATTCTCCTTTGTATATCTTTTCCAAGGACGAACTTTTTGGGCAGCAGCAGGTACGCGTAGGCTTTTCTGTTGAATCTTCCGACCCTCCCTCTGAGCTGATACAGGTCCGCCAGGCCGAACATATCGGCCCTATTGATGATAAGCGTATTCGCGTTCGGAATATCGATCCCGGACTCGATGATCGTTGTGCAGACAAGCACATCGATCTCGCCTTTGATAAAACGCATCATCGTCTCTTCGAGCGCCTTTTCCGGCATTCTGCCGTGCCCGACCTCGATCACGGCGCCCGGCGCAAGCTTCCGGAGCTTCTTCTGTATCGCCTCGATCCCCTTGATCCTGTTGTGCACAAAATAGACCTGCCCGTTCCTCGCGAGCTCCCGTTTCAGCGCTTTCTCGATCAGGTCTTCGTCGTAGTCGGTTACGCGTGTTTCGACGGCTCTCCGCTCCAGCGGCGGCGTATTGATCGCCGAAATATCCTTGCCGCCCATCAGGGCGAGATAGAGCGTTCTCGGTATCGGCGTCGCGGTGAGCGTCAGGACGTCCACAACGTACCTGAGCCGCTTCAGATGCTCTTTGTGCCTGACGCCAAAACGCTGTTCTTCGTCTATGATCGCCAGGCCAAGGTCCTTAAAAGCGATATCTTTCGAGAGGAGCCGCTGCGTGCCGATGATAATATCGACCGCGCCTTCGGCAAGACGGCGTATAACACCCTCCTGCTCCTTCTTTGTTTTGAACCTGCTCAGATCCTCGATATGTACGGGATATTCCTTCATCCTCTCGGTAAAGGTGTAGAGATGCTGCTCCGCCAGGATCGTTGTCGGGACAAGGATCGCGACCTGCTTATTGTCCATGACCGCCTTGAACGCGGCCCGAAGCGCTACTTCGGTTTTTCCGTAACCGACATCGCCGCAGAGGAGCCGGTCCATCGGCCTGCCGGATTCCATATCCCGCTTCACTTCATCGGTCGATCTCCTCTGATCCGGCGTATCCTTGTAGGGAAAACTCTTTTCGAGATCATGCTGCCAGTCGGTATCGCGCGAAAATGAGAACCCTTTGTCGCCCTGACGCTTCGCCTGAATATCGAGGATCTCAAGCGCCACTTTCGCGATGCCCTTACTTGCCCGGTGTTTTTGGCGATTCCACATCTTCGAGCCAAGCCGGTACATCTTCGGCGTCTTCCGCTCGATGCCGATATATTTCTGGACCTTGTCGAGATCGGAAAACGGCGCGTAGAGCTTGTCGCCGCCGATATATTCGATGACCAGGTGGTCGATGACCTCGCCGCTTTTCTGCTCGATGCCTTCGAGCCCAAGGTATTTGCCGATCCCGTGATCAACATGCACGACATGATCGCCGGTATCTATGTCGACAAAGTTGTCGATCGGAAGGTCTTCGCCGAACTTGTATTTCCTGCGAACGATGCGCCGCCGCCTGAGGACGCCCTTGATCGGCAGGATGATGACCGACGTGTGTTCCGCGAACGTCTCGTATGAAACGTTGTCTACCGAGCGTATGCGCTCGATCCTGCTGCCGGCAAGCTCGATCCTGACCGGATATTCGAACGTAAACGGAAAGACGACTATATTTTCACCGATCACGGAAAAATCGCCCTCTTCCGCGACGCGCTTGCACCGGTTATAACCGAACGCCACGAGCCGCGTCATGAGCCACTCATGCTCGACAGCTTCCGAAACAAATAGTTTTATGGATTCAAAACCTTCCATGGTTTATTATTCCACTTGCCGCTTAGTTCATGGTTCAAAGTTCAAATTACGGTTTACGGTGTACGGTTAATGGTTTACGGTTAAAAGATCAAAAAAGCGGTCAATAAATCCATATTAAATCAGCGTTCTATTGAGATGATCGCGTTACGATCGTTTTTAGTTTTTATCCTTTACCGTTCACCGTACACCGTTAACCGTAGTACGACTTTGTACTATGTACTATATGCCAGGCGGCGAACTACTGACGGTAGCCGCTACCGTTCACCGTACACCGTTAACCGTAAACCGTCTTTGCGCTATGCGCAATCCCCTTAAATAAACTTCCCACCTCGCGGGTGGGATCTGGGCTTTCCATTTGATCGATCTCTGCCGTTCTATCGAATACCTTCCCTCGTCACATCCTCTCCGGCAGAGAAACGCCTAAAAGCCTCAACCCATTCGCGAGCACGGTCTTCACGCACTCCACAAGAACGAGCCTCGACCTCGTAAGGCTCAGATCCTCGCTGACAACACGCTGTTTATCGTAAAAATTATGGAACGCGGCGGCGAGTTCCTGCAGATAGCTCAGGATCCCGTAGGGCTCGAGGTTCTTCGCGCAAGACTGCACGGCGATCGGATAGAGCCGCATCATCCTGAGAAGATCCAATTCCTCTTCCTCCTTCAGGAGCCCTGAATTGAACGTGGAGTGCTCGATATTCTTCGCCTTACGGAGAATGCTGCAGATCCGCGCGTGCGCGTACTGTACATAATAGACCGGGTTGTCGAGCGACTGCTTCTTCACGGCCGCCAGGTCAAAGTTCAGATGACTGTCAAGCTTTCTCATAAGAAAGCAGATGCGCGTAACATCTTTTCCGACTTCATCCATAACCTCCCTGAGCGTAATGAACTCACCCATCCTCGTCGACATCACAAGCGGTTTCCCGTCGCGAAATACCGTCGCAAGCTGCACAAGGAGAACCGAAAGAGCGCCTTCCCGGCATCCGAGCGCCCGGACAGCGGCCTTTATCCTCGAAACATACCCGTGATGGTCCGGGCCCCAGATATCGACAAATCTTCTGAACCGCCGCTTGAATTTATCATAATGATACGCGATATCCGGCGCGAGATACGTGAGCGCCCCGTCTGATTTCCGCACGACCCTGTCCTTGTCATCGCCGAATTTCGTAGACGCAAACCATTCAGCCTGGTTCTTTTCGTAGAGAAACCCTTTGCTCCTGAGCGCGCGAAGCGCCCGCTCGACCTTTCCGTCCGCCTCAAGCTTTTTCTGACTGAACCACACATCGAACATAACCCCGAAATCCTTGAGGTCCTTCTTTATCTTCCGCATGATCCATTGCGCGCCGAAGCGGGCGAATTTCTTTATGTCCTGTTCTTCAAGGAGCTTTTTGCCTGAACGTTTCCTAAGGTCTTTCGCGATATCGACCACATACGCCCCTCGATAGCCGTCTTCAGGCAGCTGTTCGCTTGCGCCGAAAAGTTCGCGGTATCTGATCCTGATCGACGCGCCCAGAAGATCGATCTGCCTCCCCTTGTCATTCACATAATATTCACGGCATACACGATACCCGCACGCCTCGAATATATTCCCCAGCGAATCACCGAACGCTGCCTGGCGCCCGTGCGCGATGGTCAGCGGCCCCGTCGGATTCGCGCTTACGAATTCGATGTTGACCTTTTGGTTCCTTCCGATGGAATTCGATCCGAACTTCGCCTTCTGACGTTTTATATCAAGCAGAACTTTATGTAGATAGCTTGTATGAAGAGAAATATTGATGAAGCCCGGCTCTTTGACCTCAACCTTCTCGATCATCCGCTTCAGGCCGCCCGCCTTTATGTCGTTTCGCATGTTCTCAGTGATCGCGGCGGCTATCTCAAGAGGATTTTTACGGAGAGCGCGGGATAGCTTAAGCGCGACGTTCGTAGCGATATCACCGTGGGCGCGGGTCTTCGGCGTTTCGAGGTCTATTGAATATTTCGGAGAGTCGGCCGCGCTTTCGGCCCAAAAACCGCCGAAGGCTTTCTCGACCGAATCCCGTATCAGGATGGAAAGCTTATTCTCAAGATTTCCGTACAGCATATGATTAGATCTTATTCTTCCTGGTACAGTAGTTCAGAAAGGCTTTTACGACGACCGGATCGAACTGGGTCCCCGCGCAGCGCTTCAGTTCTTCGATGGCTTGCTCTTTGGTCATATTTGACCGATAGGGCCTACTGCTGGTCATCGCCTCATAAGCATCCGCCACCGCCAGTATCCGGGCCTCGATAGGGATCGATTTCCCGCGTATTTTTGATTTCGGATACCCTCCTCCTTCGTATTTCAGGTGATGATAGAGGATAGCGGGGATCAGGTCTTTTAAAAAACCCGCCTTTCCGAGTATTTCCGCCCCGATCCTCGGATGTTCAACAACCTTCTGCCATTCATTCTTCGTGAGCGGCCCGGACTTACGCAGGATGCTTATGTCTATATTGATCTTTCCGATGTCATGAAGAATGCTCGCGAACTTAATGACCCTCCGCTTGCCTTCCGGAAGATCCATGTTCTTCGCGATCCCCATGGCGTAGCGCATTACTTTTTCGGAATGATCTTCGGTATAACTGTCCTTCGCGTCTATAACGCTCGCCAGAAGACGCATCGTGTTCAGATAATTGGTTTTTGTCTCCCGAAAGAGCCGCGCGTTCTCTATCGCGGCCGCCGCCTGGCTCGCGAAAAGGCTCAGTTCTTTCGCGTCATTATTCGTGTACGCGTTTATCGTGTCGCTAATAACGGAAAGCGTGCCGATCACCTTTCCGCGCTCGATCATCGGAACGACCATCATTGACCTGAGCTTCATCTTTTTGAAGACACGGTAGAAAATGAAATGAGGGAATTTGCTCAGATCCCTGACGGTACAGGGGCGTTTTCTCTTTACGGCAAACCCGTAAAAACCCTCTTTGATCGAAACTTCCTGTTTGAGCGCCGCTTCTGTTCTTAGAGAACCGTATACCGCCCGCGGCACGAGACTGTTCCGTTTCAGCAGATGTATGGCGCAGAACTTCGACTTCGTTACGCGCTTGACCTTCGAAACGACGATCCGGAGCATCCTTCCGAGATCCATCGAAGAGGTTATCGTCTTTGAAACATCGTACAGCGCGGTCAGTTCTTCGACGCGCGTTCTCAAATTCCCTTTGAGATTCTTTTCGGCCTTTGTATCCTTTCTGCCTGATCTGACGCTCATTGAGCCCTTTTTTTCCGTCTCCGCGATCGATAGACCCGCTGCGGAGCCTTTCGCCAAAGCCGTTCCAAATTATAGAATTTCCTTGTCTCGGCGTGAAAAATGTGCGCCACGACATCGCCGTAGTCCAGGAGGATCCAGAGCGATTCCCGTTCCCCCTCGACATGCCAGGGGCGGATCCCCCCTCGTCCGTTCTTCAGCTCTTTGACTATATTGCCGGCGATCGCCCTCACCTGCGTTGTAGATCTGCCGCCGGCGATCATAAAAAAATCACTGATCGACCGCTGCTTCCTCATATCGATGATGACGATCTGTTCCGCCTTGGTCTGAGCGGCCGCTTTCGCGATCGCGGCAACCTTCGTTTCGATCTTTATAGAAATTCAACTCCTCGATTGATCGTACAGCCGACAGGCATTCCTGCCGGAATTATTTCGTGATCCTGAACATTCCGGTGCCGCAGTCAACGCATTTTCCCTTCATCG
Organism: Candidatus Omnitrophota bacterium; assembly: GCA_043825275.1. GTDB lineage: Bacteria > Omnitrophota > Gorgyraeia > 2-01-FULL-45-10 > JBDRSA01 > JBDRSA01. The sequence continues at coordinate 25,647 of JBDRSA010000057.1, forward strand.
CGTTCCTGCCGTTCTTCATGGTCACTTTCTCGGCATCCTTCATCTCTTTCTTCGATTTGCACTTTACGCAATATCCGATTTCTGCCATTTTCTCCTCCTTCGTCTGTTTTTACGGTTCTAAAAACTTTTCTAAGTTTATCAGATAAAGCGCCCTGTGTCAAGGTAATCAGCGCCTCATGTCGAACGTACTCTATGGCCCGTTATTACAACATGATAGCGCGTAATCACCGCCCATAGAGCCGTTTATCGTGAATATACGCCGCAACCGCATCGGGGACAAGGCCGTTGACCGGCATGCCCTGCCGGATCCTGCTCCTCACATCGCTTGAAGAGATGTCGAGCGGATCGATATCGATCCGCCGCACACGATCGAACGCGCCGGCATCAGTATACCCCGGCCGCGTGGCGGCTACGAACGTCGAGACGCTCAGGATCTCGTCGAGATCTTTCCACGAGCTGAGGTCCTTCAGGGAATCGGCGCCGGTTATAAAATAGAGGTCGGAATCCGGGCCGTACTTCTCTTTGAGCATTTTTATCGTATCGATCGAGAACGACGTTCCCTCCTTCTCGATCTCGTACGTCGAGACCTCAAAGATCGCCTCGTCTCCCGCCGCCAGCCGCGCCATCGCGACTCTGTCTTCCGGCGTCGCGTTACCTTCGATCGTTTTATGGGGAGGGGTATTCGCTACGACCAGGACCACTTTTGAGATCCCGAGCTTTCGCGCCGCTTCACGCGCCGCGTGAAGATGGCCGCTATGTATCGGATTGAATGTCCCGCCGAAAATACCGATCTTCATGAGTGTTTTGGTTATGAACGCACGTGTCCGGAGCCATAGATCACGTACTTATAGGTCGTCAGGTCCTCGATCCCCATCGGCCCGCGGGCGTGGATCTTGTCGGTGCTGATCCCGATCTCGGCGCCTTTCCCGAACTGTTTTCCATCGGTAAATCGCGTCGAGGCGTTCAGGTAAACGCACGATGAATCGACGGCCCGCAGGAAGACCTCCGCGTTCCGAGTGTTCTTCGTCACGATCGCGTCCGAGTGGCGCGAACCATACTTTGTTATATGCGCGACCGCCTCATCGATGCCGCGTACAACTTTTACCGACAGTATCAGGTCGAGGTATTCGGTGTACCAGTCTTTTTCAAGCGCCCGCTTTACGCCGCGGACGATCGACCGGGTGCGGGCGCATCCCCGCAGCTCAACGCCGCGCTTCTTCATCTCTTCCACAAATCCGGGGAGAAAACTCTTTGCCGATCGCGCATGCACAAGAAGCGTCTCCATCGCGTTGCAGACGCCGGGCCGCTGCACTTTCGCGTTTACGCATATCCGCATCGCCATCTCAAGGTCACAGGGTGAATCGACGAAGGTATGGCACACGCCCTTGTAATGCTTGATGACCGGAATCGTCGAATGTTCCGCGACATTTCTGATCAGCGATTCCCCGCCGCGCGGGATAACCAGATCGATATAATCGCTCTGCCTCAGCAGATGATGAACGATCGCGCGATCGGTATCCATGACCATATTGATCGCCCCGTCGGGGATCCCGAACCGCTTTACGGCCGGCCGCATCGCTTCGAAGATCGCCGCGTTAGAATTGACCGCCTCGCTTCCGCCGCGCAGGATCACGCTATTTCCCGACATCAGGCACAGCCCGATACAATCGCTGGTAACGTTCGGCCGCGATTCATACACGATCATGATAACGCCGATCGGAACACGCATCTTCCCGATCCTGAGCCCGTTCGGCCGCCGTATGATATCCGAGACCTTTCCTATGGGGTCCTTGAGCCGGGCGATCTCGACCAGCGACTCTGCCATCGACTCGATCCTCGACCGGTCAAGCAGAAGCCTCTCGGCCATCGGCTTCGAAAGCCGCTCTTTATTACGGCTCAGATCGCGTTCATTCGCGCGCATGATCGCGCGCCGCTCGCGTAGAATGCTCTTCGCCATCGCTTTAAGCGCGGCCCGCTTCTTCTCCGTTTTGACACACGCAAGGACCGCGGTCGACGCTTTCGCCCGCTCCAGCATTTTCTGTATATTCTGTTTCCCCATTTTTCTTCTTCTGTTCTTTTTTTCCTCTTTACTGGCAACTGTCAACTGGCATCTGGCGACTTACAGTATAGCCAGGCTATCCCTATGAATCACTTCATACTGCTTCCTGCCGGGGAACAGCGCCTTGATCTGCGCGGTCTTCATCCCTTTCACGCGCGCCATCTCGTCGGAAGAATAGTTCGTTACGCCGCGGGCGAATTCATTCGAAGCTTCATCGACGACCGACAGAACGTCTTTCTGTTTAAACCTTCCCCGCGCGGAAACGACTCCCGACGCGAGCAGCGACTTATTTCTTTTCACCAGGACTTCCTTCGCGCCGTCGTCAACGATTATCGCGCCTTTCGTTTTTGAAGAGAAGGCGATCCACCGTTTTTTCGCGATCATCCGCCGCGATGGCCTGCAGACGGTGCCGACGCCGCCTTTTTCGATGATCGTCCTGAGCACGCCCTTTCTGTTGCCGTTGGCTATGACGCACTGTATTCCCGCCCCCATCGCCTGCTTCGCCGCCTCGAGCTTCGTCCCCATGCCGCCGAGAGACAGATCGCATTTTGTCTTCCTGACGAGACGCTCCATTTTCGGCGTCATCTCTTCTATGTGCCTGATAAGTTCGTTCTTTTCGTCAAGCAATCCGTCGACATTGGTAAGGACAATAAGACATTCAGATTCCGACAGGTCCGCGACAAGACTCGAAAGCCGGTCATTATCGCCGCACTTCAATTCGTCGGTCGCGACACTGTCGTTCTCGTTGATAACCGGGATCGCGCCCTTCTTCAGGAGCTCTTTGATCGTCCACTTCATGTTGAGGTACCTGCGCCTGTTGTCAAAATCGTCCTGTGTCAGGAGCATCTGCGCGGCTATGATACCGTGCTCTTTGAAGAGTTCGCTGTAGAGCCCGATCAGCTGATTCTGCCCGATCGCGGCGACCGCCTGCAGCTCGTGGATCGACGAGGGCCGTCGCCTGAGCCCGAGGATCCCCATGCCGGCGCCGATCGCCCCCGACGACACAAGCAACACTTCTACGCCAAGCCCCCTGATGTCCGCGATCTCGGCGACCACTTTTCGTACCTTTTCGACGTCGAGCAGGTTCTCCTCTCCCGTCAGGAGCCTCGTTCCGACCTTAACGACTACTCGCTTCATTGTCTTTTCCATGTCAGTGAAATTTCGGTTTATGGTGTATGGTTTTCGGTTTACGGTGAAAAAGATCAAAAAAGCGTCAATGAATACATATAAAATCAACGTTCCATTGAGATGATCGCGTTACCAATCGTTTTCTACTTTTTATCCTTAGTTTTCACCGTTCACCGTTAACCATAAACCGTAGAAAGATTTTGAACTATGCACTATGAACTTTGAACCGGTCGGTACGCTTCGGACGGTACCTACTACCGTTCACCGTACACCGTTAACCGTAAACCGAGTCACTTCTATTTCATCCGCTTCGACCGTAATTTCTTATGGGCGGCAACCAGGAGATCCTTCAGGCCGACCCCGGTTATCGCGGAGATCGGATAGACCTTCTTTCTGACATACTTTCGGAATTCATCGACGCGGCCGCTTGCCGATTCCAGATCGATCTTATTGAGCGCGATTATCTGGGGTTTTCTCGCGAGCGCGGCGCTGTAGAGCGCAAGCTCCCTGTTGAGCCGCCTGAAGTCCTCAATGGGCGATCTTCCTTCCTGCGCGGAAATGTCGATCATATGAACGAGCACCTTCGTCCGCTCAATATGGCGCAAGAACCTGTCGCCGAGGCCTCGCCCCGCGTGCGCGCCTTCGATCAGGCCGGGAATGTCGGCTACAATCACATGCTCTTCGCCGAAAAGTTTCGCGACACCGAGAACCGGTTCTTTCGTGGTGAACGGGTAATTGGCGATCTTTGGACGGGCGTTCGAGATCTTTGAAATGAGCGTTGACTTTCCGGCGTTCGGATAGCCGAGAAGGCCGATGTCCGCGATAAGCCGGAGCTCGAGCTTGATCTCCCACTCTTCTACGGCCTCTCCCTGTACCGCTTCGCGGCCGCGCGAATTTCCCCGGCCGCCCTTTCCCCCCTTCGAGATAACCACGGAATCGCCGGCATTCGCGATCTCCCGAAGCACAAGCCCTGTTTGGATGTCACGTATCGTCGTCCCGGGCGGGACATTGATCAGGAGATCCTCGCCGTTCCGTCCGGCCTTATTGTTCGATCCGCCGCGCGCTCCTTTCGGGGCCCGAAAATGCCTGTTATAATAAAAATCGAGAAGCGTCTGGACGTGCGTCGAGCCTGCGATGATCACATCGCCGCCCTTCCCGCCCGGTCCGCCGTCCGGTTTCCCCCACCGGTTGAGTTTATCCCGGTACATACTGTTGCAGCCGTCGCCGCCGGCTCCGCCCTTCACGAATATCTTTGCTTCGTCTATAAAAGGCATGGTATGGCCCGCACGCAGCTGTCGATCGCTACTTCACCTGAGAAACGATATGTACGACCTTATTCATTCCGAAGACGACCTTTCCGGCCTTCAGAGCGAATAAAGTATCGTCCTTCCCCATCGCGACATTCTTACCTTTTTTGAAGCGGGTCCCCCGCTGCCTGACAATGATCTCGCCGGCCTTTACCGTCTGGCCGCCGTATCGTTTTACTCCGAGACGCTGCGCGTTCGAGTCGCGGTTGTTTTTTCCGCTCGTTGCTCCCCGTGCCATCAGTTGCTCCTTTCTACTTCCCCGTTGATATTTCTTTTACTTCAAGCTCGATCAAATGCTGTCTCGAACCGATCTTCTTTTTTGAGTCTTTCCTTCGCCGGTACTTGAAGGCGGTCACTTTAGCGCCCTTCAGCCGCTTTACAACGGTGCATGATACCGATGCCCCTTTCACATACGGCGTTCCTACGTGGATCGTGTTCCCTTCTTTGACAAGAAGAGCTTTGTCGAAAGCGACGGATGAACCGATCTTTGACGACGCCATGCCTTCCGCTTTGAAACGCTCTCCCTTCTGGACCTTGAACTGTTTTCCGCTGACTTCAATGACCGCGTACACGCGCTACCTCCTCTTCATTGTTCTTCCTCTATTCTTGTATCTTCAATGTGCAGCTTCGGATCGCCGATAACCCGTATCCGCTTCCTGAAGCGCCTCTCGAGATAGTGGATGATCTTCCGCTCCGGAAGCGCGATATAGTCCGACACATCCGGATGAACGTAAATGGAAAGCCCTCTGCCCCTCCTCGGCGCGGAGAAGAACCCCTCGAGCCTTCGTGTTAATTCTATCGTCATCGTTGACGCGGATTTAACGAGCCCTTTACCGCTGCAGTAGGGGCAGCTCTGGTAGATGAGCCCCTCAAGGCTTTTTCGCATCCGCTGGCGCGACATTTCAACGACACCGAGCGACGACATGTTCAGTATCTTCGTTTTCGCCCTGTCCCGCTCGATCGCCGACGAGAGCGTTCCGAAGACCTTCTTCCGGTGGTCATTCACCTCCATATCTATAAAATCGATGACGATGATCCCGCCGAGGTCGCGCAGCCTGAGCTGCCGGGCGATCTCTTCGGCCGCCTCGAGATTCGTCTTAAAAACCGTCTCTTCGAGATTCCTCCTGCCGACGAATTTGCCGCTGTTCACGTCGATCGCGACGAGCCCTTCCGTTTCGTCGATAACTATGTGGCCGCCGCATTTCAGCTTTACGTTCCGCGTCACCAGTTTTTCGATCTGTCTGTTTATGTCATACTTCTCAAAAAGCGGAACATTCCCGCTGTAAAGGCGCACCCGGGACCTGAAGGCCGGCGAAAATGACCTCAAGAATCGGGAGAGATGGCGGAACTCATCCTTCGAATCGATCTCGATACGTGAAACGTCCTTGGTGAGCATGTCGCGGCCGATGCGGAGCACCAGATTGTACTCTTCGTACGCCATGCCCGGCGCCTTGACCCGCCGCGCCCGGTCACGTATACGGGACCAGAGCCTCATCAAATACCTGATCTCCCGCGCGAGGTCCCGCTTCGCTATACCCTCGGCCGCTGTCCGGACGATCAGGCCGATATTCTTCGGGAACTTTATCTCGTCGAGGATCTTCCTGATCCTGTCGCGCTCCTCCCTCGACTCTATCCGTTTTGAAATACCGACCGTGCCGCCCATCGGCATCAGGACGACAAAGTGGCCCGGCATCGAGATATTCGTCGTCAACCGCGGCCCCTTCGTTCCGATCGGCCCTTTCACCACCTGGACCAGCACTTCGTCGTTTCGCTTCAGGAGGTCCCCGATCGACGGAAGCTTGTGATGCTTCTGCTGCGGGCGCGCCACCTCATCGACGTCCTCGATATCGTAGGTCAGCCCGCCGGGTGTTACATCCGAAACGTATAAAAATCCGTTCCGCTCAAGCCCCAGCTTCACGAACGACGACCCCATGCCCGGCAGGACCGATTCCACGATCCCTTTGTAGATATTGCCGACGATCCTCTTCGTGTCGTGCCGCTCGATAAAATACTGCTCGAGCTTCTTCTGCTCAATGACGGCTACTCTCGTCTCGAGCATATTACAATTAACAAAAATATCCTGCTGCATGATTATCTATCCTTAATAATGTTCGTTATCCGTATTCCGTCCGGCAGTTTTTCATTCAGCCGGCTCATAAATTCTTCAGGGCGTATCCAATGATCCATTGAGAACGTCACCTTCTCGTCCTCACTCTCAAAGCCCAACTTAAGGGCCCGCTCAATGCTTATCTTCAGGCGCGGGCTGAACCCCCGCGTCCGCGTGACCGGTAAGCCCGCCCTCCGGGAAGCTCTCTGAAAGAGCCGCACGAGGTCAAGATGCGAAATGAACCGCATCATCCGAACCTTGGAAAATCGTACCGTACGCGTCATCTGTCCGTCTTCAGTCGATACACAGAGATGATCTCACCTTAGTCGGCGGTATGCCCCTTCGTGGGCCACCGTTCCTGCGACATGGTAAAATTCGGAGCGTAGACATCGGTAGGCAGCGGCGTCCCCGCTATGTGGCGTCCGGTCGTCACCAGATTGACCGACACGAAAAAGACAAGCTCGGTCTTCTCCTTGACGGTCTCTGTATGCTTGAAGAGCATCTCAAGCCCCGGAACACCGTCAAACATGTCGCCAAGAAGGGGGACTTTGTTTATTGTCGTCTTGTCGTATTCTTTGATGAGTCCGCCGATAAAGATCGTATCACCGCTAAAAAGGAGCACCTGCGTCTTCGCCGTTCTCGTCGAAAAGACGGGGACGACGACGCCCTCCTGTTCATTGAGCGTATCGTACCGTAAAAGCTCCGTTATCTCCGGCTCAAGCTCCACAATGATCTCGCTGCGAACATTTATGTGGGGCGTAACCTTCAGTTTGATACCGACATCCTTCGGATCATACCCCGATATCTCCATCTGCCCGGTGTTCTTGTTCCGCTCGTATTTCGGCATCCAGATGACATGGCCGACAAGTATTGACGCCTCTTTATTATCGAGCGTCGTGATCCGCGGGTTCGATATGACATCGGTATTCGACCGCTCTTTTATGAGCTCAAGCGTAGCCGTAAGTTGGGAGAAATCGAGCGTGCCGAATTTAAACGCGTCCGCGAACAGATCCATCTCATGGTCCACCAGAGGGAATCCTTTCACGCGCTCACCCTGCGCCGACGCGCCCGCAGGATAACCTCCCGGATCGGCCGTCTGCGGAGATCCACCCGGGGGGACCGAAACAACCGGCGCGCCGGTCTGAACGAGCGGATAGAACTGATCTATAAACCTGCTGTCGGACTTATAATAGTGGAACGGGAATGTCGTCGGCCGCGTTGAACCGGCGGCGGCAAAGACCAAATTCCAGTCGATCCCCAGCTTCTCATTGTTCCCCAGAACCGTTTCAATGATCCTCGCCTCGATCAAAACCTGCGGCGTGCTCGTGTCGAGCCGCTTGATTATGTCGCCGATCTTGTAGACATTGGTCGGCAGGTCCGTAACGATGACGGTGTTCGTCCTCTCATCGAACGAAATGTTCCCTTTCTCGGAGAGCATGTCCTGGATCGACGTCACGACCGATTCGGACTTCGCGTAACTGAGGCTGAACGCCTGTGTTGTAACCTCCTCCATCTTGAGACCGTCAACGGTCACGACCCTGATGATGTCGCCTTCCTGCTCGTACGCGAACCCGTAATTCCGGACGATAATATCGAGCGCTGTCTTCCAGTGCTTGTCGGTGAGCTTCAGGTCCACAAGCCCTTTAACATCCGGCGACGGAACGATATCGATGCCCGAGACCTCGGCGAAGTAGCTCAGGACGGTCCTTATGTCGGCGCCCTTAAAATTGACCGTTATATGGCCCGGCTTCATCGCGGCAGGACTATCGCTCTTCGGCGCGCCATTGCCGGCATCCGCCTGAGTGAAGGTCTTCCCCGCCGCATCCCATTGCGCGCCGGTCGTCTCCTCGGAAAACAACGGCGCCGCCCACAGAACCGCGGCAATTACGGCCGCGACAATAACTCCGCAACGTTTCTGTATCATCATGTATCTCCTGAAAAATTAAGGATTGGGTCCCGGTTTTCGTACGCTGATCCTATGCTCTTTTCCGTTTATAGTAACGGTCACATCTTTGTCGCTTATCTTCTTGATCTCGACGTTGCCCCGCCGCTGATTCTCGCGGACGAGCTCACCGTTCAAAAAAGCGGTGGCCCGGCCGCCGGCTCCCCGCGCGACACCCTCAAGGGTGATCTCATCGATCGCGACGACCTCGTCCAGCTTCAGCCTGCCCGCGCTCGTCATTTCGTTCATCCCGACCAGCGGAACGAACGGATCGCGTTTTCCGTTCGAGTCGTATCTGAAAGAACCGGCATGACCGTTCGCCGCCCAAACGACCGAACAGATCGCGCATACAAAGACAGCTTTTTTTATCATTTCTCTTCATCCAGCTTCGAATACATCAAAATGAGCATCTCGCAGTTGTGCCGCTTCGGAAGGTCCTTATTCGCGGCTATCTCGATATCCGCGATCTTGATGAATTTCTCAAAATTCTCCAACTCACCAAGAAATTTTCCGAACTCATGATACCCCGACCGCGCGCTTATCATGACCGGCGTCTCACGATAGAACCCGCCGAGCTGCTCGGTCCTCTCTTCCGACGGCTTGAGCGCGGTGATCGAAACGATCTTCGCCGACGAATCACGCGCCATATCGGATATCGACTCGACCAAGGACGGCATCTCGCCGGGCTTCGCGAAGACTGCCTCGTTCCCGGCAATCTTCTCCCGGTATTCGATAAGCTTGCGCTTGAAGAGCTCGATCCTCCCGATGTCCGTTTCGTAAGCCCCCATCTCCGCCCGCAGCCTTCCCGTTTCTCCGAAAACCTTCATCATCTTCGCCACTTCCGGAAAGAGAAGAAAATAGATCCACGCCCCGAGAATAATGAGCCCTGTCGCGCCGGCGATCATGACGGCTTTGTATTTTTCCAGGTTCTTTATTTCAGCGAACATCTTTCTCCAGCTTGCAATTTATCTTAAAGCTCATCGCTTCAACGTCATAGACCATGGCTTCCTGTATGGACCCGCCGAGTTCTATAACGCTGAAATCCTCATTAAAACTTTCGTTCGCTTTCAGGCTCTCGATAAATTTTGTAACGCTTACGGTCGCTTCTTCGTGCTTACTGTGCGCGTATCCGGTTATGCCGAGGTTCCTATCGAGTGTCTTCTCATCGGTTCCCGGGGCCGCCTTCGGCCGTTTTCTCGAGCTTTTCGCGCCGCCGGATTTTCCTTCGCCTGAGCTGATCAGATTTTCGTCGTAGTAAACCTTCGTCAGCCAGATCCCGGGCGTAACGGAATCACTCAGGTCGTTCAGTTTCTTCGACCATAGAACGCGCTTCCCGGCGATCTCGTCGATCGCCTTTATCTTTTTTGACAGGACCCCGATCGTACTCTTCAGTTTCTTGATCTCGCCGACAAGCGGCATCACGGATCTATGGCGAGCCCGGAACGTGGTCAGCCGGTTGTTCGCGTACGCCGACATACCGAAGACGGCAAGCTGCACGGCCACCATGAATCCAAAAAATCCGGCAATGGCGGCAGGCGGCGAGATCCCGGATAGCTTTTGCATATCCGGCATCTTGAACGCTTCGGCTTTCCTGCGCTTATTCTTCAGTTCCTGAGGGAGTAAATTGATCTCTATCATGTCACCGTAAAGCGAGCCCGACCGCGACCGCGAGGCTCTTTCCGATCTTCGCGGCGGTCTTTTGGTCGATCGAACTGTTGTCGATCAATAGAAATTTTAACGGATCCCAGGCGGCGGTCTTGATACCGATATTTTCTTCGAACATCTTCTCTATCCCGGACGCCTCTGCCAGCCCGCCGGATATATAGACCTCGCTGACCGCCCTGCCGAACTGATTGTCGAAATAACCGAGCGACAGCCTGAGTTCTCCGAAGAGGCTTAGCATCGATTCATGAACGCATTCGGCAGCCTCGGCGGCTTTTTCTTTCGGGTCCAGCCTGACCTCTTCGGCCCGGATCATGTCGAGGCCGAACCTTTTTGAAATGGCGCTATCGATGATCTTCCCGCCGAAATGAATATCGCGGGAAAACCGCAGCGTGTTTCCGTCCAGCACAACGACATTCGTCATATTCGCGCCGATGTTGACAAGAACGATGGAGCCTTTTCGCTCGGGGTCGGCGTTGTTCTTAAGGAAAGAATTCATAACGGAGAACCCGTCAACATCGACCACATCGACCACGAGATCCGCGCTTTCCGCGAGCGAGACCTTCTTCAGCACATAATCTTTTTTCGCGCAGGCGATCACCAGGTCGAGCTTCTTCCCCTGGTCCTTGACATTCAGCGTTTGATACTCGATAATGACATCGTTAACGTTGAACGGTATGTACTTCTCGGCTTCGAACTGCAGCGCGCCGCGTATATCGCTCTCCTTCATCTTCGGGATCGTTATGAAACGGACGATAACCTGGGTCCCCGATACCGACACAGCGACATTTTTGGTATTCAAATTCAACTGTTTCGACAGAGCTTTTATGGCGTCCGCCATGCCCTGGTCGGTCACGTCTTTCGGTTGTATCGAGCCGACCCCGGTTAGGCGGAGCGCCTCGTTTTCAACCTGCAGTTTTACCATCTTGACCGAATGTGTTCCGATATCGAGGCCGACTTTCACCTGAGGCTGGGAAGAAAAAAATTTCATTCGTATCGTGTCCTGCTGTTCAAAAAACATATGTCTGAAGGCTTTGTTTACTGCTTTTCGTTCCGCTATATGTACAAATTTTATACGATTATTATAATAAAAGTACCACATTTATATATAAAAGTCAAGATTGGCTTGCACAAAGTCACCCGTATTGACACTAACTTGTTTATGTGCTAATCTTGTTGTTGGGGACATCTTTCCGGTAGTTAAGAATGCAATAGTCTAAAGTTTTGAATTACATTATCTTACATCTTTCATGGGGGGACAGATGAAACGCGCAATCATACATTCTACGAAGGGTATGACGCTCATTGAGGCGATGATGGCCACCGCCATAATAGCTATAGCATTCGGCGCCATTGGGGGACTTATACTCAATTCGTACGGTTACGTCGATCATATCAGAGCGACGTCCGTCGCGATACAAGCTATTCAGGAAGAATTAGAGATCGTTAGAAACACTGACTACGATAACATCCTCATTATGGGCGGCGCTTTTAACACAGCCGGCTTGAACACCCTTACCAATGGCGTCGGCGCCGTAACTGTCGATAATCCGCTCGGAGATAACGATATCAGAAGAGTTACTATTACCGTGTCATGGACCTCGAGGATCGGCCAGGCTATGACGAGAACGATCGCGACGCTGGTCACCCGCGAGGGGATCAATAGACAATAAGCTACTTGAGGGCCTCTTTTATGAAGATACCGGCGCAGAAGTTCGTCAGTTTCAGGATGTTCCGATCGAGCGCGGCCGGCTTTACGCTGGTCGAGTTGATGATCGTGTCGGCGATCACAGTCATCATACTCGGCGCGATCGTCTCGATCTATATTCTCGGTCAGCAGGCGTTCGTCAGCGGGACCGCGCATATCGAGATCCACGCGGACGCGCGCCTCGCGATGGACTGGATCTCTCGCGACGCGCGATGGGCAACCCGGATCATGACTACCTTCAACGGGCTCAACACCGAAACGAACCGGCTCATCATCGAGATCCCCTCCATTGACGCTAACGGCGACGTGATCGACGCTTCGACGACATTCGATTACATCACCTACCAGCCGTCGCCGCTTGACGCCACCAGGCTCGTACGCGTCATCGACGCCGACCCGGCAAGCGGCAGGGCCGATGGAACACGTGAGATCGCGGATAATCTCGGCGCTTTTGTCCTGAGCTCGAACGGCGTCAATTTATCGAACGTCGCCGATGTAACAGCGCTTACCGAGTTCAATATAACGTTCCAGATGACGCGGGCCGTCCTCGGCGGACGGATCAATGTGAACGATACGCTGACATCTCTTGTGCAGTTACGGAACAGATAATAGAGTAGGGGCGGGTCGCGAACCGCCCCAACGGGCAACAGAAGGGATTCAACAAAGCTGCATTCACCGAAAAATAAAAAAGGTGTGGTGCTCATAAACGCTTTGGGGACCGTAGCGATATTGCTCATCCTCGGCGCCGCGTTCATTACGATGGTCGCTTCCGAGAACCGCCTGATCAATCGCTCCTTCCTTTCCGCCGCCGCGTTGAGCGCCGCTGAGGCGGGAGCCGACTTCGCGTTCTGGGAGAAGAAATTCGGCGGGGGCGATTTTCTGCAGGCTGACGGCTGGCAGATCGCCGATAACGCCACCAATGTCCGCAGAAGCTTTACGGGGTCGATCCAGGGTAACAACGGCGCGGTGATCGGAGATTATACGGTGATCGTCACCGACCCGTTCGACGTTGACAACTCGGCGGAATCGGCCGGAACCGCCCCCTCGGCCGCGGCGGCCGTCGCCGCGCGGACCGTGCGCATCGAGATAGAAGGGATGACCTTATTCGATAACACTATATTCTCAGGAGGTGAAGTTACGCTCGGCGGCGGCTCGGTGACCGACAGCTTCGACTCTGAAATCGCTCCGTACGACCCGGCGGATCCGGGCACAAACGGTAATGTCAACACAAACGGCGACATAACGCTTCTTGGTGCTACGACGCAGATCAACGGTGACGCGAATCCCGGACCCGACGGTACGGTCAACGACCCCGCTTCCGTCACCGGTGATACTAACCCGTCCCCCGGAGACATCACCCTCCCGCCGGTTCCCGGCCTTGCCGATGCGCAAATTAACAATGACAACCAGGTGCTCATCGATGCCGAACTTCTTGACGAGGATACTTTGGTATTCAGCGGTGACGCCGCGGAACTCCCCCCCGGGACTTATTACATTTCAGATCTTACTCTCAATGCCGGTTCACTAATAACATTGAGCCCGGCTGTAGATCCTGATAACCCGGTCAATATCTATGTTACCACCGATCTGGACCTTTCGGGAGGATCTGGCGTGGGCACTGAAGACAAAACAGCAGCTTTATTTGTCTACTATACCGGCGTCAACGAGGCATCAATAACCGGACAGTCGGACTTCTGCGGAGCATTGTACGCGCCAAATGCCGTAAGTATTAAAGTCGCGGGCGGCGGTTCAGTATGCGGTTCTATCATAACCGGCGGCAACGTAACCGTAATGGGCGGCTCCGATATCCATTACGATGAGGCGGTAGGCCGTTCAAATAAGTCCATTGTTATCCCGGGCGCGAATTTTGTCGTCGCCTGGCAGGAGAAGTAGGGGCGGTTCGCGACCCGCCCCTACTATAACGATTACAACAAAGGATAAAATCATGAACCCATCACTTAAGAATAGAAAAGGCGTTGCGTTAATTAACGCGCTCGGGACCGTTTCGATACTGCTCGTCCTCGGCGCCGCCTTCCTAACGTCTGTCGCCGCGGAGAACCTCCTGATCAACCGCGCCTTTCTCTCCGCGTGCGCTTTAAGCGCCGCCGAGGCCGGCGCGGATTTCGCGGCCTGGGAGAGGAAGTTCGGCGGCAACGATTTTCTGCCGGCTGACGGCTGGGCGATCGCCGATGCCGGCGGGATCGTCCGCAGGAGCTTTTCGGGTTCGATCCAGGGAAATAACGGCGTTATCGTCGGCGATTACACCGTGGTCGTGACGGACCCCTTCGCCGTTGACTGCACCCTTGAATCGACCGGCAATTCGCCGAGCGACGCGAATCCCGATGCCACCCGGATCGTCCGCCTTGAGCTTGAGGGCATGACAATATTCGACAATGCCGTCTTCGGCGGCAATGACGTGACATTGCGCGGCGGTTCGACCACCGACAGTTACGATTCGGAAGTCGCCGCCTATGACCCGGCGAACCCCGGCAATAGGGGGAATGTCAATTCGAACGGCGATATTACACTTGTCGGCGCTCCTACCCAGATCAACGGCGACGCGAACCCCGGCCCCGGCGACGCCGTCAATAATCCGGGAAATGTTTCGGGATCCGTCGACCCTTCGGTCGCGGATATTTCACTTCCTCCGATCGACATGGCGTCAGCCCAGGCTGTCAACGACAACGCGACGGTCGGCATGACCGATAATGGTAACCCGGGGATCGATGGTAATGGTGATATTGACCTCGGTGGCGGGGACAATTTAACGCTCAATACCGGCACGTACTATATCGACGAATTTGAATTAAAAGGCAATTCTACGCTCACACTCGCCCCGGGAGCAGTAGTAGATCTCTATGTCGTTGATGACGTCGCCCTCGCTGGCGGCGCCGTCATCAACACTGACGCAAACCCCCTGTCGCTGACGATCTACTACAACGGAAATAACGCGGCGCAGTTGACCGGAGGAACAGCTTTTTATGGAGGGTTCTACGCGCCGAACGCGGCGAGCGTTCTGATCGCGGGAGGAGCGGATGTGTATGGATCTATCGCGGCAGGAGGTACGGTAAACATTAACGGCGGATCGAACATCCATTACGACGAGGCGCTCTCCCGCAACAACAACATGATAATACCGGAAGCGACCGCCGTCATCGCATGGCAGGAGAAGTGATCGCGCGTCACGTCGAAGAGAATAGCGCAAAGACGGTTTACGGTTAACGGTTTAAGGTTTACGGTTCGCAAAAAGAACGGATCGACTCGCCTGTAAGACCGCTCTTGCCGTAGCTCAAAATAAGTAGATTACAGGAAAAATCACCGTACACCAT
>JBDRSA010000058.1:0-5206 GCA_043825275.1 Candidatus Omnitrophota bacterium
TTGTACTAGCTCAATAATTCTGTCCCGGCTACAGCCCGATCTCCCGGACTACAGCCCGGACGTTTGCCCGCACCGATCGCGGTTTTTTTATGCTCGCGATCGCCCTGTCGGGGTCTTTCAGCCCGTGGCCGGTCAATATGCAAACGATCTTTGGCTTCTTCTTTCTCTTCCGCGAGATCTTGAAATACCCTTTTTTCGCTATCTTCATGATCCCCGCCACGCTCGCGGCGCTCGCCGGCTCGACAAATACGCCCGCTCCCGAAGCCAATAGCTTATACGCCTTTATTATCTCTCCGTCCGTGACCATATCGATCAACCCGCCCGATTCATCCCGCGCGGTTTCTGCCCGCTCCCAGCTCGCGGGGTTACCTATCTTTATAGCGGTCGCGATCGTTTTCGGATCCTTTACAACATGTCCACGGACGATCGGCGCGCTGCCCGCGGCCTGAAACCCGAGCATTTTCGGCAGACAGGCGATCTTCTTTCGGTCTTTATACTCCCGGTATCCCTTCCAGTACGCGGTAATATTACCCGCATTCCCGACCGGTATCGCATGATACTCAGGGGCTTCGCCGAGCGCGTCACAGATCTCGAACGCGCCCGTCTTCTGGCCTTCGATCCGGTATGGATTCAACGAATTTACCAGCGTTATCGGATACGTCTCGGTAATTTCCCGGACGATCCTCAGGGCGTCATCAAAATTCCCCCGAACCGCGATGACGCGCGCGCCGTGAATAAGCGCCTGTGAAAGTTTTCCGAGCGCGATCTCCCCTTTCGGGATAAGAACAACGCACGAAAGGCCCGATAAAGCCGCATACGCCGCCGCCGACGCGGAGGTGTTGCCGGTTGACGCGCAGATAACCGCTGACGAACCGCCTTCGATCGCCTTTGAGATCGCGAGGGTCATCCCTCTGTCCTTAAACGAGCCGGTTGGGTTCAGCCCCTCATATTTCAGATAAACTTCCGCAATGTTACCGATGGACCTTTCGACGGCTTCGGCGCGGATCAGCGGGGTATTCCCCTCGTTCAATGTTACGATCGGGGTCTTCCCGGTTACCGGCAAATATTCCTTATACCGCGCTATCACTCCGTTCCACATAGTATATTTCTTCTACTCCTCAATGCGGATCTGAACCGATCTCTTTTTGATCACGGTGAGCTTGTCGATCCTCTTCAGCGCCCGCGACACATCCGCTTCGCTGGCGGTGTGTGTCATCATTACGATAGGGACGATCCGCGACCGCTGCTGCCGTTTTTGCGTAACACTCGCGATGCTTATGCTGTGCTCTCCGAGGATCCCCGATACGGCCGCCAGAACGCCCGGCCGGTCGATCGCCGAGAATCTGATATAATGCCGCACCGAGACCTGCCCCATCGCCTTGCAGTTGACCGCCCGCTTGTTGCGGCCGATCAGCGAATCCGCCAGAACGCCTGAACGGGTTTTCTTCGCGATAGAAGCAATATCGGCGACAACGGAACTCGCGGTCGGGAGCATCCCGGCCCCTTCGCCGTAAAAGAGCGCTTCGCCCACAAGATCGCCGCGAACATAGATCGCGTTGTAGACGCCGTGCACGCTCGCGAGAAGATGGTCTTTGGGGATCAGGGTAGGGTGTACACGGAGCTCGAGTCCGTCTGAGCACCGTTTCGCTATCGCGAGCAGCTTAACGGCATACCCAAGCTCATCGGCGTAACGAATATCGCTCTTCTCGATACGTTCGATCCCCTCGGTAAATATTTCATCGGGCTTCACCGAAACGCCGAATCCCAGAAGCGCCAGGATCGCGAGTTTGTGAGCCGAATCTCCGCCGCCGACATCGAGCGTCGGATCCTTCTCCGCGTATCCCTCGTTCTGGGCGAACAAAAGCGCGTCCCGAAAACCGATCTCCTCGCGGGACATTTTCGACAGAATAAAATTCGACGTTCCGTTTATTATGCCGTAGATCAACTCAAAATGATTCGACAGCAACCCGTCCTTCAGCGAACGGATGATCGGGATCCCCCCGCCGACGCTCGCCTCGAATTCTACGTATGAGCCGCACCGCGCCGCAAGTTCAAATATCTCTCTGCCGCATTGAGCCAACAGCGCCTTGTTGGCGGTCACAACATGTTTTCCCTGCCGAATCGCTTCAAGAATAATATCTTTCGCCGGATTGATCCCTCCGATCAGCTCTACAACGACATCGATCGACGGATCATAAAGAACCTCGCTGATACTTTTCGTAAGCACGCCCTTCTTCTTGATCTGTACGAGCCGCTTCGACCTCAGATCTTTATCGCAGACCCTGACCAGGTCGATCTCAATGCCGGTCTTCTCCTTCAGGAGCGCGCGCCGCTCGGTCAGGACCTTAACGACGCCGCAGCCGATAGTGCCGAACCCGATCACCCCGACGTTAACGTGCTTCACGCGCCTCCCCGCGGCGGACAAACGGGCTCTGCTTCCGCAGCATCCGCCATGCGGCATCAAGCTATCCTTCTTCGGCATTGTTTTCATTACGCGTACCTTTATTTTTCCTTTTTACTCAAGTTTGAACAATAGAAAATCGAAAATAAATCGACCATTCTGAGCAAGCCCGCCTTTGGCGGGCGCGTCGAAGAATGGTCGGGGGGACCAGATTCGAACTGGCGACCCCTTGCACCCCAAGCAAGTGCGCTAAACCGGACTGCGCTACCCCCCGACCCTTATGCTACGTAACGTGCTATGTCAGTTACCAGTTGCCAGTAAAAGCAAAAACCTAACTTAAATACGGAACAAAAAAATTATATGCTATTCTTCCCGCTTCGGAGCGCGGGTCATCAGATCGTTTACCGCTTTCGCGGGATCTTTTCCTTTGTACAGGATTTTGTAGATCTCGCCGGTGATCGGCATTTCGATAGAATACTTTTTCGACAGCTCATAGGCCGATCTCGTTGTTGAGATCCCTTCGACAACCATCTCTGTTCCCTGCAGCGCTTCGCCCAACTTCTTCCCTTTCCCGATCTCTTCGCCGAGCCATCTGTTGCGGCTATGTCTGCTCATGCATGTCGTCGCAAGGTCTCCCAACCCGCTCAAACCGAAGAACGTTTCTCTCCTGGCGCCGGCGGCACAACCGAGCCGGATGATCTCAGTCAGCCCTCTCGTCAGCAGCGCCGCTTTCGCGTTCGTCCCGAATCCGAGCCCGTCCGAGATCCCCGCCGCTATCGCGATAACGTTTTTTAAAGATCCGCCCAGTTCGACGCCGGTCACATCGGTACTCGTATATACCCTGAACCTGTCGGTAAAAAATATCTCCTGAACGGATGTCGCGTCATCCTGTTCATACGAGGCGCAAACAGCGGTCGTGGGAATGCACCCCGCGACCTCATGCGCGATGGTCGGACCGGACAGAACGGCAAATCGCCGTTCGCCGAACTCTTCCGCGACAACCTCTGACATGCGTTTCAGCGTATCGATCTCGATCCCTTTTGTAACACTCACCATTATCGACCCCGAGAGGCCGCTCGCGGCCATTTTTTTCAAAACGGACCTTGTGAACTGAGACGGTACCGCCAAAACAACAACGCCAGCTTCTGAAAGAGCATCATTGATCGACCCCGTAATCGAGATCTTTGCCGGGATCGATACGCCGGGAAGAAACTTTATATTTTCACGGCTCTTTTTGAGCGATTCAACGTATTCCGGGAACGCTCCCCATAGCCAAACATCGTGCCCCTTGTTACAGAGGAGGATCGCCAGCGTCGTGCCCCAACCGCCGTCGCCGATTACCGCTATTTTCTTCGCTTCTCTGGCCATTATAGTACTGTAATATTAGCACACAACCGAATACTAAGTCAACATTTCTTGCCTCATCTCATAAGATTGGATCGGTTACCAGTCACCAGTAAGGAAAAAAGAAAAAAATAGTTTTTATGCCGCACACCTGGCATTTAACACTGTCAATCGGAGATTGATAACCGGCAACTTTAAAAAGAATTATTAAGTTGCCCAACGGGAAACATTACTGGCGACTGGAGACTGGTGGCTGGAGACTAAGTAGTCCCCCTGAACGTAAGTCTATGTATCAGGCAGGGGCCGTGAACCCTGAGAGCTTCGAGATGTCTCTTGGTTCCGTATCCCTTATGCTTCGAGAAACCGTACTGGGGATATTTGCGGTCGTATTCAACCATGAGGCGGTCGCGGGTCACCTTCGCGACGATCGAGGCGGCGGCGATCGACATCGAAAGCGTGTCGCCGCGCTTAATGCACCGGCGCGGCGCCTCTACGATGATCTGCATAGTGCCGTCGATCATGACGTAATCCGGGACGATGCCGAGGTCGGCTATCGATAGCTCCATTGCCGAGCGCGTCGCGTTGAAAATATTGATCCGGTCGATCGTCTTTTCGTCAACGATACCGACTCCGACATGGGATTTATCCAGGATCTCGCGGTAGGCCCGCTCTCTTCTTGCGGGAGAAAGCTTCTTCGAATCAAATATTATTTCGTTAAATGTGAACGTCTTTAGAATGACGCTTGCGGCAACGACCGGCCCGGCGAGAGGCCCCCGTCCGGCTTCGTCTACACCAGCGATACGAGAATATCCCCTACTCCGCAGTTTCCTCTCGTGGTACAGCAGCCGCTTCGTCAGGTGTCGCGACGGCTTCCGCGGCATCCTCTTTACCAAATCTCTCTTCGACTTTCGTCGCTTTACCAACTCTCTTCCTCAGGTAATACAGTTTCGCCCTCTTCACATCCCCCCGCTTGGTAACGATTATTTTCTCTATCGCGGGGGAGTGGAGCGGGAATATGCGTTCAACACCTTCGCCGAACGATATCTTCCTGACCGTGAACGTCTCGCCGAGGCCGGATCTCTTTTTTGCGATCACGATCCCTTCAAAAGTCTGTAGACGTTTTTTCCCTTCTTCAACGATACGCACCTGCACCTTCACGGTATCGCCGGCCTTAAAATTGGGGATATCTTTTTTTAAATACTTCTCTTCGATCATCTTGATGCGCTTGTCCATTGGTTATCTCCTTTAGCTGTTTCTTGTATCTTTAACCTTAGTATCTAGTATCTGGTATCTTGTATCTGGCGTACCGAATTTGCATTCGAATCTTATAATTGGACTACGGTAGATATTTTTTTAGATACCAGATACTAGATACTGGATACTGGATACTAGATACAGCTTTTGCGAGATACTAGACACAAGATACTAGATACAAAATCCACGATACGCTATTTATGCTGC
>JBDRSA010000059.1:0-13168 GCA_043825275.1 Candidatus Omnitrophota bacterium
AGAAAATCAACGACATATCCAAAACGTATCCTGTCGACAAGATTTCCGATCGTCCCGCCGAGCATCAAGCCGAGTGAAACCTGCCCGCAGCCGCTTACATTCGGCGACCGCGTAACATAGCGGATAATACACGCGCTGGCCGCGATCGCGAACAGGATAAAAGCGACCTTTCCGCCCCGCAGAAGGCCGAAGGCCATTCCCCTGTTCATGACAAGCGTTAGGTGAAAAATGTTCGGTATCAGCTCAAGGGGATGGTGGAGAGCGTCGGACCTTATGACAAGCGCTTTGGTCAACCTATCAGCGGCAAATACCGATAGCGCGGTTATATAGAACCGTCGCACCGCTTCTCTTCCTGGGATTTCTGGCATACTATGCAGAGCTCTGTTTGAGGTATCGCTTTCAGCCGTTTTTTCGCGATCGGCTTTTCGCACGACTGACAATTGCCGTAGGTTCCGTCGGCGACCCTTCGCAGGGCGTCGTCGATAGCGTATAATCGCTTCTGCTCCGCCGACGCCAGCCCAAGCGAGAATTCTCTCTCATAATTATCGCTGGCGACATCGGCCATATGGAACGAATACCCCGAAAGATCGCCCGTGGCGTCCTTCTGGGATTTCATCAGGTGCTCCTTCGATATGCTTGAGATCTCCTCAGTTAGCTTCGTGCGCTCGATGAGCAGGAGCGCTTTGAACGCTTTAAGCTCATCGGCCGGGATCTTCTTCAATTTCTTCGCCGTCTTCTTCGGCGCGTTTTTCTTCGCGATCTTTTTTTTCACCGGTATCTTCTTCGCGGTTTTCTTTATACGCGCCTTCGATTTCTTTAAACTCTTCCGCTCCTTCTTCGCTTTCGGCATCGCTATTCAACTCCTTTTATCGCTGTTCCCGTTCTATGTTTTTATCGCGCCGCCTCATCCAGCCACCGCTGATCGCTAGACGACCGCCGCGACGCATCGATCACAAAGCGTCGGATGCTCGCTATTATTCCCGATATTCTCCCGATAATTCCAGCACCGCTGGCATTTCGTACCCTTTGCCGTCTCGACAATGATCTCGATCTTCATTCCGGCTCCCGCATCCGTCCGCGCTGGCTCCTCCCGAAGGCATACCTGAGAAACGATAAAAATAGCCGGCAGCAGATCCGCGGCATCTTGTATCAATCGAACAAGTTCCTCATCGTTCGTCCTGAGAACCACCTGCGCCTCAAGCGGACTGCCGATCGATCCTTTCTTCCGTTCCTCTTCAAGCTGTTTCATGACCGACCCCCGGAGCGCGGTCAGTTTTCCCCATTTTTCCTCAAGAGCTTGATCCCGCCAAGTCTTATACAGACCCGGCTCGGGCCATGACGCGAGATGCACGCTCTGTTCTTTATCGTTCTCTTTTAAATAATGCCACGCTTCGTCGGCCGTATAGACCATGATCGGAGCCATTATCTTTATGAGCGTCTTCAGGATATGGAATATCGCCGTCTGAGCCGACCTTCGCTCGACGGAATCGGCGCGGAACGTATACATCCTGTCTTTCAGAATATCGAGGTACAGGGAAGATATCTCGTTCACACAGAAAGAATAGACCTCCCGGAATATCCTGTGGAAGGCGTAATTCTCATAAAGCTCAGTCACATCGCCGATCAGCTTCGCTGTCTTTGCGAGTATCCATCGGTCGATCTCAAGGAGATCATCAAGCTTGATTTCGTGTTCTTCGACCGAGAAATCATACAGATTGCTCAGCAGATACCGGTACGTATTGCGCATCTTCCGGTACGCGTCCGCGAGACGCGTCAGGATCTCATCCGATACCCTGACGTCTTCGGCGTAATCGCTCGAGGCGACCCAAAGCCTGAGTATGTCCGCGCCGTACTTCTTCATAATGTCGAACGGGGAGATAACGTTCCCGAGTGATTTCGACATCTTCTTCCCGTCGCCGTCGACAACAAACCCGTGCGTCAGTACCGCCTTGAACGGGCTGATCGAATCGATCGCGATCGCCGTAATAATGGAAGATTGAAACCATCCCCGGTGCTGGTCCGATCCCTCAAGATACAGCCCGCACGGATACTCAAGATCTTTTGACGCTTTAAGGACCGCTTGATGGCTGACGCCGGACTCGAACCACACATCGACAATATCGGTCTCTTTCGCGAGGTCAGCGGAGCCGCATTTCGGACATTTTGTTCCTTCAGGAACGAGCTCAGCAGGCTTCCGGATAAACCATACGTTCGATCCCTCCCGCTCCACCAAACCGGCGACATGCTCAACGATCGCGCTGTCCAAAAGGACGTGTTTACATGAAACACACTTGAACGCTATGATGGGGACCCCCCAGTAGCGCTGGCGCGAAAGGCACCAGTCCGGCCTGTTCTCAACCATTGATGCGATCCGCTCAACGCTCTGTTCGGGGATCCAGCGGACCGACGAGCGTATCACGCGCATGACATTCTTTCGCAGTCCGTCATGATCGACGTTCATAAAATACTGCTCGGTCGCCCTGAAAATGATCGGCTTTTTGCAGCGCCAGCAGTGCGGGTATGAGTGAGTCACCTCGCCTGAGCGCAAAAGAGCGCGCCTTTCAGTCAGTTTTTCTAAAATGATATTATTTGCCGCGTCGATGCTCTTCCCCGCGAGGTCGCCGCATGACCCATCGAACGCTCCTTGGGGATCGACCGGCATGATCGTCGGCAAACCGTACGTTTTTCCAACAAGATAGTCTTCCTGGCCGTGCCCCGGCGCGATATGCACGCACCCGACCCCTTCCTCGGTCGAAACAAACTCTCCGAGCACCACGCCCGAATCCCTCTCAAGAAAAGGATGCCTGCAGACAACGCGCTCAAGGCTCCTTCCTTTGACTTTATTGACAATTCGATAATCGGCTGCCCCGATCGCCTTCATCACGCTCTCGACAAGAATGTTCGCGAGCACATAGTATTCGTCCCTGTCCGCCTGTCTGCATGAAACGATCGCGTATTCATACTCCGGGTGGAGCGCTATCGCGACATTCGAAACGAGTGTCCAGGGTGTCGTCGTCCATATCACAAAATAAACCGCCGCGTTCTCCGGAATACCCGAAAACGCCGGATTCTTCCCGCTATCGGCAAGCGCGAACTTCACATAGATCGAAGGCGATCTCTTATTCTCGTACTCAACCTCCGCTTCCGCGAGCGCCGTTTCACACGTCGCGCACCAGTTAACCGGTTTCAGGTCCCTATAGATGTAACCTTTTTCGATCAATTTTCCGAACGACCGGACGATCCCCGCCTCATACTTCTTCTGAAGCGTCAGATACGGCTTCTCCCAGTCTCCCAGAACCCCGATACGCTCGAATTGCTCTCGCTGTATACCGACATACCGCATCGCGTACGCGTACGCCTTTTCCCTGAACTCTACCTGCTCGATATCACCGGTCCCTTTGCCCAGCTCTTTGAAGAGCTGATGCTCGACCGGCAGTCCGTGACAGTCCCATCCGGGAACATACGGTGAATCGAACCCGGCCATCGTCTTGTATCTGACCACAATATCCTTCAGGATCTTGTTGAGCGCATGCCCCATATGGATATTGCCGTTGGCGTACGGCGGCCCGTCATGCAGAATAAAACGGTCCGCGCCCGAACGTTTCTTCCTGATGAGATCGTACAGCTTCTTCTCTCCCCAGCCCTTCAGGATCGCGGCCTCTTTAACGGGAAGGTTCGCCTTCATCGAGAAATCCGTCTTCGGCAAATTCAGTGTTTTTTTGTATTCCGACATAGCGTTCTTCGTATTCCTTGTTCAGCAAACCGCGTCGCGCCGATTCACCAATACCTACCGGCAATGATATCGAGCCGTTTTCTCGCAACATCGGTGATCGCGTCGCGCGCGGTAATGATCGCGCCCTTCAGCGCATACTGGCAGGAGCACAATTTTTTCGAGACATTCGGCAGCGCGGCCCGCAAAAGTTTTTTTGAGACCGCGACATTTTTCGCGACATTCTGAATAATGATGTCTACGGTTACCGGCTCGCTCTCTTCATCCATGATCCAGCAGTCGTAATCGGTCACGCATGCCAACGTCGCGTAGCAGATCTCGGCCTCGCGCGCGAGCCGCGATTCCGCCATATTTGTCATGCCGATGACGTCCATCCCCCAGCTCCGGTAGAGCCGCGATTCCGCTCTCGTTGAGAATGCCGGGCCTTCCATATTGACGTAGGTCCCGCCCTTATGCACCGTCGCGCCGACTTTCTTTCCGGCCTCAAACAAAACCTTTGCCAGATCCCCGCACACCGGGTCGGCTAAACTGACGTGCGCGGCGACACCGTCCCCGAAAAAAGTCATTTTTCTGCCTTGGTTCGTCCGGTCGACAAACTGATCGGGTATCACGATATCAAGCGGTTTCAGTTCTCTTTTAAGGCTTCCGACCGCCGATACCGATATGATCCGTTCGACGCCCAATTTTTTCATCCCGTAAATATTCGCGCGATAATTGAGCTCTCCGGGAAGGAGTCGGTGCCCCTTTCCGTGGCGAGGAAGAAAAACCACTTTGATGCCTTCGAATTCCCCGACCGTATAGCTATCGGACGGCGATCCGAACGGCGTTTCCACGGTTACCTGATGGATGCCGTGTATCCCATCGATCTCGTACAGCCCGCTTCCGCCGATTATCCCGATCGTTCCCGCCATAGCGCGACTCCTTTAGCAGATCTCTATTTGTTTGTTTTTAGAGCGAGCGCCCCGTTTTATTTTTATCCGTGTCTTGCTGACACCGAAGTAGCCCGCCAGGGCTCCGCGAAGCGCCTCATTCGCTTTTCCGTCTACCGGAGGCACCGTAAGATACGCTTTTAAACTACCATTGCCGATCTTTTCGATCCTGGACCGCGACGCTCTCGGCTGTACGCGAACGCTAACCATCATCGGGCGCCACTCTCCCGCGGCCTTCGTCTACCCACGAACCAGGCCTGAAAACAGGCCGGTTCGGGGTTTCGATACACGGCCTTGAGGCCGTGTATCTTCACTTCGACAGCTCTTTCGACCTTGCCGCCGCCTGGCGGACAGCAGACCGCACGATGCTCTTAAAATGTTTCTCCTCAAAGACCCGGAAAGCGGCTTCAGTTGTGCCGCCTTTTGAAGTGACGCGCCGTCTGAGGTCGGCAGGGCTTTCGTCGCACCACTGCAGGACCTTCGCGCTGCCGAACGCTGTTTTTTCGACCAAACGGCGCGCGTTCTTCTTGCTCAACCCCATGCTCACCGCTGCTTCAATAAGAGATTCCATAAGATAGAAAAAGTACGCGGGCCCGCTCCCTGATATCGCGGTAACCGCGTCGATAAGCTGCTCCCGTACAAGAACCGTCTCACCGATCGCTGACAATATCTCCTGTGCCAACGCCAGATGACCCGCTCGTGCGTACCTGCCGGGACAGAGAGCTGTTATCGCCTCGCCGACGACCGCCGGCATATTCGGCATGGCCCGCACAACAGGAACCTTCCTGCCTGAGAACCGTTTTTCGATATACCCGGTCGTAACCCCCGCCGCTATTGAAAGAACCGTTGCGCTGTCAGAAAGCGCCCCCGCGGCCGTGTCGATCACGCCGTCAAGGTCCTGGGGCTTCACCGCCAAAAGAACGATATCCGACCGTTGTACGGCGACGGCAACGTCACCGGTAACCCGTACGTTCCGCCCTGCGCCGATCCTTTCTCTTTTCTTTCGATCTTTTTCGCAAACAGTGATCGCGATCCGCTTCACCCTGCCGAGAAGCCTGTTCAGGATCGCTTCTCCCATGTTACCGCACCCGATTATAGCTATCCTCTTAAGCTTCAAAGCGTTTTAGGCATTCCTTTGCGGCGCTTGGTCTTTAAATAAAGCCGTACCGATCCTGACCATCGTCGCGCCTTCTTCTATCGCGACCTCAAAATCCTGGCTCATCCCCATAGAAAGATGCTTCATCTCAACACCCTTTCGCCCGATGGTTCGAACGCGATCGAATACAGCGCGCAACCGGCTGAACGAGGGCCGTACCTCTTCAGGGTCTTCCGCGATCCGCGCCATCCCCATTAACCCCGCGATCCGTATGTTGAGAAAGCCGGATGTCTGCGCGATGAAGTCCTCGATCTCATCCTGCCGTACCCCGAATTTCGAGCTTTCGTCTGAAATGTTGACCTGGATCAGCACATCCTGTATCTTGGATACCGCATCGGCGCACTGATTGATATTCTTTGCCAATCGGACGGAATCTACCGAATGTATAAGTGAAAATATCGTAACGGCGTCAAGCACCTTGTTCGTCTGCAGATGCCCGATCATATGCCATGTTATCGCTCCCTCTACACACTGATGTTTCATGAGCGCTTCCTGCGTCCGGTTCTCCCCGACCTCCCTGATACCGAGACGGATAGCTTCCCGAACCTGTTCGGCCGGCACCCCTTTTGTTACCGCGATGATTCGAACATCGCTCGGATCCCTGCCGCTTCTTTTGCAGGCGGACACAATGCGTTCTTGGATATGGCGATAATTATCCTCTATCATTTGACGGGATAGATTATCATAAAAGAAAGCAAAAGTCAATTAAAAGCTGATTAGTTGCCGATTAGTTGCCAGTGGCCAGTTACCAGGTGCCAGTTGCATGACAAGAGCGTAAAAAAACCTTTCAAAGCTGTTTATCAGACAATTTTGGCAGAAGAATCGAGATGAGGCACCATGCAACAGCGGCTCTTTTTGCTGATACGCATGATCATGACCAATATAAGATTGTCCTATAGAAGATTGCTACTGGGAACTGGAAACTGGCAACTGGCGACTGACTTCAGAAGTAGCGGGAAAAGATGTCGGCTATGCCGGCAGAGACACGCTTCAGGGGATTTTGGAACTTTGCCGCTGCCGGGGCGCTCCGGCGGTCAAATACGTACCGGACAAGCCCCAGGGACGCGGCCGATATCGCCTTCTCGTGGCCGCGTATGTTGCCGACAACACCGCGCGCCTCTCCTATGGAAACCGGAATACTGACAGCGCTCTCCAGTCTTTCGACAACATTATCGACGAGCGTCGCCCCGCCCGCCAGCAGGATCTTCTCGACCATGCCCCGCTGCTTGCGGACACGGTCAAGGGACCGGACAACAGCGGACTGCAGTGTAATAAAATTATCGTCATCCGCGAGCGCGCCCTTAATGTCGCTGCCGCCGAGCGGTATGATCTCGAGTGAATAAAGCGTCCCGCCGGTAAATATGGATATCTCGGTTGTCGACGACCCGATATCTATAAGCGCCACAGATCGTTTTTTGTCGGAATCGCTCAAAAGTGCCGCGCCTTCGGCAATGCCGGAATAGACGAACTCCGCCGTCTCGTAACCGGCGTTGTTGACCGCTTTTTGAATGTTCTGGAGATGCGGGACGCTCGCGGTCACCGCGACGATCTTCGCCCCCAGCCTCGACCCGTACAATCCGACAGGATTCTGCACTTCAACGTCGTCATCGACGTAATAACTCTGGACGATCCGGTGCATCAGATCCCGGTGGAACGGAAGCTTGATCGTCCCCGCCGCGTCGACACATTTCTTTACGTCCGACTCCGTGATCTCTCTGCCGCGCATCGACAAGCGGATCATGCCCTGCGATTCCTGAGCGCTTACCGATTGATTGCCGACGCTCACCCATATCGGCGTCGGTTTCTTGAGGGTCTTTTCGCGCAGGCGATCGATAGCATTGGTGATCGCCGCGGTTGCTCCGTCAAGGTCCACGATATACCCCCGCCGCACGCCGCGCGACGGAACGCGCGCGAATCCAAGAACGTTCATCGATCCCCGCTCATCATGTTCCGCCTGTATCGCGCAGATATTCGATGAGCCGATATCAAGGCCTGTTATTACGCGGGATCGCTTCATCATCTCTTTACTCTTGTGTTTACGCTATGTTTCCGTCTTCCGTATACCGTATTCCGTATACCGTGAAAATTGACTATAGGAACAATCTCTTTTATTCCACTGTTAACTATGCGCTCGGAATACGGATCACGGACGACGATTCACGGACGATGGACGACGATTATCATACGCTAACTGGCAACTGGCGACTGGAACCTGGTAACTGATATCACTTCGTTCCTATAACGCTGTCATCAAATCGGAGGTCGATATATTTGATCTGGTCGGATGATACGTTCGGATCGCTCAACATCTCATTCAAGCGCCTGAGCGCCCCGTCGTAATCGTCTTTGCCGAGCCGTATTTCCACACCGTCATCAATAGAGAACGTGAGATGCCTCTGATCATTCGCGTTGATCGTTCGTATTTCATGTTCGGACATAAGAGGCGATCGCCTGATCGACGCGATCAAAAGAAGCGCGCTTTGTATGTTCTTTGAATCGCAGAATTTAGCTTTCAGTTCCCTGCGGCTCAAGCGCACTCCGTTTATGACCGGTAATTGTTTCCATCCCGACTCCTTGATGTTCTCCAAGATAACCCCTTCTGAGTCGATAGGGATATACTCCCCCCCCTTTACGAGAGCAACCGGTTCCCTGACCGTAATGTCGATCGTCAGCCGGTCCGGCATCACTCTTTTCACCGTAACGCGTCGTATGTCAGGGCATATCGCCCTGAGATACGAGGCGGTCTCCCGCGCGTCAACTTCAAAGATACTTTTGCCTATATAACGGTTCTTCACCTGTGAATCATTGAACGACCGCAGTATCTCGACTCCCTGAATTTCGATCCGGTCGACTCTGAATATCTCAGAGTTCAAAAAATACTTTCGAACGCCCATCACGATGACCGCGGCAACGCCCGCTATCACCAGCGCGATCAGCAGCTTGACGATACATGAGGTCAACCGGCTATTTGATTTGACATCTTTATTCGCATTCTTCTTTTTCTTTTTTTTCGTATCCATCATCGCGTCGCCATCTCAACCAGTTTTGAACACAGCTCTCCGAAGCTCATGCCAACGGCCAGCGCCGCCTTTGGAAGCAGACTCCGCTCAGTCATGCCCGGGATCGTATTTACTTCAAGGACGTAAAGGCCCTTATTATTTCCGTCCAAAATCATGTCGACACGCGAAAGAGAGCGGCACCCCAACGAGTGGTGCGCCGCCAAGCCGACCTGCCTGGCCCGCTCATACAATGAGCTCTCAAGGCGCGCCGGAACCGTGTAGCGCGTCTCCGGATCTTCGTATTTTGCCCTGAAATCATATACATTATCGCGTGGTTCGATCTCTACGACCGGAAGCGCTTCAGCGCCGAGGATCCCCACGGTAAGTTCTCTTCCTTGAATATACTCTTCTATGATCGCCAGCGGATCGTACCGCAGCGCTTCCCGTATCGCGGGCGCGAGATCTTTTTTTTCATTGACGACGGACAGTCCGATGCTCGACCCCTCACACTGTGGTTTTACCACGACCGGGAACGATAACCCTTCGACGCCTTCGGGGATCTCCGAAGCGCCATCGGTGACAACGTACTTCGGAACATCGAGTGAATGTTTCTTGAATATCTGTTTCGACGCTATCTTGTCGATCGCCAGACGCGACGCTGAAACTCCCGATCCGGTATAGGGGATCCGTTCTTTTTCCAGAATGGATTGCACGGTACCGTTCTCCCCCAACCTTCCGTGGAGCGCAATAAACGCTACGTCCGGCCGGGAATGTTTTATTATATCATACGCGTCATCATTTACATCCAGAAAAATCGCGTTGAAACCCATTCCCGACAACGCGCTATGGACCGCGCGCCCTGACCTGAGGCTTATCTCGCGTTCATTCGACCGGCCGCCGGCGAGTATTCCTATCGTCCCGTAATCTTTCGGGCTTCGCTTTTGATTAACGTTCTTCATGTCGAAACTTGTATCTGGTATCTAGTATCTGGTATCTAGAGTGCCGATTTTTAATGCTCAAATATTTTGTTCTGACTATTATCTTTTTTTTCTAGATACTAGATACAAGATACCAGATACGAAACCCCTATAAGATCCTCACCTCAAGATCAAGATCCACATCGTAATTCTTTTTCGCTTCGCTTCGGATCATTTCGATGAGCTTGGTCACATCGCGGAACGTCGCCTTTCCGCTATTGACGATAAAATTCCCGTGCTTGTTCGATATTTGCGCGCGGCCGGAACATTTCCCTTTCAGTCCCATCATATCGATCAATTGTCCGCTCGTAAAATGCTTTCCTTCCGGGTTCTTAAAAATACAGCCGGCGCTCGGCGCGTCGAGCGTCTGCTTGTCCCGTTTCATTTTTAAGAACTTACGGCACTGGTTCAAAAGAGCTTCTTTGTTCAGCTTCTTCAGCTTGAGCGTCACTTCCAGTATCACATAGTCATCCAGGTTCGATGACCTGTACCCGAATGCCAGCTTGTTCTTTTTTAATCGATGTATCACACCGTCATAATCCATGACTTTGACCGATTCCACGCAATCGCCTATGGTTGAATAGATCGGATTCTTCCAACCGCCGGCGTTCATGAAGACCGCCCCTCCTACGGTACCCGGTATCCCGGTCATTGACTCAAGACCTTCAAGCCCTTTCTCGCACGTAAAGCGGATCAATTTTGCGAGGCTGGTTCCCGCCCCCGCCACAACCCTTTGCCCGGATACGGACCTTTTTTTGAACGATTCCGCGGTAAGGCTGAATACGGCTCCTCGATATCCCTCATCCCGGACAAGAAGATGCCCGCCTTTCCCGATCACGAATGCGGGAATAGCGTTCTTTCTGCAGATCTCGAGCCCTCTCTTCAAGTCGCGCTCATCCTTCGGTTCGATCCAGTAATCGCAGGGGCCGCCGATCCTTATCGTTGTATGCCGGTCCAGCTGTTCGTTTAATTTTATTTTTCCGGAGATCTTACTAAACAGTTCTTTATTCACGCTTCCTCTCTTTCTTTTCTCCCTTCGAATTTCACGAATTTCTTTCTCAATCTCGACTCGAGATCATCAGCGACGTTCCTTATATCCCCGGCGCCAAGCACAAAGATCATGTCCCGATCCGTCAGTGAACCCATGACATGATCGACGATTTTCTCTTTCTTGAGAATGATCACGTTCACACTTTCGCGGCCGCTCATCTCGTTATATATGGTCCGCGCGTCCACTCCTTCGATCGGATTTTCGCTCGCGGAATAGATATCGGTGAGAATAACCATATCCACGCCTTCGAAGCATTCTCCGAATTTTTTGGCGAACTGCCGCGTTCTACTGAACCGATGAGGTTGAAAGATCGCGATCTTGCGCCGGCCGTGAAAGTTCTGGACCGCCCCGAACACCGCGCGTATTTCCGTCGGATGGTGCGCGTAATCCTCGATAAGCGTTATTCCGCATCCTTCAAATCTGATCTGGAATCTACGCTTTGTTCCGCGGAACCCCGCCAGGCTTGCCGCTATGTTCTTAAAAGGCGCTCCTATCTCCATCCCTACCATGATCGCGGCCAGGCTGTTCAGGATATTATGTCTGCCCGGCAAGTTCAGGGTGACATCACCGATCTTTTTGCCGTCCCGCACACATATATAGGAGGTCCGAAAACCATCGCTCGACATACGGGCCGGATAGACCGAAGCGGCGCTCGATAACCCGTACGATATTTTACGTATATTCGCTCCTTTCACTATCGAAGCTATGTTGTCGTCTTCGACGCAATAGAAAAGTGTCCCCGATCTTTTTATGTTCCGGATGAATTCTCCGTAGGCACTTAGGACGCTCTTCATCGTCCGGTAATAATCGGCGTGCTCCATTTCGACGTTCGTGAGTACCGCGATCTCGGGTTTCAGCATCAGAAACGACCCGTCGCTCTCGTCCGATTCGGCCACGAACCATTCACTACGGCCGAACCGGGCGTTGCTCCCGAGTGACACGACTTCCCCGCCGACCGCTACGGTCGGATCGATTCCCGATTCTGTCAACACAACGGATATTAAGGAACTCGTCGTAGTCTTTCCGTGCGTTCCCGCGACCGTAACACCTTTCTTTCTGTTCAGCAATTCGGCCAAAAGAGCCCCGCGCTGAACAGTCCGAAGGCCCCGCGCTGCCGCCTCCCGAAGCTCAGGGTTGTTGTCTTGTACCGACGATGAATAGACGACGATCTCGGCGTTTTTCGGAAGGTTCGACGGAGAATGCCCGCCGAATATTCTCGCGCCGCCTCGCCGTAAATCATCGGTCAGATTATTTCTCGCGAGATCGGATCCCGAGACCACGCACCCCATCTTGGTAATGATCCCGGCAAGAGCGCTCATCCCTATTCCGCCGATACCGACAAAATGAAAGTGCTTATTCTCCAGGATCCCTTTTTTGTTCTCACAAAACATCAGTGCGGCCCTCTGCCAGTTGAATGACTTCATCGGCGAGCCGGTCCGAGGCATCGGGCGAACTTATCATTCTCGCCCTTTCGGATAGACGCTCCCGCCGCGGCCTATCATGCATGATCTCAATAATGAGATCGGCGAAAAGCCCGGCGCCGATCTCTTTCTCATCAACATATATCGCCGCTCCTTTTGACGAGAACGCTGCCGCGTTCTCCTTCTGATGCTGATCCGCGTAAGGATAGGGGACCAATATCATCGGCTTCGCGAGTTTAGCAAGCTCGAACATCGCGCTCGACCCCGATCTTGATATCGCGAGGTCGCTCGCTCCGTACGCGAAGGCAATATCCTCCACAAAAGAGAAAACGCGGTGCTTTACCTCTGAGGAGGCATAGTCTCTCGTGAGCCGCTCAAAATCATTTTCGCCGGATATATGTACGATCTGGATCTCTTTTTTGACCGATACCGGGAACGTTTGTACCGCTCTGAGAACTGCCTCGTTCAAACGCTCTGAACCCTGGCTCCCGCCGAGAATCAGAATGGTGAACAACCTGTCATCAAGACCGAGTTCACGAATTGCCTCTTCACGGCCGCATCGCCCCACCTCACTCCGGGTCGGATTGCCGGTCACGCGTACTCTCTCCTTTCGTTCTCTGACAGAGCCGACCGACTCGTCAAAAGAGAACGCGATCTTGTCGGCGATATGGATCAGCTTTTTATTCGCTCTTCCGAGAGCGACATTCTGTTCGTGGATCACGGTCGGCACCCGGAGCATCCACCCCGACAGGACCACCGGGAACGAGACATACCCGCCGAATCCTACCACAACCGAAGGCCGGTACATTAAGGTGATCGCAAACCCCCGGATAACATCAACGGTCAGCAGGAATACGAACAGGATCCACCGCGGCGAAACAGTCCGCGGCAGTTTATTTGCCGAA
>JBDRSA010000060.1:0-21947 GCA_043825275.1 Candidatus Omnitrophota bacterium
CTTGTGCATTCCCGCTACAGCACAAATACCTTCCCGACGTGGGACCTCGCGCAGCCGTTCAGGTTTCTCGCGCATAACGGTGAGATCAATACGCTGAGAGGGAACGTCAATTGGATGCGGGCGAAGGAAGACCTGCTCACAAGCCCGCTTTTCGGGAAAGATATTGAAAAACTGAAGCCGATCATCGTGCCTGGAGGAAGCGACTCCGCGGGAATAGACAATATTTCAGAACTACTGCTTCTTGCGGGAAGGCCGCTTGCCCATGTCGTGATGATGCTTATTCCGCCGGCCTGGGAACAGAACAAGCTCATGGCGAAACATGAGAGAGATTTTTTCCGTTATCACGCCTGCCTCATGGAACCGTGGGACGGCCCCGCGGCGATCGCGATCACCGATGGGACAAGGATCGGCGCTGTCCTTGACCGGAACGGCCTTCGGCCGGCGCGATACCTTGTCACCAAGCGGGGCTTGATCGTCATGGCCTCGGAGGTCGGCGTTCTCGATATACCGGCGTCTGATATCGCTTATTCAGGGAGGCTCGAGCCGGGCAAGATATTCTTCGTCGATACGGATGAGGGAAGGATCATCGATGACAGCGAGCTAAAAAGGTCCGTCTCGACACGGAGGCCGTACGGGAAATGGGCGAACGACAAACTCGTTGACCTCGAAAAACTGTCGAAACCAAAAGAGAAGACGGAAAAGGTCGCGGATCTGAGCCCGACGCTGAAAGCGTTCGGGTATACGCGCGAAGACATGAAGTTTATCATCCAGCCGATGGCAGCCGACGGTAAAGAGCCTATCGGCTCGATGGGGAATGATACGCCGCACGCTGTGCTCTCGAAAAAACCTCAGGTCCTCTACAGCTACTTTAAGCAGCTTTTCGCCCAGGTCACGAATCCCGCGATCGACCCCATCCGGGAAGAGCTTGTTATGAGCCTTGAATGTTTTATGGGTTCGCGGAAGAATCTTCTCGATGAGACGCCTGACCACTGCCGGAAGGTCTGGTTGAAGCATCCTATCCTGACGAACGAGGAACTGTTAAAACTGAAGCATATCAACGAGAGCGGCTTTAAGACGAAGACGATCTCGATCCTTTTTGACGCCTCCGACGAGAAGAATATGACAACCGCGCTTGACCGGATCTGCAGGGAGGCGAAAAACGCGATAAAAAAGAAGTACACATTCATCGTCCTGAGCGACCGGAGGGTTACCGGGGAAAAAGCGGCTGTGCCGGCGCTCCTGGCGGTCGGGGCGGTCCACCAATATCTGGTAAAAAACGCGTCACGCTCACAGATAGCCCTGATACTTGAGAGCGCGGAACCGCGTGAGGTACACCACTTCGCGGTACTCCTGGGGTTTGGCGTAGGATGCGTAAACCCCTATTTGGCGTATGAGGCCATCGACCGTTTGATCGAAGAAGAGCGCCTGAAGATCGACCGGAAGGCGGCGGTAAAGAATTACATAAAAGCGGTCAACAAGGGGATCATGAAGGTCCTCTCGAAGATGGGGATCTCAACGATCCAGAGCTACCGCGGGGCCCAGATATTTGAGGCGGTCGGCCTTCACGATGAGACGATCGAACGCTGTTTCGCGGGAACTGTCTCGCGGATCGGCGGGGTAGGGATCAGGGAGATCGCCCGGGAGACGATCCTTAGACATCGAGAAGCGTTCCCGAAGCGGGAAGGGGCAGGTGACCTTCTTGAGACCGGAGGTCTTTATCAGTGGAAATTGGACGGCGAATTCCACCTCTGGAATCCGAAAAGTATCGCCGCCATCCAGGACGCCTCAAAGAAGAATGACTACATCCGCTATAAGGACTTTTCCCGGCTGATCAACGATCAATCCGAACATCCGACGACGCTCAGAAGCCTTCTATCCTTCAAAAAAAGAAAACCGGTCCTGCTATCCGAAGTCGAGCCGATATCATCCATTGTTACGCGCTTCGCTACCGGCGCGATGAGCTTTGGCTCGATCTCGCGGGCGGCGCACGAGTCGCTCGCGATCGCGATGAATAAGCTCGGCGGGAAGTCGAACACGGGGGAAGGCGGCGAGGACCCGGTCCGGTTCATGACACTCCCCTCGGGAGAGTCCGCCCGAAGCGCGATCAAACAGGTCGCGTCGGGGCGGTTCGGCGTAACGGCTAACTACCTGGTGAACGCCGATGAGCTGCAGATCAAGATCGCCCAGGGAGCGAAGCCCGGCGAAGGCGGGCAATTACCCGGACACAAAGTGAGCTCGACGATCGCTAAGATACGCTATACGACTCCCGGCGTGACGCTCATTTCGCCGCCGCCGCACCATGACATCGATTCGATCGAGGACCTGGCGCAGCTTATCTATGATCTCAAGAACGCCAATCCGCGAGCGCGTATCAGCGTAAAGCTGGTATCTGAAGTCGGCGTTGGTACGATAGCCGCCGGTGTGGCGAAGGGTCATGCCGATATGATACTTATTTCGGGCGGCGACGGCGGGACGGGAGCGTCGCCGCGGAGCTCGATCAGGCACGCGGGGCTCCCCTGGGAGCTTGGACTGTCGGAAACCCACCAGACGCTCGTCCTGAACGACCTTCGCAGCAGAGTGCGGCTCCAGACCGACGGCCAGATGCGAACCGGACGCGATGTCGCGATCGCCGCGATGCTCGGCGCCGAGGAGTACGGGTTCTGTACCGCCGCGCTCATCGTGCTTGGATGCGTTATGCTCAGGCATTGTCACCTGAACAACTGTTCGGTCGGGATCGCGACACAGGACGACTTACTTCAGAAGCGGTTCCGGGGGAACCCTGAGCATGTCGTGAACTACCTCTCCTTTGTAGCTCAGGAGCTTCGTGAGATCATGGCCTTGCTCGGCATCAGGAAAGTCGACGAACTGATCGGAAGGACCGATCTTTTGGAGATGAACAAGTCGATGCTGGATTGGAAGACGCGAGGGCTTGATTTTTCAAAAATACTCTATAGACCGAAGGTCCCCCGGCCGGTTGAAGCATATTGCACAAAACCCCAGGATCACGGCATAGAGACTGTCCTTGACAAGGAGCTTTTGCGTCTCGCGAAGAAATCTCTTGAGCATCGGGAGCCGGTCCGCCTGTCGTTTGATATCAACAATGTGAACAGGACGACCGGGACGATGCTCTCGGGCGAGGTCTGCAGGCGCTATGGTGAATGGGGGCTTCCCGAAGACACCATTTATTGCAAATTTAAAGGCGTGGCCGGTCAGAGCTTCGGCGCGTTCCTCGCGAGGGGCATTACCTTTGAGCTCGAAGGGATGGCGAATGATTATATCGGCAAGGGGATCTCAGGCGGCAGGATCATCGTATATCCGGGGGCGGGGTCGTCGTATAAGCCCGAAGAGAATATCATTATCGGGAATACGTCATTTTATGGAGCGATAAGCGGTGAGGCGTACATCCGCGGGATCGCCGGGGAGCGGTTCTGTATCAGGAATTCAGGAATATACGCTGTTGTCGAAGGAGTGGGCGACCACGGCTGTGAATACATGACCGGCGGAAGGGTCATCGTGCTCGGGAAAACCGGGAGGAATTTCGGCGCCGGGATGTCGGGCGGGATCGCGTATATTTACGATATTGACGGCGACTTTAAGAATAAGTGCAATAGGGACATGGTGATCTTCGATCGAATGAACGAAGACGACAGCATCATGATCAAGAACCTTCTTGTCGGACATGTAAAGACTACCAAGAGCGACCGGGCCCGCTATCTTCTCGGCAATTTAGAAAGCGAAATGAAGAAGATCGTCAAGGTCATGCCCATAGAGTACAAGAGGGTCCTGGAAGGTAAACAGGTCGAGCAGTCTCTGGGTTTAGGCGAGGCTTCGGATGGATAGGGAAGCGAAGAGATCCGATCGGTTCATAGTACAAAGTTCATAGTTTGAATTGCGGTTTACGGTGTACGGTTAATGGTTTACGGCTAAAAGATCGAAAAAAGAAGCCGATTAGTTCATAGAAAATCAACGTTGAAATCGCGCACATTGCGCTACCGATCGTTTTTTAGTTTTTATCTCTTTACCGTTCACCGTACACCGTTAACCATAAACCGTGTTAGACTTTGAACTATTGACTATGAACTATGAACTGCATGGAATTACGCGTTTAATACGGCGAACGGAGTTGAGATGGGAGATGTAAAGGGATTCATAAAGGTAGCGCGGCAGAAAGCGCAGTATCGGCCCGTCTGCGAGCGGATCATGGATTATAAGGAGATCGCCGTACCGAGAAGCGACGCGAAGTCAAGCGAGCAGGCGTCGCGCTGCATGGATTGCGGCACGCCGTTCTGTCATTGGGGCTGCTCGGTCGGCAATTTTATCCCTGAGTGGAACGATGCCGTATACGCCGGGCGCTGGAAAGAAGCGTACGAGATGCTCGATTCGACGAACAACCTTCCTGAAGTGACCGGAAGGATCTGCCCGGCGCTCTGTGAGTATTCCTGCGTATTGGGGATCAACGATGACCCGGTAACGATCAGCGAGAATGAGCTCTCGATCATAGAATACGCTTTTAAGAATGGATTTGTACAGCCAAGGCCTCCAAAAAAGCGAACAGGAAAAAAAATGGCCGTTATCGGCTCCGGCCCGGCGGGACTTTCGTGCGCGGCCCAGCTGAATAAAGCCGGCCATACGGTAACGGTATTCGAGAAAGACGATAAGATCGGCGGGATATTGCGCTACGGTATCCCGGATTTTAAACTTGAAAAATGGATACTCGACCGCCGTATCGCCCTATGGGAGAACGAGGGTGTGCGCTTTACGACGGGTGTGAACGTCGGCGTTGATTATCAGGCGAAAGAGCTTCTTGAGGAGTTTGACGCGGTAGCTCTGGCGGGCGGATCGCGCCAGCCGCGCGATCTCAGGATCGAAGGGAGAGACCTCAAAGGTATCCATTTCGCGATGGACTATCTTATACAATCAAACAGAAGGATCAGCGGGGAGAAGATCCCCGAAAGCCGATTGATTGACGCGAAGGGGAAACGCGTTGTTGTGATCGGCGGCGGCGATACCGGCTCCGACTGTGTCGGGACGGCCCATCGGCAGGGAGCGGCGTGTGTTGTCCAGGTCGAGCTTTTGGAGCAACCGCCGGAATGCAGGACCGGTAAACAGCCATGGCCGCTCTATCCGGCGCTTCTCAAAACATCGACAAGTCACCAAGAGGGGGGGGAACGCCACTGGTCCGTGCTTACAAAAAAAATTATCGGCGAGAATGGTCGCGTATCGGGGCTTTCGTGCGTTAAAGTGGAATTTTCAAGCAAGAAGGGCCTCTCGTGCCCTATCGTAAAGGAAGTGACCGGTAGTGCGTTCGATATCGGCGCGGACCTGGTTATTCTGGCGGTCGGCTTTGTCCATCCGGTCCATGACAAATTACTCGCCGACCTGGGCGTCGCCTTTGACGGCCGCGGAAATGTTAAAGCCGACGACTCTTTTAAGACCGCGAACAAGAAGGTATTCGCCGCCGGGGACATGCGGCGCGGGCAGTCGCTCATTGTTTGGGCGATATCAGAAGGCAGGAAAGCGGCGCGGGCTATCGATCTATTTTTAATGGGCTCCTCAAAACTCCTTGATTTTTAGAAGCGTTCTGCAAGCCTAATAATTAAGCAATAATTAAGCAATTTATCTTGACAGTTGTGAGCAAAATGTAGATAATATTGTCATCAACACAACGGATGTGTTGACCGGACAAAGGCGTTCTGGATCTCAGAGAACGCTTTTTTTATTTTTACAACATTAAAATTAGGATGGGGCATGGCGACCAAAACAGTGAAAAGAATCAACTCTATTCTCAAGAACAGAGAAAAGAATCCACGTGAATTGATCGAAGTCCTCCAGGATGTCCAGGCAACTTTTAAGTATCTTCCAGAGCAGGAGTTGCGGATCGTTTCTGAAAAGCTGAATGTCCCCCTCATCGAAGTCTTCAGGGTCGCAAATTTTTATAAAGCGTTCACTTTGAAGCCGCGCGGCAAGCACCTGGTGACGGTATGCATGGGAACCGCATGCCACGTTCGGGGAGCGCCGAAGTTTGTCGATGAGGTTCTCGGGCAGCTCAGTATAAAACCGGGCGAGACTACCGAAGACGGCATGTTTACCGTTGAGACGGTGAACTGCCTCGGCGCGTGCGCTCTTGGCCCGATTGTCGTGCTCGATGGAACGTACCATGACCACATGACTACGGGGAAGCTGCGGGATTTGATTCAGAGCGTTACAAAGAAGAAGAAAGGTAGAAAGCGACGCCATGGTTAAGATTCGGACTTTAAAGGATTTAGAATTTCTAGCTAAAAAAACTCGGGACTTAAGCAAAAAAAAGGCGATGACGGTCATTCTGTCGTCGGGGACGTGCGGTCAGGCGTGCGGGTCGTTGCATGTCGCTGATAAGCTTCGAAAAGAGATCGCGAGAAAAAAGCTAGAGAAAAAAGTAAATGTACGGATAACGGGATGCCACGGATTCTGTGAGCAGGAACCGTTGATGGTTGTTGAGCCTGAAAATATCTTTTATTGTCACGTCAAACCCGATGATATTTTGGAAATTGTGTCTGAGACACTTCAGCGGGGGAGGGTAGTTGATAGGTTGCTCTATGTTGACCCGACAATAGGTAAGAAAATAGAAAAGGAAAAAGATATCCCGTTCTATAAAGCCCAGGAAAGGATCGTCCTCGGACAGAATAAACTTGTCGATCCGTGTAATATCCATGACTACGTTGAGAACGGTGGATATTCGGCATTTATAAAAGCCTTGAATTCAATGAAACCGGAAGAGGTTATCGAAGAAGTTAAGAAGTCGGGGCTCCGAGGCAGGGGCGGCGGCGGATTTCTTACCGGGAAGAAGTGGGAGCATTGCCGCAAAGCGGAAGGGGAGCCTAAATATGTCATCTGTAACGCGGATGAAGGAGATCCGGGGGCGTATATGGACAGGAGTGTGCTGGAGGGCAATCCTCACGAGGTTATCGAGGGGATGCTCATCGGCGCGTTCGCGATCGGCGCCCGCCACGGCTACATCTATGTCAGGAACGAGTATCCGCTCGCGGTCCAGCACGCTAAATTTGCCGTGCAGCAGGCGGAAGAGCTGGGGCTTATCGGCGATGATATCCTCGGAAGCGGTTTCTCGTTCGATATCAGGATCGCGCGCGGCGGCGGCGCGTTTGTATGCGGTGAGTCGACCGCGTTGATGGCATCGCTTGAAGGAAAAGTTGGCGAACCGCGCGCGAAAGATGTCCATACGACCGACAAGGGGTTGCACGACCTTCCCACAAACCTGAATAATGTCGAAACGTGGGCGAATGTGCCGTTGATCATCAAAAACGGCGCGAAGTGGTTTTCGTCGAAGGGGACCAAACAGAGTAAGGGCACCAAGATATTCGCCCTGACCGGGCAGATACGTAACACGGGCCTCGTTG
Organism: Candidatus Omnitrophota bacterium; assembly: GCA_043825275.1. GTDB lineage: Bacteria > Omnitrophota > Gorgyraeia > 2-01-FULL-45-10 > JBDRSA01 > JBDRSA01. The sequence goes on from JBDRSA010000060.1 coordinate 7,395, forward strand.
AGATTCCTATGGGGATGAGTTTACGTAAAATTATCTATAAAATTGGCGGCGGTCCGGCAGTAGGAAGGAAGATAAAGGCGGTTCAGACAGGGGGGCCGTCAGGAGGATGCCTGCCGGAACGCTTATTTGATCTGCCGGTCGACTTCGAGGCCCTGGACAAGGCGGGTTCGATGGTCGGCTCCGGCGGGATGGTCGTTATGGATGAGTCGACCTGTATGGTCGACGTCGCGAAGTATTTTCTGAAGTTTCTCATTGACGAGTCGTGCGGTAAATGTGTTCCGTGCAGGGTCGGACTCAGCCGCATGCTGGAGATCATCACCGACATCACCGAAGGAAGGGGCACGGAAGAGAAATTGGCGCTCCTCGAAGAGACGGCGCGTACCGTGTCGCTTGGTTCGCTCTGCGCGCTGGGGAAAACCGCCCCGAATCCCGTTCTTTCTACGATAAAGTACTTCAGGACGGAATACGAGTCGCATATCGCCAAAAAGAAATGTACCGCCGGCGTTTGCAGAGAGCTGATCAGCTACGCGATCGACGCGAAAAAGTGTACCGGGTGCGGCGTATGTCTGCGCGGCTGTCCGCATGGCGCCATTTCCGGGAAGGCGAAATCGGCGCATTCTATAGACAGAACGCGATGCAGCAAATGCGGCATTTGCAAAGAACAGTGCAGGTTTAACGCTATCGACGTGTTGTAAAAGTGGAGGGATGATAGCGTATTAAATACAGTATTGGCCGGGCAATGGAGCCCGACGAGAGTGGTCAAGAAGACTAAGAAGTCGAAATGGAGGCGATGATGCCTGCGTATGTAACGCTTACAATCGATGGAGCATTCGTGCGGGTACCGCGTAGTACCTCAGTGCTGGATGCGGCCTTAACAAGCGGGATCTGTATACCGCATCTGTGTCATATGAATGGCGTTACCCCGATCGGCGCGTGCCGGATCTGTATCGTTGAATTGGTCAAGAACGGCAGATCAAAAGTTACCGCGTCGTGTACGCTCGAAGCTGAAGAAGGTATGGTTATTCTTGCCCATTCGAAAAAGATACTGCGGGCGCGGAAAAACATCGCGGAAATGCTCGTTGCTGAAGCTCCGAATTCGCGCGCAATTCAGGACATCGCTGTCCGATGCGGCGTCAAAGAGGTGCGATATCCTTTTCGCAGGAATGATTGCGTTTTGTGCGGTAGGTGTGTGCGCGCCTGCGATGAGATATGGCGGTCTAAGTCACTGGGTTTTGTCGGCCGCGGGCCGGAGCGCCATGTCGCGCTGCCGTTCGATAAACGGCCGGAATATTGTAAGCGATGCAACGCCTGTATCGATGTGTGTCCGATGACGATCACGCCGTGCTCCGGACCCATGAAGCCGGGCGAAGAGGCCCTGTGCGGGATGTGCGAGTCACAGTTATCGATGGCTGAAAAGATCGAAGACACCTGTGTCGATTGCAGACTGGGAGACGGGTTCCATTGCGCGAGAAAAAGTTCTTACAGTTAACGGCATGATGAGACAAGGAGAAGAACATGAATCTGCAGCAACCGAACGCAAATGATGTAACACAGACGGCGAACAGGTCGCGGAATGTCGTCCCTACCTCAGGGCTCTGTACGCGATGTATCGACGGATGCCGCGGCAATTGCGAAGTATTCAAAGCAAGCTTTCGCGGCCGCGAAGTGATCTATCCCGGCCCATTCGGGGAAATTACGGCAGGAGGCGACAAGAATTACCCGATCGATTATTCGCATCTCAATATTCAGGGATATGCCATGGGGGCGAAAGGTTTGCCGAAAGGGGTTGAAGGTAATCCCGATACCGCGATATTTCCGGCGGTAGATACCGAGACCGAATACGGCTGGGATGAGAAGGTGAAGTTGAGGATCCCCGCGTTTACGGGAGCGCTCGGGTCGACCGAGATCGCGAGGAAGAACTGGGAGCACTTCGCGATCGGAGCGGCTATTTCCGGAGTTACCCTTGTTTGCGGTGAAAATGTCTGCGGTATCGATCCAAAACTGGAGCTCGACAAACATGGCAAGATCAAGAAGGCCCCGGACATGGACCGCAGGATCGAGACGTACCGGCGATTCCACGAGGGCTACGGCGAAATCCTTGTCCAGATGAACGTCGAAGATACCCGTCTCGGCGTCGCTGAATACGTCAGCAAGAAGCACAAGCTTGAAACTATAGAGCTGAAGTGGGGGCAGGGCGCGAAGTGTATCGGCGGAGAGATCAAAGTCGAGAGCCTCGACCGCGCGCTTGAGCTGAAGAAGAGAGGCTATATCGTTACGCCGGATCCGTCCGTAAAATCGGTTCAGAAAGCGTATAAGCATGGCGCGATCAGGGAGTTCGAGCGTCATTCACGTCTCGGGTTCGTTACCGAAGAGGCATTTTTTGCGGAGATCAAACGGCTTAGAGACATCGGATTCAAACGTATTACGCTGAAGACCGGCGCCTATCCGATGCGTGAGCTTGCCATGGCGATCAAGTATAGTTCTTTGGCCAAGATAGATCTTTTAACCATAGACGGCGCGCCGGGCGGAACGGGGATGAGCCCCTGGCGGATGATGGAAGAGTGGGGCGTGCCTACCTTCTATCTGCAGTCGATGACGCATGAGATATGTGAGCGGCTCGCGAGAAAGGGCATGCGCATTCCCGATATCGCCATAGCCGGCGGCTTCTCAACAGAAGATCACCTATTCAAAGTGCTGTCGATGGGAGCGCCGTACGTGAAAGCGGTCTGTATGGGAAGGGCCTTTATGATCCCGGGCATGGTCGGTAAGAATATCGGCTACTGGATCGAAAGCAAAGATCTTCCGCAGACGGTTTCCCGTTTCGGGAAGACGCCGAATGAGATATTTGTCTGCTATGACGAGCTTGCCGAGAAGTACGGGAAGGACATAAAAAATATTCCGCTCGGGGCCTTGGGAATCTACAGTTTTTCCCAGAAGCTCAAGGTTGGCCTGCAGCAGCTTATGGCCGGCAGCAGGAATTTCAGGCTCAGCACCATTACCAGGAATGATGTGATGGCGCTCACCGAAGAAGCAGCGAGAGTATCGGGGATCCCCTTTATTATGGATGCTTTTCGCAAGGAGATGGAGGAGATCGTCGAGGCAAGGTAAAAAACCGTTCACGCCTGAATTGTCGCGTAATTATAATTGACAATGAGGCCGTGAAGGAGTAGAATACGAATTGAGAGAAACAAAGGCGTCCTTTCTATATACAACGAAGTAGAAAGGACGCTTTCTCTTTTGTTGAGGGTATAATACCGGTTTATGATACCGCAGGGGATCGAATGAATAAGACAAAAAAGGCAAAAATAGTCTTCGAAGACGGAAGGACTTTTGCGGGGAGTTCTTTCGGCGCCGGGGGAACCACCTTCGGCGAAGCTGTCTTCAATACCAGCATGTCAGGCTATCAGGAGATCCTTACCGACCCTTCCTACAAAGGACAGATCGTCGCCATGACCTACCCGCTTATCGGAAATTATGGGGTCAACTCCGAGGACGTAGAGTCGAGAAGACCGTTTGTTGAGGGTTTTGTCGTAAAAGAGAGAAGCCGCATCGCCAGCAGCTGGCGGAGCGAGCGGACTCTCGATGAGTATCTTGAGGAGAATGGTATTATCGGCATCGAAGGGATCGATACGCGGGCGCTCACCCGGCACATCCGTCTTAAGGGCGCCATGAAAGCGGTCATATCAACCGATGATCTTGATGAGAGAAGACTAAGAAAAGCCGCGAAGAATTCCCGCGGCCTTACCGGGATAGACCTTGTGAAAGAGGTGCGATACGAAAAGATCACGCGCTGGAATAAGAAGGGAAAATATACGATCGCTGTTCTCGACTGCGGCGTTAAATTCAATATTCTCAGACGGCTTGATGAAATCGGCTGTAAAGTTGTCGTGGTTCCTTCTGACGCGGATGCGGCTACGATACTGGATGAAAAACCGGACGGGATCCTGCTTTCGAACGGGCCCGGCGATCCGGCCGGCGTTCCGTATATTGTCGATACCGTCCGGAACCTTATCGGGAAAGTACCGATATTCGGCATCTGCTTCGGACATCAGATGCTGGGGCTTGCTCTCGGCGGAAAGACCTACAAGTTAAAGTTCGGCCACCACGGCGGGAACCACCCGGTAAAGGACCTGAAGACCGGCCGCGTCGCTATCACCGTCCAGAATCACAGTTTCTGCGTCGATGTCGACACGCTCAAAAAGAGCGATATTGAGATCACCCACATCAACCTGAACGACAATACCCTTGAAGGTATGAGGCACAAAAAGCTCCCGATCTTCTCGGTCCAGTTCCATCCGGAATACGGCCCCGGCCCGCGGGACGCGGTGTATTTGTTCGGCGAGTTCGTAGATATGGTGAAGAAGCATGCGAAGAAGGGTCGATAAAAGGAAAGCCTGTCATTGCGAGTCCCGCGAAGCGGGGCGAAGCAATCTCCCGAACGAAGCGAGGGGGTCTTTTAGTAATTCTGACAGAGATTGCTTCGTCGCGGAGCTAAGTAAAAGTGGGGCGCTTCTCGCAATGACGAAGAGGGAAATAACTTCGTCGCGGAGCTAAGTAAAAGTGGGGCGCTCCTCGCAATGACAAATAAGAGCTAAAAAATGCCAAAAAGAACTGATATAAAAAAGATACTGATCATCGGCTCCGGGCCGATCGTGATAAGCCAGGCCTGCGAGTTCGACTATTCCGGCACCCAGGCCTGCAAAGCGCTCCGTGAAGACGGGTACAAAGTAGCCCTTATTAATTCAAATCCCGCTACGATCATGACCGACCCCGATATGGCGGATGCGACGTATATTGAGCCGATAACGCCGGAAGTCGTCGAGAAGATCATCGAGAAAGAACGGCCCGACGCGATCCTGCCGACGCTTGGCGGGCAGACCGGGCTCAATACGGCCATGAAGATCTGCGAAATGGGCGTTCTCAAGAAGTACAACGTGAAGATGATCGGCGCGAATTATAATGTTATCAGGAAAGCCGAAAACAGGAACGATTTCAAAAAGGCGATGCTGAAGATCGGCCTCGACCTGCCGAAGAGCATGCTCGCGCATAGCATGAACGGCGCGCGGAAAGCTCTTAAAAAGATAGGCCTTCCGGTCATTATCCGGCCGAGTTTTACGCTCGGGGGCACCGGCGGCGGGATCGCGACGACGAAAGAAGAGTTCGAGTATATCGTTGCCCTGGGGCTCAAAAACAGTATGACCAGCGAGGTCCTGATCGAGGAGTCGATCGTCGGGTGGAAAGAGTACGAGCTCGAAGTGATGCGCGACATAAAAGACAACGTCGTTATTGTCTGTTCGATCGAGAATCTCGATCCGATGGGGATCCACACGGGGGACTCGATCACGGTCGCGCCGCAGCAGACCCTGACCGACCGTGAGTATCAGACGATGCGCGACGCGGCGATCGCGATCATGCGTGAGATCGGCGTCGCGACGGGCGGGTCGAACGTACAGTTCGCCGTGAATCCCAAAAACGGAAGGATGGTCGTTATCGAGATGAATCCGCGCGTATCGAGGAGCTCCGCGCTCGCCAGTAAAGCGACCGGGTTTCCGATCGCGAAGTTCGCGGCGAAGCTTGCCGTCGGTTATACGCTCGATGAGATACAGAACGACATAACGAAAGAGACGCCGGCTTCGTTCGAGCCGACGATTGATTACTGCGTCGTGAAGATCCCGAGATTTACGTTCGAGAAGTTTCCCGAAGCGAAGGATATCCTCGGTATTTCCATGAAATCGGTCGGAGAAACGATGGCGATCGGCAGGACGTTCAAGGAAGCGATCCAGAAAGGATTACGCGGTTTAGAGATCGGCCATGTCGGGCTCGACAACAAGAAATCGTTCAGGAAGATACCGGACAGCAAGATGTACAAGCGCCTGAAAGAGCCGAACGCGTCGAGAATATTCTACGTAAAATACGCCCTTCAGAGGGGGATGAGCGTCAGGAAGCTCGCGGATATTACCGGTATCGACCCCTGGTTCATTCACAACATTAAAGAGATCGTCGATCTGGAGAAAAAGATAAAACAGGTTGCCAGTTGCCAGTTGCCAGAAAACAGAGAAAAAAATTCCCGCTGCCGATAGACCTTCTAAAAAAGGCGAAGGAATTTGGGTTCAGTGACTGCCAGATAGCGGAGCTCATTGGTTCAGACGAGCTTGCTGTTCGCGGAGGTCGAAAAAAACTGGGTGTCCAGGCGACCTTTAAACTGGTCGATACCTGCGCGGCCGAGTTTGAGGCGTATACGCCGTATTACTATTCGACGTATGAATCCGAAGACGAATCGCGCCCTTCGAAAAAGAAGAAGATCATGATATTGGGCGGCGGGCCGAACAGGATCGGACAGGGGATCGAGTTTGACTATTGCTGCTGCCACGCTTCGTTCGCGCTGAAAGAGCTTGGTTATGAGACAATCATGGTGAACTCAAATCCCGAGACCGTATCGACCGATTACGACACTTCCGACAAGCTCTATTTTGAGCCGCTTACATTTGAAGACGTGATGAACATTGTCGACAGAGAAAGGCCGGATGGGGTAATAGTCCAATTCGGCGGGCAGACGCCTTTGAATCTCGCTAAAAAACTCCTTGACGCGGGTGTCCCCATAATCGGCACCTCGGTCAGATCTATCGATAACGCTGAAGACAGGGACAAGTTCGCGAAGCTTATCAGAAAGCTGAAGATCGACCAGCCGCCAAACGGCTCCGCGACCTCAGGAGAGGAAGCGCTGAAGATCGCGCGGCGGATCGGATACCCGATCCTGGTGCGGCCGTCATATGTGCTCGGCGGAAGGTCCATGAGGATCGTTTATAACGATTCGTCGCTGAAAACTTTTATTAAAGAGGCCGCGGATACTTCACGGGAGCTTCCGATCCTGATAGACAAATTCCTTGAGGATGCCGTTGAGGTCGACGTCGACGCGATTTCAGACGGAACGATGACCGTTATCGGCGGTATCATGGAGCACATTGAGGAAGCCGGGGTTCATTCCGGCGACTCGGCATGCGTGCTTCCGCCGCATACGCTGAGCGATGAGATCATCAATACGATACGGGATCATACGATCGCGATCTCAAAAGAGCTTAAAGTCGTCGGCCTTTTGAACATTCAGTTCGCGGTTAAAAACGATGTGGTATTTGTCCTCGAGGTAAACCCGAGGGCGTCGAGAACCGTGCCGTTCGTCAGCAAAACGATCGGTGTCCCGCTCGCGAAACTCGCGGCAAAGGTTATGACGGGAAAGACCCTGCGTGAACTCGGATTCACCAAAGAAAAGCATATTGAACATATTTCGGTAAAGGAATCGGTGCTTCCGTTCTCAAGGTTTTCAGGAGTCGATATACTGCTCGGGCCTGAGATGAAGTCGACCGGCGAGGTCATGGGTATCGATACTTCGTTCGGCGTGGCCTTCTATAAAGCGCAGGCCGCGGCTGGACACGTCCTTCCGAAAAGCGGCAAAGTTTTTATCAGCGTCAAGAATGACGATAAGCGCGACGTGGTCTTTCTCGCGAAGAGATTATGCGACATCGGATTTGAGATCCTCGCGACAAAAGGGACCGCCAAGGTTTTCAGGTCAAATGCCATAAAAGCAAAAACGCTCGGGAAGATCGGTGAGGGGCACACCGAACTGCTGGACCTTATCAAAAAGGGTGAGATACATCTTATTATTAATACTCCATCGGGCCAGCGGGGGCAGTCTGACATGAAGCCGATCCGCAGCCTTGCGGTCCTGCAGGGGATACCGTGCATAACGACGATCCAGGGAGCTCAGGCGACGGTAAACGGCATTGATTCAATAGCGAAAAAAGAACTTACGGTCCGATCGATCCAGGAGTATCTTTCTTGAACCGGGATCCGGCATCCGCTCGGGGGCAGGTTCAAAGTAGATGCGCAATGTCCGTATCCGTGCTATAATAATGTGCTGATAAATCATAGAGAATGTTGTTGTTCAATCGAGAAGGAGAGGACATGCCAAGAAATAACGATATTCATAAGGTTCTTATCATCGGGTCTGGGCCGATCATTATCGGCCAGGCATGCGAATTTGATTATTCGGGTACACAGGCGTGTAAAGCGCTTAAAGAAGAGGGTTATGAAGTGGTGCTGGTGAATTCCAATCCGGCCACGATCATGACCGATCCCGGCATGGCGGACAAAACGTATATCGAGCCGCTCACCGTGGAAAGCCTCGAGAAGATCATAGAAAAGGAACGACCCGATGGGCTTCTTCCGAACCTGGGAGGGCAGACCGGCCTCAATCTCTCTTCAAGCCTGCACAAGCAGGGAATATTGAAAAAATACGGCGTCGAAGTTATCGGCGTAAAAATAGACGCGATCGAGCGCGGAGAGGACAGGATAGTTTTTAAAGAGACGATGAATAAGCTCGGTATCCCCATGCCGAAGTCCGATCCCTGCTATTCGGTCGAGGAGGCGGAGCAGATCGCGGAGAGGCTCGGGTATCCGGTGGTGCTCAGGCCGGCGTACACGATGGGCGGCACCGGCGGCGGGATCGCGTACAATGTGGAAGAATTGAGAACGATCGTCGCGCGCGGGCTTGCCGTGAGCCTTATTCACCAGGTTCTGGTCGAAGAGTCGGTCCTGGGATGGGAAGAGCTGGAACTCGAAGTCGTCAGGGACCAGAAGAACCAGAAGATCACGGTCTGTTTTATAGAGAATATCGACGCGATGGGGGTTCATACCGGCGACAGTTTCTGCGCGGCGCCGATGCTGACAGTCCCGAAACCGCTTCAGAAAAAGATGCAGGAGCTTTCGTACAAGATCGTCGACGCGATCGGTGTTGTCGGCGGGACGAACATACAGTTCGCCCACAACCTTAAGGACGACCGTCTCGTTGTTATTGAGATAAATCCGAGGACATCCCGTTCGTCGGCGCTGGCTTCAAAGGCTACCGGGTTTCCGATCGCGCGCATATCGACAAAACTCGCGGCCGGCATTACCATGGATGAGATACCGTACTGGCGCAAAGGAACGCTTGAAAAGTATGAGCCCTGGGGAGAATACGTTGTTATAAAGTTCGCCCGGTGGGCGTTCGAAAAATTCCCGGGCTCAAAAGACGTGCTGGGGACACAGATGAGGGCGGTCGGCGAGGTGATGAGCATCGGGAAAAACTTTAAGGAGGCCTTCCAGAAAGCGATTCGCTCGCTCGAAATTAAGCGCTATGGACTCGGCGGCGCGAAAGATTTCAGATCGCTGCCGCTGGATGAGCTGAAGCGCTTGCTGGCGGCTCCATCAAGCGAGAGGATATTTATTCTGTACGAAGCGCTGCGTAAGGGGATGGAGGTCGAAGAAGCGTATCAGATGACCTATATCGGCAGATGGTTCATAGCCCAGATGAAGGAGCTTGTTGAGTTCGAAGAGGGGATGCTGAGGCACACCTGGGAAAGATTTCCTGACGAAGAGCTTATCAAGGCGAAGGAGCTGGGGTTTGCCGACCGCTATATCGCGGGCCTCTTTAACGTCCAAGAGAAGGAAGCGCGCGAGCGGAGGATGAAGCTTGGGAAGATCGAGCATTTCGAGGCTGTGCCGGTGAGCGGTGTCGAGAACGCGGCGTACTATTTTTCGACGTATAACGCGGAAGATTCCGTGCCGGTATCGAAGAACAGGAAGGTCATGATCCTTGGCGGCGGGCCGAACAGGATCGGACAGGGGATCGAGTTTGACTATACGTGCGTACACGCGGCGTTTGCGCTCAGGGATGAAGGGTATGAATCGATCATGGTGAATTGCAACCCCGAGACCGTTTCGACCGATTACGACACGTCGAACAAGCTCTACTTTGAGCCCCTGACCGTTGAAGACGTCCTGGCCATCTACGAAAAAGAGGCCCCGGAAGGAGTGATCGTCCAGTTCGGCGGCCAGACGCCGCTGAATATCGCGAAAGAGCTGAAAGAGAACGGCGTGAACATTCTCGGAACGACGCCCGAAGACATTCATCTCGCCGAGGACCGTGAACGTTTCCGCGAGCGGATGATGGCGCTTGAGATCCCGCAACCGGAAAGCGGAACAGCCAGATCGCTCGAAGAGGCGATCGCGGTCGCCGGCAGGATCGGATACCCGCTCATGGTTCGGCCGTCGTATGTTCTGGGCGGCAGAGGGATGGAGGTTGTTTATGATGAGGCGGGCTTGATCACCTATGCCCGCGAGGCCATCAAGGTGAGCCCGAAGCATCCTATGCTCATCGACAGGTTCCTCGAACAGGCGATCGAGGCTGAGGTCGACGCGCTCTCGGACGGAGAGGATACGTTTGTCGCGGCCATTATGGAGCACATCGAGCTTGCCGGCGTTCATTCAGGGGACTCAGCCTGCGTCATACCGTCGAGAACGATCAAAAAAGAGCATCTCGCGACGATCAGGGAGTATGCCGTAAAGATCGCCGAAGAGCTTAACGTTGTGGGGCTGATGAACATCCAGTTCGCGATATGCGGTGACAAAGTATACATCCTTGAGGCGAATCCGCGCGCGTCCCGAACGGTTCCGCTGGTGTCAAAAATGACCGGTATCTCTATCGCGAGGATCGCGACACAGCTGATGCTCGGGAAGAAAATAAAAGATTTTCCGGAGCTGCGGGAGCTGCGGATCCCGTACGTAGGCGTTAAGGAGGCTGTCTTTCCGTTCAACATGTTCCCCGAGGTCGACCCGCTTCTTGGCCCGGAGATGAGAGCGACGGGAGAGGTCATGGGGATCGCCGATTCGTTCGGGTTGGCGTTCTATAAAGCCCAGGAAGCGGCCGGTTCACTGCTTCCGCTGAAAGGAAAGGTGCTTCTTACCGTAACCGACAAGGATAAGGAATTGCTCCTTCCGGTTGCCGCGCGGCTTGCAGAGCTCGGATTTGCCATCTACGCGACAAAAGGCACAAGCGTTTTTCTGTCCGGCCATGGCATAGAGAATACGCTTGTTAACAAACTGCATGAGGCGAGGCCGCACATAGCCGACGCGATCAGGAATAAAGAGATCGATATGATCATCAATACGCCTGCCGGTAAAAACAGCAAATATGACGACAGCCATATCCGAAGGCTCGCGGTCCAGTATAAGATCCCGTATATCACTTCAATAACGGCTGCCGAAGCGAGCATTGAGGGGATAGCGGCGATGAGGAACTCATCGCCGTCGCCGCGGTCACTGCAGGATTACCACAAGGATCTGTCGGAGAAAAAGCAATGCGTAAAGATCTGATAGCGATCCTTGACTTCGGAAGCCAGTACACGCACCTGATCGCCAGGCGTGTCAGGGAGTGCGGGGTGTATTCCGAGATCGTGCCGTATACGATCACAAAAAAAGAGCTGCTCGAGAAAGACCCGAGCGCCCTGATCCTTTCGGGCGGGCCGGCGAGCGTGACCACAAAGAAAGGCCCCCGCTGCGATCGCGAGATCTTCTCGTTAGGTATTCCGGTCCTCGGGATCTGTTACGGGGCGCAGCTGATGGCGGAGATGCTCGGCGGGAAGGTTAGCGCGGCGCGCGCGCGTGAGTACGGCAAGGCGTCACTGACGATCAAGTCGAGAATATCACTTTTAAAAGGGGTGGGACAGACCGAGACGGTCTGGATGAGCCACGGCGATAAGATCACGATGCTTCCTTCCGGTTTTCGTATTATCGGATCGACCGACAACGCGCATGTCGCGGCGATGGAGGATGGATCGCGGAAATTCTACGGCGTGCAGTTCCACCCTGAAGTCGTCCACACGCCGAAAGGAAAACAGATCTTCGCCAATTTTGTTCATGGGATCGCCGGCTGCAAAGACGGCTGGAACATGAAGTCGTTCGTCAAGAGCCAGATAGGGGCACTGCGGGAGAGACTCGGGAACGACAAAGTTCTCTGCGCGTTGAGCGGGGGCGTCGATTCGTCCGTTTTGACGGTGCTCTTACGTGAAGCGATCGGGAAGAACCTCATTGCGGTCTTTATCGATAACGGTGTTCTCAGGAAAGACGAAGCGCGTCTTGTGAAAGACAGGTTCAAGAACAAATATAAGATTAACCTGAAGCTTGTTGACGCAAGCGATATATTTCTCAAGCGGCTCAAGGGTGTGAGCGATCCCGAGAAGAAGCGGAAGATCATCGGAATGACCTTTATTTCCGTATTCGAAAAAGAGGCGAAGAAGATCGGCGCAATAAAGTACCTGGCGCAGGGGACGCTCTACCCTGACGCGATCGAATCGGTATCGCCGACCGGCGGCCCGTCGGCGATGATCAAGAGCCATCACAATGTCGGCGGACTTCCGAAGCGGCTGAAGTTCACGCTTATCGAGCCGCTCAGGGACCTCTTTAAAGATGAAGTGCGGCTTGTCGGCAAAGAGCTCGGGTTGCCGGACGAACTTGTGTACCGGCAGCCGTTTCCCGGCCCGGGACTTGCGGTGCGGATCATCGGGTCGATCACCAGGAAACGTCTTGATGTACTGCGTGAAGCGGACTGGATACTTGTCGATGAGATAAAACGCGCCGGGTTCTATCGGGATCTTTGGCAGTCGTTCTGTGTTCTTCTGCCGATCAAGACGGTCGGTGTCATGGGCGACCAGAGAACGTATGAGAACGCGGTCGCGATACGCGCGGTAACGAGTGAAGACGCGATGACGGCCAACTGGGCGCGGCTTCCGTATGACCTTCTTGAAAAGGTTTCGAACAGGATCATTAATGAGGTGCAGGGCATCAACCGTGTTGTGTATGATGTCTCATCGAAGCCGCCGAGCACGATAGAGTGGGAATAGAACAGTTCATAGTTCAAAGAGGATGTCCCGCAGGCGAACCATGGACTTTGAACTGATCAGATTACCAGTAGTTGTAAGAATGAAATTACGGTTTACGGTGCACGGTTAACGGTTTACGGTTAAGATCGAAAAAACAACCGATTAATCCGAAGAAGATCAGCATTGAAATTTGCATATTGCGTTATTGATCATTTTCAGCTCTTTTTTACCGTTCACCGTACACCGTTAACCGTAAACCGTCTCTGTTCTCCGAACTATGAACTATGTACTATGAACTTTGAACTAAATGGGAGTTAAGTAGCCAACCATGTGCGGAGTATTCGGGATATTCGACCATAAAGACGCGTCGTTAATGACGTACCTGGGCCTTTACGCGCTGCAGCATCGCGGCGAGGAGTCCGCGGGGGTCGTCGTTTATGACCGGAAGATCGTCAGACAGCTCAAGGGGATGGGGCTCGTAAGTGAGGCGCTGGACCAGAAGTCCGTCAAGTCGCTCCGCGGACACATCGCGGTCGGGCATACCCGGTATTCCACGACCGGATCGAGCACCGCGAAGAACATCCAACCATTTCTGGTGAACCACCGCGGGACGCATATCGCGATCGCCCATAACGGTAATCTCGTCAATACCGCCTCGCTTCACCAAGAGCTTGAGGAAAAAGGGTCGATCTTTCAGACGTCGATGGACTCTGAGATCATCGCGCACCTTATCGTCAGGGCGAACGGCGGCGGCCAGAAAGAGGCGGTTGTCAGCGCGCTCTCCCGGCTGAAAGGCGCCTTTTCGCTCGCCCTTATGGTCGATGACATGCTCGTCGCTGCCCGGGATTCCGGAGGTTTCAGGCCGCTCTGCCTCGGAAGGCTCGATGGGGCGTATGTTCTGGCGAGCGAAACGTGCGCGCTCGACCTTATCAACGCGAAGTACGTGCGTAATATCGAACCCGGTGAGATCGTGTTCATTACGAAAAACGGCTTAGAGAGTGTTTTTCTGCCGAAAGCGAAGCGTCACACCGCCTGCATTTTTGAATACATATACTTTGCCCGGCCCGATAGCGATATTTTTAAGCATAATGTGTATGAGTCAAGAAAGAGGCTGGGCGCGCAGCTCGCCAAAGAGTTCCCGGCCGACTGCGATCTTGTAATGCCCGTGCCCGATTCGGGGAATTACGCGGCGCTCGGCTTTGCCGAAGAATCGGGGATACCGCTTGAGCTGGGCCTGGTGCGAAACCACTATATCGGCAGGACGTTCATTCAACCGCTGCAGCACACGAGGGATTTCAGAGTACGGGTGAAATTAAACCCGGTGCGCGACCTTTTAAAAGGGAAAAGGATCGCCGTTGTAGAGGATTCGATCGTACGAGGAACAACCAGCCGGATCAGGGTCAAGACGCTCAGGGAGGCCGGCGCGAAGGAGATCCATATGCGCGTCAGTTGCCCGCCGCTTAAGCATCCGTGTTATTACGGCATCGATTTTCCGACCGAGAAAGAGCTTATCGCCTCGAAGCATACGATCGAGTGGATCCGTGACTTCATCGGCGCCGACAGCCTCAAATATCTGAGCAAAGAGGGCATGTTACGATCGATGTCGCTGCCGGCAGAAGAGTTCTGTACGGCGTGCTTTGACGGGGACTATCCGGTAACGCCGGAAAGAAGGATGTCCAAGCGCGTACTCGAGAAGAGGTAGTTCATGGCGGAGAAAAGAACAAAGATCGTGATGGGAAAGCTATGAAAAAAGAGAGAAGATAATATGCCGAAATATATTTTTGTTACCGGTGGGGTCATATCGAGTTTAGGGAAAGGGATAACGTCCGCTTCGGTCGGAAAACTTCTGGAGTCAAAAGGG
>JBDRSA010000061.1:0-2401 GCA_043825275.1 Candidatus Omnitrophota bacterium
TCTCCCGACCGGCTTGAGCCTGGACCTTATTCATGAAATAGAGCCGAAAGTACTGATATACTATTGCATCGATTCATTCCAGGCGAGTTCCAAGGATGCCAGAAAGATCAGGGGTACCGAAAAGCTGGTACTGCGGAGAGCGGATCTTGTATTTGTGACGTCTGTAGAACTCCTCAACTATTGCTCTCAGCACAACAGAAGAGCGCATTATTTCCCCTTCGGCGTGAATATAGAGAACTTTAAACGTGTTCTCCTTGGCCAGGCGGATACTCCGAATGATATAAAAAGTGTCAGAAAGCCGATCGTCGGCTACATAGGCGGTATCCATAAGTGGATAGATTTTGATCTCGTGCGGTATGTGGCCGGCAAGAACGCCGGCTTATCGTTCGTCTTTTGTGGGCCGGTGCAGACAGACATCACCGCGATAAAAGATCTTCCGAACGTCAATCTTTTGGGCATGAAGAAAACCGAGGAGTTGCCTCGATATGTCGGCGAATTTGATATCGCGATAATTCCGTATAGAATAACGGATTACACGAAGAATGTTTATCCAACCAAGCTCAATGAGTATCTCTCGATGGGGAAGCGCGTTGTTTCGACGGATCTTCCGGAGATAAAAAAGTTTAACAGCGAAAATGAGAATATTGTGATGATCGCCGGCAGCAAAGAGGAATTTGCTCACTGTATACAACAGGCGGCTATCCGTCCGTTCAGCGATGAAGAGGCGGCTTTTGCGATGCGTGTCGCCGAAAAAAATTCATGGTCCAATAAGATCGCCGAGATGTCCCGATTGATAGAAGACGCGGAGCGTGAAAAAGCCCTGCTGAGAGAGACGATGTGGAAAGGTAATTTAGCCCGGTTCTATAAGAAGACCGGCAGAAGGCTGGCGCTTGCGGGGGCGATCCTGACGCTCGTCTACGTGTTGTTTGTTTATACGCCGTTCATCTGGTTTGTCGCGAGTCCTTTACGAATACAAGATACGCCTCAAAAGGCCGACGCTGTTGTAGCTTTGGGCGGCGGCGTCGGGGAGTCCGGCAAAGTCGGCCAGGGATACCAGGAGCGGGTGGACACCGCCGTGAAGCTGTATGATCAGGATTTTGCGAAAACCATTCTTTTTTCAAGCGGATATAAGTATATCATGAAAGAGGCTGAGGTAATGAAGACCCTTTCGGTCGCGATGGGGGTCGGCGCGGAGAATATCCTGGTAGACGATGATTCGACAAATACCTATGAGATGATCGTTCATCTAAAGGGACTTGTGGAGAAGACCGGCTGGAGAAATGTTATACTGGTCAGTTCGCCGTACCATATGCTCAGATTGAAACTGTTAAGTGACAAGCATTTAAGGGGTGTGCATGTCATGTATGTTCCGGTCGAAAAAAGCAGTTACTACGCGAGATCTTCGGGCATTAAACCGCACCAGGTCGAGGGAATTGTGAAGGAGTATTTGGCCATTTTGTATTACAAGTTTAAAGGATATATTTAGTATCTGATATCTAGTATCTAGAAAAAACCGTATCGAGCAGCTTGTATCTGGTATCTAAAAAAAATATTTACTATAGTCAACTTACAGGATCGGAATAATAATTCGGTACGCCAGATACCAGATACTAGATACCAGATACAAAGGAGTTAGCCATGAAGCTAATAGACGCTAAAGGAAAACTGTTCGGAGTTGTAAACATTTTCGATGCGCTGGTCCTCGCGATGCTCATCGTGGCCGCGCTGCTCTGCTTTCAATGGTTCCGGATGGGTGAGGACCCGTCGTGGGTGCGCGTTACGACGTTCTTTACGCGCTGTAAGGCGGAAGTCTCCGTACCGAATTATTTAGCTGACACGATCAAAGAGGGTGATGAGATGCGCAACAGAGAGGGCCTTGTTGTCGCCCGGATCGAAACAATCCTGAAGAATGACCCCGCGGATGCTGTAACATATCGATCGAAGGACGGAGAAAAGCTTTTTTTTGACACCGAAAAAAGAAAGCTGACCGTATTGCTGGATATACTCTCCTTCGAAAGATTGGGCCAGGCTTATTCCGTCTCCGTAGATGCCCCGATACGGGTCGGTGAAAGGACATACACTATGTACGCAAAAGAATATTCGGTCATATTTGATATCCTCGATATCGTTTCGAAAGGATCCCCGAACGATGCCGGCTCATAGCGTTATTGCCGAAAGCGTATCATATAGAATAGCGCGCGCACTGTTCGGATACTTCCTTATGAGTTCAACGTTCCGCTTCGCGCGGCGATGCGCGCGGAGAGCGGCGGCGATAGGGAAAACTGCCGTCGCGGGCTCGGAGAGCCGGCGCCTTATTTCGGCGATCGCGGGCCTTTTCAGAGAGAAAAAGGGACGAGCCCTGACGCTTGTGGTATTGTGCGCTATCGCGAGCCGTATTGTA
>JBDRSA010000062.1:0-23646 GCA_043825275.1 Candidatus Omnitrophota bacterium
TCCGCGCGAAGATCCCAGAAAAAACCGAACGAGAAGGCCGTGCCTATGATCAGAAGCAGTAAGGTTGAGCGTTTCATACCGTGTATCCTATTTGACGGATTTTTGGGGATCCGTATTTCGTCGTCGTATTGTATTCTATGATTTATAATTGTGGACTATGGACTGTCGACTGTGGACTAACAGCCCTCTGCTAATCACCCCTATCCTACGACTCGGAGTTCTTCTTGTCAAGGGAATAGATTCGTTCGCAGAACTGAAGTTCGTTATTGTCAGTGGGTATGGGGTGTTGTATACTGAGGGCATGCCGCGCAAGATATACTACAGAATCCGGTGTACGGTGAACGGTGTACGGTGTACGGAGTTTTCCCCTGTAGTCTATTTTTTTTTGACAACGGCACAAGTAATCTACGGGCGAATCAATTCGTTCTTTTTGCGACCCGTAAACCGTAAACCGTTAACCGTAAACCGAAATCTCCTCTATGCCCTATGCGCTATACTCTATGCGTTATCCATGCCCCCATCCCCCGCCCGCGCCGAAACGTCTCAGACAGCCGACACTGTACTTATCGCTTCGCCTGAAAGTTTCTCCCGATACGCCAACTCTACCGCGTACGGCTCATCGGCTCAAAATCCCGGCTATCATTCAGGCGTGATCTCGCTCGCCGTTGAACAGTTCCTGGTCGTGACGCGGCGGCTCGAGAAAGAGGGGGTTACGCTGTACCGCTTGACGGACAATGAGGATTTCGGCGCGCGGCAGACCGTCTTTCCCGGCGAAAGATTCTCGACCCACCGGAACGACAACGGAACCAGCACACTTGTCATCTACCCGCTTGCGGCTCCGTACGAGGCCGCGACCAATTTCGTCGACGCCGCGCTTGAAACATTCAAGCGGCATCGGTATCAAGTCGACAGAACGTTCGATCTGTCCTACTATGAATCGGAAGGGCGGGCGCTTGAAGGCTCGGGCAGCATCGTCTTTGACCGGGCCAGGCAGGTGGCGTTCTGCGCGCTTTCACCCAATACCGACAAAGCGATCGCCGATGAGTTCTGTGAGACGATGGGATACCGTAGTGTCTATTTCCAGGCGCGCGACAAATTCGATACGCTCGTCAGACATACCGCGGATATGATGAGCGTCGGCGAAAAATTCGCCGTGGTCTGCGCGGAGAGCATCCGGGACAGCCGGATACGGGAAACCGTCCTTGAAGAAATACGGCTCCTGGGGAAAGAGGTGATCGAGATCAGCCTCGAACAGATGCTGAACGCCTGCGGCGCGATCATCCAGCTCCGCTCAGCAGACGGACGGAAGCTGATCATTCTCTCCAAGCGCGCGCACGAGCATTTTACTGAAGATCAATTGATGGCGTTAAGGCGATCCGGAAAACTGGTTGTGGTAGAGAGTATCGCGATCGAGGAGATTTCCGGCAGCGGTATCGGGGGGTTGATGGCGGAAGTGTTTTAAAAGTTGTCAGTTGCCAGTCCCTCGAACCATCCCGAGTGGAGTCGAGGGACTGGCGACCGGCATCTGGCAACCAAAATTACTCTTCCCGCATTTTGAAAAACTCATTGATCAGCCCGTTCGTCGACGAATCATGCGCCGATACGGGGGCGCCTTTGGTCAGCTCCCGGATAACCGCCCTGGCGAGCTGTTTGCCGAGCTCGACACCCCACTGATCAAAACTGAAGATGTTCCAGATAACCCCCTGAACAAAGATCTTGTGCTCGTACATCGCGATCAAACTGCCGAGCGTTCTCGGGGTCAGCTGTTTAAAAAGGATCGTGTTCGACGGGATGTTCCCCTTGAATGTCCTGAACGGCGCGATACGATCGATCTCCCCGGGAGTCTTTCCCATCGCGGCAAGTTCCGCCGTGACCTCGTCGAGCGCTTTCCCTTTCATCAGCGCCTCGGCCTGCGCGAAGACATTCGAAGCGAGCAGCAGGTGATGGTTCCCGACAGGATTATGGCTTATCGCGGGAATAAGAAAATCGCACGGAACAAGCCTCGTTCCCTGGTGTATCAGCTGGTAGAACGCGTGCTGGCCGTTCGTTCCGGGTTCGCCCCAGATGATCGGCCCGGTCGGATAGGTTACAACGCTGCCGCTCCGGTCGACGCATTTACCGTTCGATTCCATATTCCCCTGCTGCAGGTACGCGGGAAACCGGTGCAGGTACTGGTCATACGGAAGGATCGCCTCGGTCTCCGCTCCTAAAAAATCGGTATTCCAGATACCGAGAAGCGCCAGAATAACGGGTATGTTCTTCGCGAACGGCGTCTCTCTGAAATGGCGGTCCATCGCGTGCGCCCCTTCAAGAAGCCCGATAAAATTCTCAAAACCGACCGCGCAGGCGATCGAAAGCCCGATCGCCGACCAGAGAGAGTACCGCCCGCCGACCCAGTCCCAGAAGACGAACATGTTGTCCGGATGGATCCCGAATGCAGCGACCGCCTTCGCGTTCGTCGATACCGCGACAAAATGCTTCTCGATGTTTTTCGGGTCTTTGGCGGTCTCGAGAAACCACCGCCGGGCCGTACAAGCGTTCGCCATGGTCTCAAGCGTCGTAAAGGTCTTTGACGATATCGTAAAGAGCGTCGTTTCGGGACGAAGCTTCTTTAAGGCCTCCGCGATCTGGGTTCCGTCAACATTGGAAACAAAATGAGCGTTTATACGCGGTTTCTTGTACGAGGTCAGGGCTTCGGTCACCATGACGGGCCCGAGGTCCGATCCGCCGATCCCTATATTAACTATATCCCGTATTGGCTCACCCGTATACCCCTTCCAGGCGCCCGAGATAACATCACCTGAGAAACGCTCCATCTTCGCCAGTACGGCGTTCACGTCCCCGGTGATATCCTTCCCGTCAACGAACACCGGGCTGTTCGAACGGTTGCGCAGCGCGGTATGGAGCACGGCGCGGCCTTCCGTTTCATTGATCTTTTCGCCGGTAAACATCTGCTCGATCGCGTCACGCAGGCCGGTCTCCTCAGCGAGTCCGGTGAGCAGGCGCATCGTGTGAGCATTAACGATATTTTTCGAATAATCGACGAAGATATCTTCAAAGCGCGCGGTATACTTTAAGGCCCGGTCTTCGTCATTGGCCTCGCCCGGAGGGCTCGGCACTCTCTCGAGGACACTCGCGTCTTCGGCCGCGAACATGCTTCTCATCGGCGTGTCTTTTATGGAACAACGGTGTTCTTCCAGCTTCTTCCAGATCTGAGTTTTGGTCGGATCGATCTTCTTCAGCATAATGACCTCGCGGCAGGTTCCTTCAAATCGATATAGTCTCGCTTAATACGGCTGATGCTCCTGAAGATGTTCGTCTTCACATCGGGAGACCGCTTCTCGAGACCGCCGATAAACTCCTTGATGTACTTCCGGTTCGAAACGTTGCCGAACGGGCATTTGCAAAGCTTGCTGGGGAAGGCGCTCTCTTCGGCAAATTGCCGAAGTGCTGCCTCCTCCGTAAAGCAGAGCGGGCGGATAAGGACGATCTCTCCTTTGAACATCTCCTGATAAGGATTCATCGTCGATATCTCCCCTTTGAAGAAGAGGTTCAGGAGCGTCGTCTCGATAATGTCGTCTTTATGATGGCCGAACGCGATCTTCCGGCAGCCGAGCCGCTCGGCCGTCTCAAAGAGCGCCTTTCGTTTATTCCAGGAGCACCAGAAACAGCTCGTTGTTCCGTCGTCCTCGAGCACATTGACCTTATCGAAGACATACCGGACGCCCGTATCCGTAAAGAATTTCTCAAGCGTCCGCTCATGCACACAGGAGGCGCAGGCAAAATCGGTCTTGATGTGCGCGGCGATGAGCTCGTAGGAGACCGGCGCCCACTTCCGGCGCTCGGCCAGCATCGAAAGAAGCGTCAAGCTGTCTTTGCCGCCGGAAACAGCGACCAGGATCCTGTCGCCATCGACGATCATATTGTAATCGCCGATCGCTTTGCCGATCTGTTTCGATATCGTATTGCCGATACGCGATAATCTTCTCATTTCACGATCCTGCCCGGTAATCTTTTTTTTTCACTTTTATCCGGCGATCGTTCCCGCGAGCGCTATTCCGGTAACGGTCTTTTTTGATCTGAGCATACCGGCCCCCTTTCTCTATTCTTCCAGCGCGTACTTTTTGAATTCTTTCTCAAAAGAAGTAAAGTCCTTCTCGTAGGTCTTCTTTACCGCCTGTTTGAAGGTCTGCCCTTTTGAGACTAAGCGGAGGAGTTTATAAAATTTCTCGGTTTGATGGTTCAGGATGAGGTGCCGGACCAACAATTCGCTCTCCCGGTAAAAAATAATAAGCGCTTCTTTCGACGTCGGATACGTTTTTGCGGCAATGAGTTCCTCAAGGGGAAGATATTCGCCTTTCGTAAGAAATTTCACGGCCCTCAGGTCGTATTCGGAAGCCTGCTCCTGCATCGCGATCGCCCGCATGCTGATGAATTCGGCAAACCCTTCGTTCAGGAAGATCGGGATCGGCCCGTCCAGGAACCTGAAGACGATGACGTGAGTGATCTCATGGGCGAGGCTCTTACGCGCCGTGAGAACATGCGGCCGCCGGTAGAAAAAGAGCTCCCAGCCGCTCGTAAAAGCGTCACCGTGCGCGGTAACGCGCGCTTTCTCCTTAAAATCATTCCAGCGCGCTTCATCGGTAAAGACAAAAATATGGACCTTCTTCGTCCACGTATCTTTACGTATCCCGAAGATGTCTTTGATCCAGCTATAGAAGACTTCCGCGTTGATATAGACGATCTCGGCCCAGTCGGCATCGACAAAATGATATATGAAATGGCCCGTCTCGGCATGCTGCCACTTCTTCTTATCAAGCGCCAGAGCGGATCTCCCGATCGGGCTTATGTCCGTATCCGACAGCCGTTTCCATTGAACAGTAGCGATATCGGCCGCGGCTCCGGCGTATTGTCCTACGCAGACAGCGAGAAGCGTAATAAGAACAAAGAGCGCTACTTGTACTTTCTTGTGGCGCATATTAGTTTTCCGGTTGGCCGACTCTTTATGCCTTTGCGAGGAGTCTCACCACCGAAGGTGATGGACACGGCGCTCGCAAATACAACTACATGTCTTTGCGAGGAATCCCGCGAAGCGGGATGACGAAGCAATCTCAGTCAGAATTACTAAAAAGAGAGAGCCTCGCTTCGTCCTTCGACAGGCTCAGGACTACGCTCGGGAGATTGCCTGCCTGCCGGCAGGCAGGCTTCGCTTCGCTCGCAATGACGGGCTAGGCTGAGACTTTTTCGCTTTTTTCCCCGTCCCTCCGGTCTTAACCTTCGGAGCCCCTTTAAGAACAACGATCCCCAGCGGCGGCAATATCAGCTCAAGAGACTGGGGCATCCCATGGGCGCCGACCGGGTCCGCCGCTATGCTTCCGGGATTCCCCCGGCCGCTGCCGCCGTACGTTTTCGCGTCGCTGTTCAGGACCTCGTTCCAGGTACCCGCAAGCGGCACACCGATCCGGTAACCGCTCCTCGGGACCGGCGTACCGTTGAGCGCGATCAGAAGAACTTCTTCGGTCGTCTTCCCTTTTCTGATAAAACTCACAACGCTCGCGTCCCGATCGCTGAAATCGACCCACCGGAACCCCGCCGACTCGCAATCGAGTTCATACAGCGCGGGATTCTCCCGGTAAAAAACGTTCAGGTCCCGCACCCAGCTGTTGATCCCCTGATGGAGCGGGTTTTCCAGAAGATGCCAGTCAACGCTCGCTTCGTGGTCCCACTCGTTCCACTGGCCGATCTCATCCCCCATAAAGAGGAGCTTCTTTCCCGGGTGGCTGTACATGTACCCCAATAAAAGCCTGAGGTTCGCGAACTTCTGCCATTCGTCTCCCGGCATCTTATTCAAAAGCGACCCTTTTCCGTGGACCACCTCATCGTGGGAGAACGGCAGCACGAAATTCTCATAGAACGCGTACCATATGCTGAAGGTGAGACGGTCGTGGTGATATCTTCGGTGGATCGAATCTTCGGAAAAATATTCCAGGATATCGTGCATCCATCCCATATTCCATTTCATGCCGAAACCGAGCCCGCCGGCATAGGTCGGCCGGGAAACCATCGGCCAGGCGGTCGACTCCTCGGCGACCATCTGGACATCCGGGAACCGCGCGTAAACCGCTTCGTTCAGTTTTTTCAGGAAATCGACCGCTTCGACATTCTCTTTTCCGCCGCTCTCGTTCGGCGACCACTCGCCGTACTTGCGGGCGTAGTCGAGATACAACATCGACGCGACCGCGTCGACCCGGATACCGTCGATGTGGTACCGGTCGAACCAGAAGAGAGCGCTGTTAATGAGAAAACCCCGGACTTCGTTCCGTCCGTAGTTAAAAATGTAGCTCTTCCACTCCTGATGGAACCCCTTCCGCGGATCGGCGTGTTCGTAGAGATTCGTACCGTCATAGTAAATGAGCCCATGTTCGTCGGACGGGAAATGGGAGGGTACCCAGTCGACGATAACGCCGATCCCCTTGTGATGGAGACGGTCGATCAAATACATAAGATCCTGCGGCGTCCCGTACCGGCTTGTCGGCGCGAAATACCCGACCGTCTGATACCCCCAGGACCCGTAGAACGGGTGTTCCATCACGGGGAGAAATTCGACATGGGTAAAACCCATCGAAGCGGCATATTCCGGCAGCCGATCGGCCATCTCCCGGTACGTAAGGAATCTGTTGTTCTCTTCGGGGACCCGCCGCCACGAGCCGAGATGGACCTCATAGACCGAGACCGGCGAGGTCAGTTCGTTGCGCCGGGCGCGATCCGCCATCCATTCGGCATCATTCCATTTATAGGCGAGATCCCACACGCGGGAAGCTTTTTCCGGCGGGGCCTCCCAATAGAACGCGTACGGGTCGCCTTTGTTTACCCGATACCCGTTGTGTTTCGACACTATATGATATTTGTACAGCGCGCCCTGTTTGACATTCGGAATAAAACCTTCCCAGATCCCCGACGAATCCCAGCGGGCCCTGAGCGGGCGCGCTTCGGTGTTCCAGCCGTTAAATTCCCCGACGACCGAGACACGTTCGGCATTCGGCGCCCAGACCGCGAAATAGGCGCCTGACAGGCCGTTCGCCTTCATCAGGTGCGCGCCCAGTTTCTCGTAGATCTTCCGGTGGGCCCCTTCTCTGAAGAGGTGAATGTCATACTCGGTGAATAAGCTTACGCTATTCATCGTCTCACTCATCGCGAAGTCCCCCTGTTATCATTTCGACCGCCGGATCCCCCATCGCGGCGAGCTCATCATAGGAGAAGAAGACGATCCCGTCCGGATCGGTACCGGCAAATACTTCATACTGTTCGGCAAATGCCGCCGGATCTTTAACCAGAAAAACGCCCATCCCCGCGAGAACAGCGCCTTTCCCCCGGTGAGCGAGCGCTGAGCGGAGGATCTCTCCGGCGAGCCTGTTATCGATCGTGTAATTCATCAAAACAACCGAATCGACGATACCGCGGGAGAGCCAGAGCGGCCAATCCTGGTACGCCGCCAGGTACGCGCGCTCAGGCGACGGGAGGACAGCGCACGACACTTCGTAGCGGCTGGATCGTTCCCGAACGCGCTTCGATATCGCCGTGACAAGCGCGGTCACCTGATCCCGCT
The DNA here is from genome assembly GCA_043825275.1 of Candidatus Omnitrophota bacterium. Lineage (GTDB taxonomy): Bacteria > Omnitrophota > Gorgyraeia > 2-01-FULL-45-10 > JBDRSA01 > JBDRSA01. The sequence continues at coordinate 7,607 of JBDRSA010000062.1, forward strand.
TCCAGTTATCCCAAAGAAGAGCGTTCGCCGGTGAAAACTTCATCGTGAGCGGATCGAGGCCTGTCTTCGCGCTAAAGCGCTCGACATTTTTCTTCCCGTACCCGTATGAGATCCCGTGCGTCAGAAAACGGGAGTCCGGAATATACGGGACCGGATGCGGATATCTGATATAATCAAGGTGCACCCCGTTGAGCATCGGATATCGCTTCAGCACCTCATCGACGATCGAAACCGCGTACTCCACGACACGCGGGTCGCCCGGTTCAAGAAAGATCTGTTCGTCCCGGAGATAGAATCGGTCCGACCGGTCGGTCTTTTCACCGCGCATCGACGGCCGCTGGCGCTGGTCCATGGTGAGAACGGACTTCCCGAACTTTTTTAGAACGGTCGATGTTTCGTTCTTCGCGACGCAGAGCACGTTAATCCAGGCGTAGACCTTGATACCTTTGCGATCGGCTTCTTTTGCCAGGAAGAATATCGGATCGGAGCCGAAGGCCGCCGCCATTTTGTCGTATTCCGAACGGTCCGTGATCGAGGAATCGTAATACGCTTTATCAGCCCGGTAGAGCTGCAGGTAGACCTCTTTGATATCCGCTTTTGAGCAGAACGCGATGAACTCCCGCGCGGCGGTATCGGAAAAGAGGACTCTCTTTTTCGAAAAACACGTCAACCATACCCCTTTGGCCGGCGCAAGGCCGGGATGGGACCCCTCGGACAGCGCGCTTCCGGAAACACCGGATGAGAGCGCCGCGCAAAGCAGCGCGGTACCTATCAGTTTCGGGGCCCTGGATCGAATGATCGTCGCGCGTTCCGTATTTTTCATGATCAGATCTGGCTCTTCATCTTCAATTCGAACGAGGCGCGGTCGAACGCCCGGCCGGAGGCCTTCTTTTCGATAACGTTGCGCAATCATAACTGTCCAAATTAGAACGTTACTTCGCGTTCCTAACAAGCGCCCGGACCTTCTTAATATTCTTCGCGAGCCACGATATCGCGGCAAATTGCCGCATCGCCTGGCTTGCCGGCCGCGCGGGGAATCCCCCCATGACCGCGTTATCCCCGACATCCCCGATGATGCCGCCTTGGGCGCTGAGCGTTACTTTGCCGCCGATCTTCAAGTTGTCGCCTACGCCGGCCTGTCCGCCCATTATGAAATCGTCCTTGATCACGGTACTGCCCGCGATACCGCACAGCGCCGCGATCAGCGCGTTCTTCCCGATCCGTACGTTATGGGCGATCTGACAAAGGTTGTCAATCTTCGACCCCTCGCCGATAACGGTGCTCCCCATCGCGCCCCGGTCTATCGTGGTGTTCGACCCGATCTCGACGTTCTTCTCGATAACGACATTCCCCAGCTGGGGAAATTTATAGACCGTGCCGCGCTCTTTGACGTATCCGAAACCGTCGGAACCCACGACAACGCCGCTGTGAAGGATGACGTTCTCCTTCAACACGGTCTTTTCATACAACGTAACATTGGGATGGATCCGGCAGCGGTTTCCGATCGTACACCCCTTCTTGACCACTGAATTCGCTTCAATGATCACATGGTCGCCGATCGTCACGTCGCGGTCGATCACAACACAGGGGCCGACCCATACTTTGTTTCCCATCTTCACCGATGGTTCGATCACGGCGGCCGGATGGATGAACGCCGGCCTCGATTCCGGAGGATTAAATTTGTTGAAAAGCATCAGGAAGCCGAGCTTTGGGTTTTTGACCCGCACCAGCGTCTTCGCGGAGGACTTTCGGACATCGAATCCGGTCAATACGCATGAGGCACCGCTCGCCTCGGCGATATCTAATTTTTTCTCATCGGTCGCGAAGGTCAGGTCGCCGGGCTTCGCGCTCTCTACGCCGCTTAACCCGCTGATCTTGACCGCGCCGTCACCCTCAACGGTCCCTTCGATCAATTTCGCGATAATATCGATCGTTATATTTTGTATCGCCATATCCTCACCTGTATATCGTTGTGTTCAAACGGACGCGTCCGGTAACCGATCGGCCGGAACATTATCCCGCGCGCTCTGAAGCCGTTGGAATACATCATCACGCAATGACGCGAAATCGCCCGGCGCCAGATCCTTCGTCTCAATAGCCGGCAGTACCGTCAGCGTGCCAAACACTTTTGTCTTGAAGATCCAACTCCCCTTCGGTATAGCGTCCCCGGTCCCCTCGATGGAGATCGGGAGGACCGCTCGCTTCTCTTTTATCGCAAGCTTGAACGCCCCGTTCTGGAATTTATTCATCTGATCGGTCTTGCTCCTGGTGCCTTCCGGGAAGAACAACACCGAGACGTCGTTCCGGAGCCACTTCGCCGCGGCTCGATAGACCTTCTTTATGCTCCCGAGCTCACCGCGCGCAAGCTTGATATGTTTTGAAAGCGAGAGGCACCATCCGACGAACGGTACCTTGAAGAGGCTCTCTTTCGCTACCCACTTGAACTGCATCCTCGTTTTGTAAAGAACGATAATATCGGCCATACTCTGGTGATTGGCGACGATCACATACGTTTTCCTCTTATCTATGTTCTCCAAACCCTGTACCCGGACCTTCCAGTATGGGTTCATCGCGATGATCGTATCCGCCCACCAGAAACACTGCGCGTGAATGATCTTCCGCTTTGTATCGAACGGAAAGAGGATGATGGTAAGGAACAGTTCTACGAAATAAAGGACCACCGTTAAGCTCGTACAGAAGCCCCAGATCGCTATTGACGTAATGATATCCATGGATGATCTCAAGCGGCGTATTCGGATGGAAAAGCCGCGCATTCAACTGTCTTTTAGAACCTGCAGCTTCAAGGCGGCCGGGTTTTTCGGCTGCACGCTACGGCAATGGCATATATTATACTATAGCATGGGATAGGCGGTGTCAAATGTTTAATGGGATTAGGCTTGAGGTGCGAGGTATGAGGTGAGAGGTCTACAAGAAAATCCCTCTAACTCACACCCCGAACCTAATACCTGACTTACTGTTTGCGTTTAATGTCCGGAAACCCTTCCGTAGTGAGCATCCTGAGCTCTCCATCCGCCTTTTCGATCACCATCGCTTCAACGTCATCGATCTTTTCCGTCAACCGTATCCCCTCCTCACCCTCGAGCGCGCAGAGCGCCGTAGCGAGCGCGTCCGCCTCTTCGGCGGTCTTCGCTATGACCGTCGCGCTGATAACCGTACGGCCGGGATAGCCTGTCGCGGGGTTTAAGATATGAGAAAATCGTTCCCCGTCAATACGGTAAAACCGCTCGTAGTCGCCGGACGTCGTCACGGCGGCGCCGCTTATTCGTATCGATCCGATCAGACCGCCGGCCTTGATCGGATCGCGGATCCCCACATTCCAATCGCTCCCGGAACTGTTCTTCCCCCGGCAGAAGATGTCGCCTCCGGCGTCGACCAGAAAGTTCTCTATGCCGCCGGCCGAAAGTATCCGAGCGATACGGTCAACGGCGTACCCTTTCGCGATCGCGCCAAGATCGATCTTCATACCGCTTTTTCTCAAAGTAACCGTATTGTCCCCGCCGAGATGAACGTACTGATATCCGATCTTGCTTTTAGCCTCTTCCAATACGGCTTTATCGGGAAGGCGGTTGTCCCGCGCGGCCGTTCTCCATACCTCTACAAGCGGATAGACCGTTACGTCGAACGCCCCGCCGGTCAGGCGTGAAAATTCTATAGAATCCTTAAGGAGGCCATACACGCCGCTTCCGACCCGTACGCCGAGACCTCCGGAGGCGTTGATCCTTCCGACATCTCCCGATGCCGATCTGACATCCATCGCCGTCTGTATCCGTCCGGCCTCATCCCAGCATCGCGCGATTATCCCGGAAATAGGCGTTCCTTCGCCATACAAACAACGAATCGTAACATACGTTCCGTAATAGAGTCTTGTCTCTTTGTACTCGGCCGGAGCGTCTCCGGTCATCATGACGCAGCCGGACAGTGCGAGGAGTACTGCGGAAAACACCGTCATTGCGAGCACCGTCAGCGCCCCGCCGGGCGTCGCTTTGCTCCTTAGCGGGGTCCCGCCGAGCCCTTTAGGGCGACCGGCGGGAAAGCAATCTCCAGGGCGGAGCCCTGAGCTTGTCGAAGGGCGTAGTCCTGAGCTTGTCGAAGGACGGAGCGAGGGTCTTTTTTTGGTAATTCTGACAGAGATTGCTTCGTCATCCCGCTTCGCGGGATTCCTCGCAATGACAGCTATTGGCTGTGTCCTCAATGCTCTTTGCCCTTTGCTCTTTGCACTTTCTGTGGACTATGGACTGTCGACTGTGGACTACTATGCCCTATGCGTTTTGCGCTATGCTCTATCGCAATATCTTCACATGAATATTTCCAGCGAGATTCTTGTCGATGGCGAACTGGCTTTCGCCCAACTGAAAGAGAAATGCCGGACTCTTTCGCAGAAGTTTGATCGTTAAACCCGGCAGGATCCCCATCGATGTCAGTTTGTTCATGACATCCCTCCGGTCGGTCTTAACATACATGATCTTCCCCCGGTCCTTTACGTCACACTCGGCCAACGACAATACCAGCCTCCGGGGATCCCGCTTATTGCTCCGGCAGCAGGGCCCTTTGGGAATAGGCTTCCCGTGAGGACATCGGTCCGGGTGGCCAAGCAGCGTACAGATGTTCTCCTCGACATCCCGCTGAAGCGCGTGCTCGAACTTACACCCGAGTTCGTGAATCTTGTTTTTCTTTATATCGAACACGTTCGACATAAGGCACTCGGCCAGGCGATGCCGCCTGATACAATTGTGAGCTTCATCCCATCCTTTCTGAGTCAGTTTCAGGGAGCCGCTTTCATCCTTTCCAAAGCCTGACTTGGTCAGCTCGTCAACAACCGGGTCGTCGAAAATGATCATCATCTTCCAGAATTTCTTCTCTTCTCTATTCTTTATCCAGTACTTTTCCAGGACTTCCTGCGCCCTGTCAGAAATATTCATCCTTGTTTCCTCCTTTGGAATAAACGGCTCAGGCGCTTGATCCAACCGGGCTCCCGGGGCGATTCATATCCGCAGCGGGGACATTTTATCATTTCGCATCCGCCGAAGAGCGAACATCCCGCGCATGACTTGCCGGCCGCTTTTTCATCAAATTCATACCAGCAGAACGGGCAGCGCATTGGTTAATACCTCTTATGAGTCACAAGTCACAAGTTGTCACAAGTCTTGTGGCTGACCTGTGACATGTGACTTGTGTCTTGTGACATTTTAAAGTCTGACCCCAAAAACATTCAAGAGAACATTCAGCAAGAATCCGACAAAGAACGCGAATGGAAATATGAAGAGCGCCATGCCGATAGCTGTCATCTTTCCGCGCTCTTTCCACATCACGGCAAACTGGGCGACGCACGGAACAAAGAGCGTCAGCACGACAGCCGAGACGAGCAGGCCGTTACCGGTCAATCCTCCGTTCTTGGCAAGATCAAAAAGGCCCGCGGCGCCGAAATCGCGCCTGAAGAACCCGTATAAAAATGCGGGACTCGCCGCTTCCGGGATACCGGCCCATTTGACCGGATAAGCCATCACACGGACCAGAAGATCGAATATACCGGTTATCTTCCCAAACCAGATGGCGACGCTCGCCAGCATAAAGATCGGGATGACCTCTTTAAAGTACCAGATCATGCGCGTATATGTCTTGGTAAAGACATTCATAAAACTCGGCATCCGCAAGGGCGGCAGCTCCATGAAGAAACCGGTCTCCTCGCCTTTCACAAGCTGTTTCGCCAGAAAACCGGCGAAGACAAAGACGGTGAATATGGTCACACTCCAAATGAGGAGCATCACGGGATTCCCCGTCATAAGCCCCAGCAGAACGCCCAGCTGAGCTGAGCACGGAATGACCAGCGATAAAAGGAAGGTGGCGATGACGCGCTCCTTCGTCGATTCAAGGGTTCTCGTCACGATCGTCGCCATCGTATCGCAGCCGAATCCCAGCGTCAGCGGAATGATCGCCCTTCCACTTAACCCGATCTTCTTGAAAACCCTGTCAACAAGCATGGCGAGCCGCGGCAGATACCCGGTGTCCTCAATGATCGAAAAGGCGATAAAGAACGTCGCCACGATCGGAAAGATGATCGCGATCGCGTACCGTACCCCGAGCGTAATAATCCCGTACTCACCGGCGATAAGATCGAAAAAGACGCTGCTGCCGAAGAGAGCGCGGCAAGCGACGTCGACTCTCGGATTCACGTACGTCTCGAAATTGGTCTCAATAAGGTCGACCAGAGTACCGGCGCCGAACTCCCCGACAAACTTATAGACGCCGAACCATAGAACCGCCGCCAGGATCGGGATCCCCCAGACCGGATGGACCATGATCTGACTCAGTTTTTCCTTCCAGGCTCCGCGCCTTTTCTCCTCATCAAGCACGACACGCTCGGTAACGATCTCGCGCGTGATCCGCTGCCGTTCCTGCGATATCGCATACAGCATATCCTGATCCGAGGTTTCACGGATGATATCCTCTATTTTCCCGAAACCGGATTCCTTCTTCACCATCTCTATAACCGTCTGATCCCGCGCCAGGAGAAGAGTTGCCAGCGTCCTCTTTGATACCGAGTACTCCTCCCGGAGATGCCCGCAGATCTCCGCGATCTTCTCCTCAACGTTCACCGGATACTGTATTTCGATGGTATTGTAGCGGTACCGATCCTCGATGACTTCGACGATCCGGGAGCTGAGGTTATCGATCCCGAGCCCGCTGACGGCGACCGTCTCGACGACCGGGATCCCCAGATCGTGCTCGAGGTGGGCAATATGCAGCTGCATGCCGCGCGCCTTCAGCTCATCGTACAGGTTCAGCACCAGAATGACCGGAAGGCCCGTTTCGATAAGCTGGAATGTCATCGGCAGCATCCTCTCCAGATTCTTCGCGTCAACGATATGGAGCACGACATCCGGCCGCTCCCCGAAGAGGAGCTTTCGGGAGACATTCTCCTCGGCGGTGATCGGCCGCAGCGAATACATGCCGGGCATATCGATGACTGAAAACTGGTGGTGAGGGCCGATCTTCAGCTTTCCGGCCGCGATATCGACGGTCGTTCCCGGATAATTGCTGACGGTCACGTAGCTGCCGGTCAGACTATTGAAAATGGCGCTCTTCCCCACGTTCGGGCTGCCGACAAGAAGTATCCTCTTAGCGCCGGGCGCCTCATCCGGCTGGATCGTTCTTTTTTCTCTTAACGCCATGATCTCCGTCCTCTATCTCTTTGCTGTTCGCCCGGCTTCGGTTTTCGCTGACGCGGCCGGTTAGTCCTGCCGCATTTTTTACAGTAGCCGCCGATGACATGCACGTGCCAGAGCATCGTAAATCCGTTCTTACCGCATACTTCTTTCTGTTTCTCGTCGATCCGGCGCTCGTAAAAGTCGAATATTGTTCCGCACCTGACGCACTTCAGGTGGTCGTGATGGCCGTGCCCAAGGGTATGTTCATAGCAGGGAACGGTGTATGGGTAGTCGTTGGCCGTATATCGTATGGCGAAGTTTGTATCTAGTATCCGGTATCTTGTCCCGCCCAATTGTAAAAGGTTTGCGGGATCCCGCCACTGCGGGATATCTGGCATACCGAATTTAGGAGCTCGGATCTTCTATATGGACTATAGTCAATTTCTTTAACTAGATACTAGATACGAAATGCCCTATGTGCTTTTACCCTTCACCCTATTCGGCGACTGCGCGCGTTCCGACTCGCATGCCGGCTTCGAACACGAACCGGGACACGTTCCGGTCCAGCAATAGAGGCAGAGCTTCTCTTTCGGCAGGCCGATCGCGCGTACCATATCATCGACCGTCTGGTATCTGAGCGTGGTCAGCGTGAGGTCTCTGGCGATCCACTCGATCATCTTCTTATACTTATCGGTCGTCGAATCGGTATACTCGGAAACATCGTCAATATCCTTGCTCTCGATCGCCCTGATGGCCTTGCGCGCGACGAGCTCATGGATGCTTCTGGTGGAGAGACAGAACCTGCAGGGAAACATGAGCGGCGGGCAGGCCGGGCGGACGTGGACTTCTTTCGCGCCGCATTCCCAAAGCTTCTTTACGGTAAAATTCTTCAGCTGCGTGCCCCGCACGATCGAGTCGTCGCAGACAACGATCCTGTTATCCTTAATGATCTCCCTGACCGGAACGAGCTTCATTTTGGCGATCAGGTCGCGCATCTCCTGGGAAGGAGGCGTATAACTACGGCCATACCCCGGCGTGTATTTAATAAGAGGCCGCCTGAACGGCTTGCCGGATTCCATCGCGTACCCGATGGCGTGCGCCGTCCCTGAATCAGGAACTCCCGATACAACGTCTACCTCTATATCGGTATCGCGTTTCGCCAGAAAAGCTCCCGACCGCTCGCGCGACACCTCGACGCTCATCCCCTCGTAGCTTGAAGCCGGAAAACCGGTATATATCCAAAGAAACGCGCAGATCTGGGAATTGTTCGTGCCGGGCTTACGCTGGACAAGCCCGTCCTCGTTCAAAAGAATGATCTCGCCGGGCAAAAGGTATTTCTCGATCTCGAACCCCGTATTCGGGAAAGCGTTCGTTTCGGAAGTCACCGCCCAGGCATCGCCACTCTTGCCGAGAACGACCGGCGTATAGCCCAGCCGGTCCCGTGCCGCGTACAGACCGTCTTTATGAAGAAGAAGCAGCGAGCAGGACCCTTGTATGACTTCGAACATCCGTTCTATTCCGTCAATAAGGTCCTTCCCGCAGCTTATCAGCTTTGCTATCAGCTCCACGGAATTGACCGAACCGTTGTTCACTTCGCTGAACGACATCCCTTTATTCATAAGATCGCGCGCTAACTCGTCTCTATTCTCTATCAGCCCCGTCATCACCAGGCAGAAAGGGCCGAATTTTGAATTCAGGTAAATAGGCTGTTCATCAGAATCGCTGATAACACCGATCCCCTTGTTTCCTTTCATGCGTTTGATATCGTCAAAAAATTTCGACTTGAACTGGCTCTGCGTAATACTGTGTATCTGGCGGACAAAATCATCGCCGAGTACGGCCATGCCGCCGTACTCCGTACCGAGATGGGTATGGTAATCGGTGCCGTAGAGAAGCGTCTGCGCGCAATTATCTTTTGATACGACTCCAAAAAAACCGCTCATAACAATACCTCCTTTAAGAGTGTCCCCGCAAACTACTGTTCTACGCGTCAAAAAGCGCGTCCGTAGCAAAAACCGATTCACTGGTAAGATTAACCCCGAGCTTGCGCAGTCCCGCCTCATCGCCGGACGTCGGCATATGGCTCAGGTGCACCTCACAGCCGCGCAAGCTTTTCAGCCTCTCCATCGCCGCGGCGGCGGTCGGGTTCGACGCGGCGCTTATACTGAGCGCGATGAGCGTCTCTTCCACGTCGAGACTTATCGTCTTCTTCTTCAATATGTTCTTCTTCAGCGTTCCGATGGACTCGATAATAGACGGCGACAGGACGTGTATCGCGTCCGGGAGCTCAGCGAGCGTCTTTACCGCATTCAGGATGACACTTGAAGCGGCGTGCATCAAAGGGGAATTCTTTCCCGTTATGATCGTCCCGTCCGGCAGCTGTATAGCCGCGCCGCAGAAGACGCCCTTGTTGCCTTTACCCGCCTGCTCACAATCGATCGAGGCCTGTTTGGCGGGCTGTACAACAACCCTGTCCTCAGGCCTCATGCCGATCTCCTCGACGATCAGGAGCGCGCGCTCTACCGTTTCGGCGTCAGCGAACCCGAGCGCGTATTCACAGGCGTATTTATAATACCTTCGTATGATCTCCTGTTTCGCGGCTTCCTGCACGACCGCGTCATTGACGATCCCGAATCCGGCTCGGTTGACGCCCATGTCGGTCGGCGACTTATACACGAGCTCCTCCCCCATTATCTTTTGGAGGATCCTCTTGAGAACGGGGAATATCTCCACGTCGCGGTTATAATTGATCGCGCTCTTGTTGTATGTCTCGAGGTGGAACGGATCTATCATATTAAAATCGCGCAGGTCGGCCGTTGCCGACTCATACGCCACGTTCACCGGATGCTTCAGCGGAATGCTCCAGATCGGGAACGTCTCGAATTTGGCGTATCCGGAATGAACGCCTTTCTTATGGTCGTGGTATAATTGCGAAAGGCAGGTGGCGAGCTTCCCGCTGCCGGGCCCGGGACCGGTGACGATAACAAGCGGCTTGTTCGTCGCGATATGCTCATTTGCCCCATACCCCTCATCGCTGACGATCGCGTCGATATCGGTCGGATACCCTTTCGTGAAGCGATGCGTATACACCTTGATCCCGCGGCGCTCAAGCTTATTCTTAAAGATCTTCGCCGATGATTGTTCCTCAAAGCGGGTGATCACCACCGCGGCAATATTCAACCCCCGGTCGCGCAGCTCGTCGATCATCCTCAAAGCGTCGGTATCGTAGGTAATCCCGAAATCGGCCCGCACTTTCCGCCGCTCGATATCCCCCGCGTAAATGCATAGTATGATATCGGCTTCGTCTTTCAGCTTCTCGAGCAGCTGCATCTTTACGTTCGGAGCGAATCCGGGCAGAACCCTCGAGGCGTGATAGTCATACGTGACCTTACCGCCGAATTCAAGATACAGCTTACCGTCGAACTGACGTACCCGGTCAAGTATCGCCTTTGTTTGTTCTTTCAGATATTTTTTGTTGTCAAAACCGGTCTTCGCGGTCATTTCCCGTTTCCTCTCAGCCTGACGATCCGGCACTGTCTCTGTCCGCACAGCATCCTCCCCTTAAAAGTAGAAAGCAATCCCGCGTTTTTGCGGCATTGCTTACCTATTATATACGCTACGATTGGCATATCACTCAACGCTACATCTGTCTACTACGGGTGTTCCCTGCGCCGCTTCCCTGCAACGTATTTTATTATACAACATGACACCTGATCTTTCAAGGATTGCCGCATAAATTTGATTACGCGTAATAATTAGGCAGTGCGCATAGGGCAGAGCGAGATACAAGATACTAAATGAGCGCTACAAAATCCCCCATAACCTAAAAAGGGACACCCGATATTCGAGTATCCCCTTTTAGATTTGCTACGGATAGAATGACCTATCGTTGCAATATTATTTTCTGCGGAAAAGCAGCGGCGTTATTTTTTCTTCTTCTTCGCTACTTTCTTTTTTGCCGCTTTCTTTTTTTTCGCTACCATAATTCACCTCCTTTCAATCTTTGATTAATAAAATATATTCTAAAAAACTTCCTTTAAAAGAATATGCCTTATAAATTTACATAATGCAAGAGCACAACGGCATTTATTTCAAAAAATAATTTTTCTTGCAGCCGGGAATATTTTATTTAAATATTTTATTCATGTTATCCGACGGAAAAATGCAGATTGCTTATGGTATCAACGATCTCTCCGTCATTGCGGGGCTTTTCAATAACAGTCACGTGTAGCGATCACATTAACATCGAGGCCAAGAATATTTTTTATGATGACGACGCCTATCTTCACAGGCTTTGAAATTTTCGCTCTCTTTATTACTTCCATCGCTTCAAAGATTCTCCCTTTCGGGATCGGGCGGTCGGTCCGCACCGGGATCATCGCAAGCGACAACCCGGAAGCTCTCACCGTCGACGTCAGGATCCTTACGGGATTTTCGATCTCGGCGGAGGCGTACTTCTCGCCCTTCGGACATTCGTGCCCGATGACTTTCAATACGGAGCGGTCCTTCGCTGTTATCCTCAGGACGCACCCTTTCGGGCACTCTATACAGGTGATCTTTTTATTCATTGTATCCCTTTGAGGTATTCGAACGCGAGCCGTCCCGCCGCTTCCGAGTCGCGGGATACCGAGTCAACGATATCGTACACTTTAAAAGAGTTGCCGCAGACAAATAGCCCGGGCACCGACGTCACATTCAACGCGCCCGACGCCGGACCGTTCGTCGCGGGATCAAGCGCAACGCCCGCCATCTCTATAAGTTCGTTCTCAGGAATAAGCCCGACCGACATCAATACCGTATCGCACGGTATCCGGATCTCGGAATCGGGAACATCATTGCCGCTTCCGTCGACACGGACAACGCCGACCGCCTCAACCCGGTCATTTCCGAAGATCCGGGCTATCTTATGATTAAAACGGATCGGTATCCCGAAATCTTCGACACACTGCGCGACATTCCGGGTAAGCCCCCTGGTTTCGCCGGTGATCTCAACAACGGCTTTCACATCGGCTCCTTCAAGCAGAAACCGCCGCGCCATGATAAGCCCGATGTCGCCGGATCCCACGATAACCACCGATCTGCCCGGCAAAAGCCCTTCAATATTGATCAGCTTCTGCGCGAGCCCCGCGGAAAAGATCCCGGCGGGCCGCGTTCCGGCTATGTGGACCATCTCGCGGGTCTTCTCCCTGCAGCCGGTCGCCGTAATAAGCGCTCTTGCCCGCACCTCAGTCAGGACCCCCGGCTTAATATAGGTAAGGGCCTTCTCGCTGGTCAAGCGCACGACGAACGACCGGAGGCTGACCTCTATCGCGGGGATCTTTTCGATCTTTTTTATGAAACGGCCGGCATATTCCGGGCCGGTGAGCACTTCTTTAAAGTACTCTATTCCAAACCCGGTATGAATACACTGGTTGAGGATGCCGCCCAGGCACCGGTCCCGCTCAAGAAGCAGGATATCCCGCGCGCCGCTCTTATACGCCTCGAGCGCGGCCGCCATCCCGGCCGGCCCCCCTCCTACGATCACCAGTTCACGCTCAACCATTGTTTCTGTCCGCCTTTATGACCTCGGATCCCGGGCCGCGCTTGGTGATCTCCGTTATCGGTCTTCTGGAGAGCTCGGCAAGCATTTTCATAACCCTTCCCGTACAAAAGCTTCCGTGACACCTGCCGGCTTGTGCGCGCGTCCTGAACTTTACCCCATCGAGCGTCCGCGCCCCGCGGCGTATCGCGTCGGATACCTCTTTTGCCGACACCATCTCGCACCGGCAGACGATATCGCCGTAGTCGGCGTCTTTTTTGATGAGTTGTTTTGTTCGCGCCAGCGGGATCGAAAAAAGATGTACGGTTTTCGGACGGTGCCGATGAAAGAGAGTCTTCTTCACGAACGGTAACCCGGCCTCACGCAAAAGCCCCCTGACCATAACCGCGATAGCGGGGGCCGCTGTCAGGCCGGGCGATTGTATTCCCGCGACATTGATGAATCCCGGAACCTTTGTTTCACTTCTGATGATAAAATCATTCCCGGCGGCAGGGCGCAAACCCGCGAAATAGGCGATAATGTCTTTTTCGGAGATCGAGGGGATCATCTGCCGCACCGATTCAAGCACGTTCCTGAGGCCGCGATCCGTAGTCGCGTGATCCTCTTTATCGTCGATCTCCTCGGCGGTCGGGCCGATCATCGGATTTCCGTCGGATGTTTTAATAACGAGAACGCCCTTCGAGGTCTCAGTCGGCAGCGGAAAGAGCAGATGGTTCGTCAAGAGCTCACGCTTTTTGTCGAGAATGAACTCCTCCCCTTTTCGGGGGCGTATTCGAAAATCGTCGACGCCTACCATTGACGACACTTCATCGGCAAAGAGGCCGGCGGCGTTTATGACATACCGGGACTTGAAAATACCGCGCGCTGTCGATATCTCGAAACGCGCGGCGCGGCCTGGGATCCGGGTAATGGCTTCGACTTTGGCCAGCGTACAAAACCTGGCGCCGTTGGCCGCGGCGTTCTCCGAAAGATCGTACACAAGCCGGTACGGGCTCACGATACCCGCGGTCGGCGCGTAGAGCGCGGCGGCCGCTTTCGGATTTAAGTTCGGCTCTCTTCTCTTTAACCATGCCGCGTCGACGATCGAAAGCCGGGGGACGCCGAGCGCTTCCGCTTCTTTCTTAAGGCGCTTCAAGCGGCGCATCTTATCCTTGTCAAAGATAACGATCAGCTCGCCGACCTGCTTGAAGTCAACGCCGAGCTCGCCGCAGATCTTTCTCGTTAAAAGATTTCCCCGAACACACAATCTGCCCTTGAGCGAGCCGGGAGGATTCTGAGTTCCGGGGTGGACAATACCGCTGTTCGATTTTGAAACGCCGAAGGCGAGCTCTTCTTCCTTCTCAAGCACCGCGATGCGGAGCTTATACCGGGAAAGATCCCGCGCGATGGCGCATCCGACGACTCCGCCGCCGATTATTATTATATCGTATGGGGTCATAGTTTAGGTTTAAGGTTAACGGTTTACGGTGAACGGTGAAGATCCTGTTCAATGATCGCCACCCAGTTCATCCAAATCCGTCATTGCGAGGAGCGCCGTGTCCTCCTCTGACAGAAAGCGACGAAGCAATCCCGCTTTTTGGTAATTCTGACAAAGATTGCTTCGCTTCGCCCTTCAACAAGTGATTCGACAGGCACTTCGACAGGCTCAGTGCTTGCTCATCATCCTTCGAATCATCCTGAGCAGCGTCGAAGGGCTCAGGGCTTCGCTCGCAATGACGAAGAATTTACTCTGCCATCCACCAACGTCCTCCCCACCGCGTCAAGCCACCCCGCGTACAAACGCCGCGCCTCTTGTGCCGGCATCTTCGGGCTGAATACCCTGTCTCTCTTCCAGATCTTCTTTATTGTAGCCGCGCTCTTCCAATACCCGACAGCAAGTCCGGCTAAATACGCCGCTCCGCGCGACGTCGTCTCGATAACTTTCGGCCGTACGACATCGACGCCGGTTATATCCGCCTGGAACTGGCAGAGAAGATCATTCGCGACCGCGCCGCCGTCCACTTTGAGTTCCCGGACCCTGAGCCCTGAATCTTTCCGCATCGCCAGAAGAACGTCTTTTGTCCGGTAACACATCGCTTCAAGCGCGGCCCTGACGATATGGCCGCGCGTCGTCCCCCGGGTGATCCCGAAAATCGCCCCGCGGGCATGCTGGTCCCAGTAGGGCGCGCCGAGTCCGACCAGCGCGGGAACAAAATAGACGCCCGCGGTGTTCTTCACCGACCGCGCCATACCTTCAGATTCTGACGCGCTCGAAAGGAGCTTCAAGCCGTCCCTGAGCCACTGGACCGCCGAACCCGCGACAAAGACCGCGCCCTCAAGCACATAAACGGGCTTGCCGTCGACCGAACATCCCAGTGTCGTGATAAGCCCGTGTTTTGAAAGAGCGCGTTTTTTGCCGGTATTCAGAAGAACAAAACAGCCGGTACCGTAGGTATTCTTCATCGTGCCGGGCTCAAAACATGCCTGGCCGAAAAGCGCGGCCTGCTGATCGCCGGCGATCCCCGCTATCGGTATCCCTGACGGCAGATTCCCTATTTTTACCGTTCTTCCGAAAACACCGGACGAAGGCTTAACTTCGGGGAGTATCTTCTCCGGGACCTTAAAGATCTTAAGCAGTTCTTTATCCCAGCGCAATGTATCGATATTAAAGAGCATCGTGCGGGAAGCGTTGGTCCGGTCGGTCGCGTGGACCTTCCCGCCGGTCAATTTCCAGAGGATCCATGAATCGGTCGTGCCGAAACAGAGATCTCCCCTTTCTGCTTTTGAGAACGCGCCCCGCGCATTCCGCAGGATCCATTCGATCTTTGTCGCCGAAAAGTACGCGTCAATAGGGAGGCCCGTTCTTCTCCTGATGAACGGGCCCTTACCCTTTCTCTTCAATGATGCGCACCGTTCGGCTGTCCGCCTGCACTGCCACACGACCGCGTTATGGACAGGCCGGCCGGTCGTTCGACTCCAGACCACCGTCGTCTCGCGCTGATTCGTAATACCTACGCCAGCGATCGATCGCGGCGGAACTTTTCTCAAAACAGCCTGAACCGTACGCCGCACGCTCGCCCATATCTCGTCGGGGTCATGCTCTACCCATCCGGGCTTCGGAAAATACTGAGGAAATTCCCGATAGGCGCCGGCGATACACGTGCCCGCTCTATCGTAGACTACCGCGCGGCTGCCGGTCGTACCCTGGTCGATGGAGAGGATGTACTTCATGGTGGACTCCTTGAACTGGTATCTTGTATCTGGTATCTAGTGCTTTGTTAAATAACGTATGTTCTTTTCTGTAACTTTTTCAATAAAGGGTTATTGTGGTTACTATTGCGCCACTTTAAATGTTC
>JBDRSA010000063.1:0-34358 GCA_043825275.1 Candidatus Omnitrophota bacterium
ACAAGGATGCCACGGATAACAGATAGTTCGGCCTCCCATTCGTATTACAACGTTTCAAAGACCAGGATATCGCTTATGTGACAGAAAAGCTTGACACTTTACATAACAGATTGCTTCCCGCCTGAGGCGGGCACGCGTCGCTCGTTGCTTGCTTTAAAGGAATTGATAGAAGATGACTGAGATTGCTTTGTCGCTGCGCTTCTCGCAATGACGAATCTGGGCGCTCCTCGCAATGACACACTTTTGTCGTTCCTCGAAATAACTGACATTAGCTTATTCCTATTTCGTTATTAATGTCTTCTGCTAACGAATTTGCCATCTTTGTGATCGTATCTCTGCACTTGCCTTCTACCATTACTCTGGCGAGGGATTCGGTGCCGGAGTAGCGCAGGAGTATCCTCCCGTCATTTTTAAGGTGGTCGTTGAAGCGCTTCAGATTTTTTGAGACTTCAGGCATCGATTCAAAGGGCCGCTTCTCCCTTACCTTTATATTAACGAGTATCTGGGGGAACTTCTCCATGCACTCTGCGAGTTTGCTTAAAGGAGTGCTGGTATCCTTCATTATTTTAAGTATCTGGAGGCCGGTGAGCATGCCGTCAGGGGTCGGGAGAAGGTCGTAGAAGATGATATGGCCGGACTGCTCTCCTCCGAGAACGAGGCCGTTTTTGAGCAGTTCTTCAAGCACATGCTTATCCCCCACTTTGGTGAATATTATCTCTCCCCCGATCTCCGAAATGGCTTTGCGGAGGCCGAGGTTGCTCATGACGGTCGCGACGATGGTCTTTTTCGGAAGTTTATCCTTGTTCAGCAGATAGCACGCGGTTATGGCGAGGATATGGTCGCCGTCTATTACGTTCCCCATTTCGTCTATGATAATGCCCCGGTCGCCGTCGCCGTCCAGCGCGATGCCGATGTCGGCTTTCTTCTCAAGTACGAATTTCTTTAATCCGTCCGGGTCGAGAGCGCCGACGGTGTTTATGTTGTCGCCTTTCGGCCGGTTGTTGATGCAGTAGACTCTCGCGCCGAGCTTCCTGAAGACGTTCTTCGCGAACGGCGACGTCGCGCCGCAGGCGCAGTCGATCGCCACGGTGAACCCTCTGAGATTAGATCCTTCGATGCTCGACTGAAGAAAAGCGGTATAGCCGGATCTCGCGTTTATCCTCCGGCGGATCTTCCCCGCCGCGCGCTTGCTCGATGCCTCGGGCGCGCGGATGAATGTGCTGAATATGAGCTCCTCGATCCGGGCCTCTTCACGCTCCGACAGCTTGCATCCCGATCCGTCGAAGAGCTTTACGCCGTTGTCTTCCGCTTTATTGTGGGAGGCGGAGATCATTATGCCGACGTCAGCGTTCAATGTATTCGTGAGGTAGGAAAGGCCCGGCGTTGTTATGGACCCTACGGGTATGACATCGACGCCCTGCGATACGACGGCGTTGGTCAGCAGCGCTTCGAGACGGCCGCCTGACGCGCGCGTGTCCTTGCCGATGACGGCGCTGAGCCTTTTGTTCCTTGAGCCCCTGCGATAGAGATTCCGGGCGATGCCGATACCGATCTTGAATATCATGCCGTCGGTCAGCGGGTACTCTCCGGGAGTCCCCCTGATGCCGTCGGTGCCGAAGAGCCTGTTTTTAGCGGATATGTTCATGGTTTGATCCGGCGCTGCTATACCGTTACCGGCTCTTCCTTTTGGCTTTTTTCTTTGGCGCGGCTGTAGTAGTACTTGTAGCTGTAGATGTCCGGCACGTAATAGTCGCTCTGCGTCAGGACCAATCCCAGAAGCTTCGCGTGGGCGCGTTCGAGTCGCTCGATCGCCCGCTCGGTCACTTTCTTTTGGGTCCGGTACGCCTGGATCGCGAGGATGACGCCGTCAGTGAACGCGCCGACGACGCCCGCGTCGGCGAACGGGATCAAAGGCGGCGTATCGAGCAGGATATAGGAAAAGCCGCTGTCCTTCAGGTTCTCGATCAGACGGCGCATCTTATTCGACCCGAGAAGCTCGGACGGCCTTTCGGATGTTTTTCCGGCGCTCACAACGAAGAGATTCGGGATATTCGTCGGCAGGATCGCCTCTTCCGGCATGATCGTTTCGTCGGAGAGAACATCGGTTATTCCGTATTCGGGATCGATGTTCAATAATTTATGTATGGAGCCTTTTCTGAGGTCGCAGTCAAGGATGAGCACCTTACAGTCTATATCCTTGGCAAGAGCGACCGCGAGGTTGATGCATGTGATAGTCTTTCCTTCGGAAGGAAGTGAGCTTGTAATGGTGAGCGTCTTCGCGTCTTTATTGATCTTTTTCAGATCAGACTGAGACTTATTGTTCTTAAAAAGGATGGTTTTTATGTTCGTTCTCAGGACACGGTACTGTTCGGAGACGGACGAGAAGTAGTCGTAATAGGTGACGATGCGCGGGTCGATGCCTGAGGCGTCCTTGTCCGCGGTGGCGTAAAAGGAATCCATCTTCAGTATGTCGATCTTCTCACTGATGGAAGCGACCGCGGAGGCGATCTGGGTATTCTGCCTGTCTTTTGGTGTCGTGCCCGCCGCGCCCCGGAAAGCCGGCTGGCCAAGCATATCGAGCGGAGGGAGCCCTTCGCGGCTCTGTTTTCTGCGTGACCTCTCCTGCTCGATCTTCTTCAACGCGTCTGAGATCTTACCCATGTGATATTTCTCCTTTGATTATCGGCGATAAAAGATCGATCTCTTTGATGACTTCGTCGACGATACTTTCGTCGATAGTGTTCTTTGATCGAATGAACCCGGTAAGCATCGCCTTGTCGCATATTCTGTTGATGCGCCGCGGTATGCCGCCTGAATGCTCAAAGATCTTATCCAGGCTCTGAGTATCGAATATCGTATGTCCATTGGCGCCGGCGACCTTCAATCTATGCGCGATGTACCCTTTTGTCTCGTCGTGGTTGAGCGGCATAAGATGGTAATATACATTGATACGCTGTCTGAGCTGTTCGAGCCGCGGGTCGATCAGGAGATCCCGTAATGTCGGCTGCCCCATGAGCATTATCTGAAGGAGCTTTTCGCTCTCGGTCTCAAGATTCGAGAGCATGCGGATCTCTTCAAGCGCCTGGAAGCTTAAATTCTGCGCTTCGTCGATAACAAGGACCACGTTGCATCCTAACGATATCTGTTCTATTAAATACCTGTTTAATGCCGCGAGAAGCCTGACTTTTGTCCATCTTTCATGGTACGGTATGCTGAGATCATCGATGATCGCGATGATCATCTGCTTGGGAGTTAGCTGAGTGTTGGTGATAAGGGCGATCTTCGTCCCTTTGTCCAGCTTATTCAGAAGCGCGTGCCAGACGGTCGTCTTGCCGGAGCCGATCTCGCCGGATATCGCGGCGAATCCCTGCCGGCCCTGGATCGTATAGATAAGGCTGCTGAGCGCTTCCTCGTGCTTTTCGCTCGGGAAGAAGAAGCGCGTGTTCGGCGTTACGCTGAATGGCTTTTCGTTCAACCCAAAGAAGGAACTGTACATATTCCGCTATCCCTTTATCGCTAAAAGTATTTGCTTGCCAGTATGATCGCGGCGGTGAGCAGGATCGATGAGAGCCCCACCAGCGGGATCACCCTTCTGCCGATCGCACCGCTCTTGAGCAGATCTTCGCTTGTCATGATCCGCGAAATGTTCCCCAGCACCGGATGCTGGTAGTACTCTTTCAATTGATCTTCATTCTTAAAAGAGAGATTAAGAAAATCCATCAGATAGACCGACCCGAATCCGACGCCGCATCCGAGCAAAAGGCCGATCAGGCTGATCAAAGCCTTGTTCGGCTTGGCCGCCCGGTACGGAAGCCGCGCCGGCTCGATGACCTTGAATTTTCTTCGGTTGTCCGAACTGTCGAGCCGTTCGGTGATCTTCGCGGTCTCGAGGCGTTCCAGAAGCATCGCGTAGAGCTTCTCATTTGTCGCTTTGTCGCGGGTCAGCCGGGCAAGCTCTTCCTGCTGGCGGGGGGCCGAGTCGGCGATATTCACGAACAGGTCGGCGTCTATCCCCGCGGCGGCGGCAACTTCTTTGATATGAAGGTTCCGCTCCTCTCGCAGAGAATCGATCCTTCTTTTAAGCCCGACGACGCGCGGGTGGTTCTCGGTGCAGTCCACCTGCGCCATGACGAGCTCTGAGCGCAATTCGGCGAGCTCCTGGTTGACGCGCATGATGGGCATCCCGATGGTGCTTTCGGAGTTCGGGCCGGCGGACGCGTTGGTCTCAAGGCCGTCATTGACCGAAATCATATGGAAGCCGTAGACCTCCTTGAATTCCCGGAGAAGCTTTTCGGAGACATCCAGCTTTCCCTTGTAGATAGTAAGCTGCTCGTTGATAAATTCGATGGCCGATCCGGTCTCTTCGATCTGCGAGGCGGCGTTTTGCGCGATAAGAATGTCACAGAGCGTGTTGACAAGTTTCTGGGTTTTGAATGGATCGCTCCCCGTATACGAGATAACGACGACGTTATCCGTCCTCATCTCAAGACTGATGCTGTTTCTGATGCTCGCGATCTTCATTTCGACTTCAAGCGGGCTCTTTGATTCTTCGCTCATCCCGAGCTTCTCAACGAGCTGGAATATCCTCGGCCAGGAGAGCATCTCTTCTCTGAGCGCCCGGATCTTCTCCTTCACGGGCGACGTGATCGCGAGACCTCCAAGAAGCGGATTAACGACGTTGCTCTCTTCGATCAGGATGATGGCCCTCGCGCGATAGGCCTTCGGGAAGAAGAAGCTCGAGACGCTGAACGAAACGGTCAGTACCACGATCGGCGCGATAACGAACCACTTTTTCTTTACGATGAGCCGAAGGAAATGTGTGAGGTCAAAATTCGATTTTACTTCTTCCATGAATTCCTCCTACTGAGTGGCGACGGTTCTGCGAATGCTGTCACCCACAAGCAAGGTCGAGCTGAACGGTGAAAGCAGTTTGGTGAGCGCCCGGTTGAGCTCGGTCGGCACCGTTGACGGGACAAATACGATATCGCCGGTACCCAGGGTTACGTTGTTGTCCATTTTTCCGTGATAGAGAAGCTTAACGACATCAACCTTGGTGTGGATGGGGCGCTCAACGCCGGGCTTGATAACGATAACTCTTCGTACCGCGGCGTCAAGCGTCGGAAGGCCCGCCTCGACCAGCGCGTCAAAAAGCGGCAGCTCGTCGCCCTTCATCGGGTATTTTCCCGGGCGGTTCACTTCGCCGAAGACGAAGATAAACTTACTCTGATAGTCGCGGATGGCTACGCCGACCTCGGGTATCTTTACATACATATCGAGGACTCCGGTCAGCTTCGTTTTGACCTGGCCCTTGGTCAATCCCTTTACGGATACGTCGCCGATGAATTTATACTGGATATTGCCGTCCGGCTGCACTATAAAAAGGTCGCTGAATTCCGGCTGATTCCTGACGGTGATCTCGATCACATCCCCGGCCCCCAGCGTATAATCTTCTCCGACGCCGATGATATCACCCTCCTGGATGGGTTTTGAATCGCCGTCGAGCCTTGCTATGGCCCTGAATTCATCGGCCGCGAACGCGCCGCCGGCAGCTATCAGAGGCGCTGCCAATAGGATAACGATCGTCAAGGTCTTAACGAAGCTTTTCATGGTCTCTCCTTTTGGTTAGTAAAACATCTCTGTGATATTTTCCATTTCAGTTACATCATCGTGGGTGTAGGCGCGCCAGTTTCTCCAGTCTCTCCTGGCTTTCTTGATCTTCCCGGACTTCTCCCACCTAAGAATAGTCTTCGGTACCACGCCAAGCTTTTCCGCAACCTCGGTAATAGTGAGAGTATTATTTCTGCCCATATGCCCCTAAAGCTCCTTTTTTGTATCGGTATGTCCCAGTATGTCTGGGACGTTTAATGAAGAGAACAATATGTTATAAGCATTTTTCATGCCAGTTTATAATATTTATTGGAGAAATGATTTTTCTATATATAACATAACAACTTATGCTAATAAAATAGATCCATGGAAAAAAACGTAAATTTTCACCAAGGCAAGTGTCTATGGAATTAAACACTTTTTCGGTGGCTGATGTCAGGATTTGATACACATTCTAGCAGATGGTGAGCGGGAATTGTAAGGAAGGGCGGCAGTTAATAGGAGTATACGATAATAGAGGCATAGTGTATGATCAGCTCATGGCTTAAAACGGTGTACGGTTTACGGTGTATGGTTTACGGTTGTTATTGACTATAATAATGATCGGTTTACGGTTGGGAATTGACCATAAGGACAACTTGCCAGATGAAGATTACGGGAAAAACACCGTACACCGTTAACCGTACACCATAAACCGATTGTAACAATGTGCTCCACTATGAACCAGTAGTCACGTTAACCGCCTAAAAGCAAAGCAGCCGGTCTACCAACCGGCTGCCCCAGGCCTACGCCTGTAATATTTCGATCGTCATCACCTCCCCGAGTTTTTCGGAAAATTCGGAAAGGCGGCTGTTCAGTTACCTCCTTTTTTCTAGCCGCCCAGTTCTATTTGAAAGGCTTTAGTAACCAGGCAAAAGAATAAGGCAGCCAAATGTGTTATCCCCCACAGGTTTTTTGTTTTTGTTGGGCGGTTCTTCAGCTGCCTTAAGACTGTCATTATAAATTTCTTTAGTTAGATGTCAAAAAAAATTTTGCGTTTCTATTTCAAATATACCTTCTAGAAAACGAAAAATCAAATCAAATTACTAACTATTGTATATTCTAACTTTTGTGAGAGGAATTATCGCATTTCATTGAGGAAATTCAGTATTTTATCGACCGTCTCGCTTGAGGAGTCGGAAGAATTTCCTGATTTGAGAGCCCCTGAGATGGTATCGATGACAGTACTGGTAAGGGCCCGCTTGGTGATCGGGCCGGGATGGAATTTTAGGTTGTCAGGCTGGCCTTTGACCTTGAAGTCAAAGATAATACGCTCGCCGCTCTCGGCAAGATACCGCGCGAGGTCGGAGACGGATATCCCCCCGAAAGAAAATCCCTGATAGTCCCGGTCAACGGAGAATCTGAGTTTTCGCAGTTCGACTTCATTTGAAGATCCGATCTGTCCGTTGTCGAAATCGATCACGAGCGTCCCCGAAAGACGCCCCTCGGCGACATTGAACGGGGAATATCTGCTGATATAGGGGGCGAATGTGGTGAGGTCGATATTCTTCGGGGTGTATCTGTTTGACATGGTCAGCTTCGGCGTCTTCGGGTTGAGCGAGATCACCCACTCGACCGTTTCATCGGCTTTTCCGTTCAAGCGCCCGGCCCCTGACGTAGAAAAATTTCGGATTTCAGAGTATGATCCGTTGAATTCGACGATCACGCTTGCGTAAACATGCTCGAATGAAAGAAGCTTCGGCGGCTGGGAAATGAGATTGTCGATAAAGACGATGTTCGCGTTTTTCAGGGCGCATTCGTTGGGCAGCGTCACCAGGCCGGAGAACTCCGGCGCGTCTTCCTCCGCCGGCGCGGGCTGTAAAGTTTTTCGCCCGGACGGTTTTTCGGGAGCAGGCGGTTTGGCGCGTGGCGCTGCTCCGGCGGCCTCTGTCCGCGCGTCCCCCGCGGAGGCCCCGAAGAATTTACCGAACTCGACGAGGTTGAAGCGCCCGCCGCTGTCGCGTTCAAGCAGTAGGGTAAGGCCGGTCATCGTAAGATCGTACAGGGCGAGGCCCTCGGTGACATTCTTCCCTCTCTGCTTAAATTTGCATGAGAGCTCGGGGAGCTTGAGCAGTTCGACCTGTGAGAAACCGTCGGCGTTCAGGACTGAGATCCCCTGAACGCTGATCGTCTTTCCGGGAAAGTTTATATCGATCTTCTCTACGGTGACGTATTCGGGGAGCGCTTTTCGAAGAGCGAATTCTATCGACTGCTGGATGATCGACTGCCTGAAGAAGTAAACGGCCCCCGCGGCGAGCAGGATAACGATCAGGAGCGCGATGAAGAACTTTTTCATGTGGAGAGACCTTTCATTGTCTTCAATCAATTGTATCTATCTGAGATCAAAAGTCAACTTTATTGTTAACTGAAGGGAGTTGTGATATAATCATATAAAGTTCATAGCATAGAGTACAAAGACGGTTTACGGTGTACGGTTAACGGTTGGGTGTTGACTATAAAAATCGGTTTACGGTTATTATTGACCATAATAATAAACGGTATGCAGGGTTTTTCCCGTAGTCTATTCTTTATGCCTATGATCAAGTGGTCTATAGGCGATCGATCTTTATTTTTTTGAACCGAAAACCGTTAACCGTACACCGGAAACCGGTATTTGAATTCAGTACTGAAAAATCATGAGCAAGCACGTAAAAGCGTTGATCTTGGGGGGCGGGCAGGGCAAGCGGCTCTTCCCTCTTACCAAGTACCGTTCGAAGCCGGCGGTCCCGATAGGAGGCAAGTACCGGCTTATCGATATCCCGATCTCGAATTGTCTCCATTCCCAACTGAAGGATATATTCGTCCTTACGCAGTTCAATTCCGAATCCCTCAATAATCACATAAATAATACCTACCGGTTCGACTTCTTCTCGACGGTTTTCGTCAGGATCCTCGCCGCTGAACAGACGCTCGATAATACGAACTGGTTCCAGGGGACCGCTGACGCTGTCAGGAGGAATCTCAACCACCTGGACCTGGAGGACGATTCGGATGTCCTGATACTGTCGGGCGACCAGCTTTACAGGATGGATTACAGGAAGCTCATTCAATTTCATCGTAAAACGAGGGCCGATCTTACCGTATCCGCTGTACCGGTCGCCTCTCGCGACGCGCGGGATTTCGGCATATTGTCCCTCGATAAGCGCGCGAGGATCGTCAATTTCAGGGAGAAGCCGAAGGAGCGCCTCTCCCGCTCCCCCTGTCTGGCCTCGATGGGAGTGTATATATTTAAGGCGAGGGCCCTGATCAAGGCGCTCAAAGGGGACCATAAGGATTTCGGCCATGAAGTCATCCCGCGATCGATAGCCCGGTTTAAGTCCTACGGGTATATCTTTGACGGCTACTGGCGTGACATTGGGACGATCAAGACTTTCTATAAGATGCACATCGAATTTACCGTCAAGCAGCCTCTGTTCTCCTTCTTTCTCGACGACGCGATATTTACGAGGCCGCGGTTCCTTCCGCCGGCAAAGCTGCATGATTCCAAGATATCCGACTGTCTGCTCGCGGAAGGGTGCGTGATCAACGGCGCCGCTATCAAACGTTCGGTCGTGGGGTTGAGGACCATGATCGGCAAGCGCTGCAGGATCTCGAATACCGTCATAATGGGGGCGGATTATTACGAGCAGGGTAAGCCTTCAAGAAAACCGGAAGTCGGTATTTCAGACGGGACCGTTATTGACCGGGCGATCATCGATAAGAACGCGAGGGTCGGCAGGAATGTTGTTATAAGGAACGTGAAGAAGCTCGTCGATCATGACGGGGAGAACTACTATATCAGGAACGGCATAGTCATCATACCGAAGAACGCCGTCATCCCGGACGGGACGAGAATTTAGCCCCCCCTGCCGCTCTAATCTGAATAATCGTATCTGGTATCTTGTATCTCGTATCTGGCAAAAGAATATGCCTGTAGAATAACATCTTACAGGCTCCTCGCAAAGACGAAACGCTGTCATTGCGAGCGAAGCCCTGAGCTTGTCGAAGGGCGCAGCGAAGCAATCCCGCTTTTAGGTAATTCTGACTGAGATTGCTTCGTCACTTCGTTCCTCGCAATGACGAAAAAAAAGATTGTTTCGTCACTTCGTTCCTCGCAATGACGAAAAAAAGATTGCTTCGTCGTCCTTCGCCTTCGCTCAGGACTCCTCGCAATGACGGGAGGGGGCCATGCCAAGCGCTGACCCCTGCCTCGTTCCCCGGCGGGTGAGCTCCGCGCGGATCTTGTTGATCGTGTCGATCTTGTCGAGCGCCCAGGCGGGCGCGATGTGGCTCTTGCCGCTTCCCTGCCCCGTTAAGCGCTGGATGACTATATCCGGAGAGAGGTTCTCGATAAAATCGCAGATGATAGTAACGTATTCTTCCTGCTCGAGGATCCTGACGGCGCCGTGAGCATACTCTTTTTCAAGCGGGCTGCCTTTGAGGATATGAAGAAGGTGTATCTTGACGCCTTCGACCTTTGTCGAATTGAGAAACCTCGCTGTTTCGATCATGTCCGAAGCGCTTTCACCGGGCAGCCCCAGGATGACGTGCGCGGCGCACGATACGGCGTGAGCCTTGGTGAGACGGACAGCTTGTGTGAAATCTTCCCGCGTATGGCGCCTGTTCAGGAGCGCAAGCGTCCTGTCATGCATGGACTGAAGGCCGAATTCTACCCACATGTCGTACCGGTCAGAATATGAGGCGATCAGCGCCATCTTTTCGTCGTCGACAATGTCCGGACGGGTGCCGATCGAAATGCCGACTACGTCTTTAAAGGGGAGTACGGCGTCGTAGATCCCCCTCAGTTTCGACGGTGACGCGTGGGTGTTCGAGAAGGCCTGGAAATAGGCGATGAATTTCTCCGCGCTTTTGGCCTCTTTAAGCGTTTTAATGCCGGTTGCGAGCTGCTCTGAGACCGAACGCGAAGGGTCGGCGTAGCGCGCCCGGGAGCCTTTGTCGTCGCAGAATGAACAGCCCCCTCTTCCCTTCGTGCCGTCTCTGTTCGGGCAGCTGAATCCCGCGTCAATACCGATACGGTGCACCTTGCCGCCGAAGCGCTTCTTCAGATATGAGCTGTAGTCATTGTATAAAGGCGTCTTTTCGGGTTCCGCGCCGGAGCACGGACGCCCGGAGACGCTGTCCGGCGCCTTTTTCTTCTGCCATTTTTTGAGATAGATCATCAATATCGAAACCGCGGCGGGCGTTACGCCTGAAACCCGCGAGGCCTGACCGAGGGTCAGCGGCCTTATTTTCGACAATTTCTCTTTGATCTCCGACGAGAGGCTGTTGATCGTGTAATAATCAATACCGGTCGGGATCTTGATCTTTTCGATCTTCGATAGCCGCTCGATCTCACCGAGCTGGCGTTTTATGAACCCCTCATATTTCACTTCCAGCTCTACCTGCGCGGCTATGTTTTCGGGCAGATCCGGGATGTCGTCTGAGATCCGCGCCGCGTCAGAATACGAGACGAACGGCCTTCTGAGAAATTCATGAACGCTGACCGGGTTATTGATACACGGGAGCCCTTTTTCGGCAAGATATCCGTTTATATCTTCGCGCGGAGAGATCCTCTTTGTCCGCAGTTCTTCGACCGCGCGGGCGACCGTCTCCTGTTCTCGAAGGGTCTTCCGCAATGTTCTGTCGTCGATGAGGCCGAGAGCGTGGGCGATCGGCGTCAGCCTGAAATGCGCGTTATCCTCCCGCAGGAGCAGCCGGTATTCAACCCGGGAAGTGAACATCCGGTAGGGCTCGTTCGTTCCCTTCGTAACGAGGTCGTCGATCAGGACGCCGATATAGCTCTGCGAGCGCTTGAGAATGAACGGTTCTTTTTTCCTTATCATGAGAGCCGCGTTGATCCCCGCGACAAGGCCCTGGCTTGCCGCCTCTTCGTAGCCGGTCGTTCCGTTGATCTGGCCGGCAAGATAGAGCCCCGCCACCTTCTTCGTCTCGAGCGTCGGGAGCAGCTGCGTCGGGTCGACAATGTCGTGTTCGATGCCGTATCCCGGGCGAACCAATTCCGCGCGCTCAAGGCCGCGGATCGAGCGGACCATCCGTATCTGAATATCCGGCGGTAAGCTTGTCGCCAGGCCGTTCGGGTAGTATTCGGTCGTATTCAGCCCCTCGGGCTCAAGAAAAACATGGTGCCGGTCCCGGTCCGGGAACCGGTGGATCTTGTCCTCGAGAGACGGGCAGTATCTGACGCCGGTACCTTTTATGACGCCCGTAAAAAGCGGCGACCTGTCGAACCCCTCGCGGATGATCCGGTGCGTCTCCTGGTTTGTATACGTGATGTAGCAGGGAAGCTGTCTGCGCGGAACGTCGGGCGTTGAAAAAGAGAAGAATTTTATCTTCTCATCGCCGAACTGCGGGTCCATTCTGTCAAAATCGATCGTCTTTCCGTCAAGCCGCGGGCAGGTTCCGGTCTTAAACCTCCCCATGACGAGGCCGAGATCTTTGAGTGAGCTCGAGAGTTCCTCGGAAGCCCGGTCTCCCATCCTGCCGCCGGGGAAGTGTTCGAGGCCGATATGGATAAGGCCGTTCAAAAACGTACCGGCGGTTACGATGACCGCCTGAGCGTAAAAACGTTCGCCGAGAGCGGTCAGTACCCCTTCAGCGCCCGCGTTTCCGGTCAGGAGTCTCCTGACAAACCCCTCTTTTACGGTGAGTCCGGGCTGACCCTCAACAACGGCCTTCATGTAGAGCCGGTAGGCCTGACGGTCGGTTTGAGCGCGCGATGAGCGGACAGCGGGGCCTTTTTTTGTATTGAGCTGCCTGAACTGGATCCCGGCCGAATCGGCCGCTCTTCCCATCTGCCCGCCAAGGGCATCGACCTCTTTCACCAGCTGCCCTTTCGCGAGCCCGCCGATAGCGGGGTTGCACGACATCAGCCCGATCGTCTCGACGCTCAGCGTGATCAGGAGCGTGCCGCAGCCAAGGCGCGCCGACGCAAGCGCGGCTTCGCAGCCGGCGTGCCCGGCGCCGATAATTATAATGTCATAGCGCTCGGTCATGGCAATGTATCGAGTTTTAGGGCCGCCTTAGAATAGCGTATAGATGAAGGGCGCCAGCGGCGTGCTCTGGGTCATGACGATCAGGATCCCCATCAGAACGAGCATGACGACCATCGGGATGAGCCACCACAGCTTTCGCTGCCAGAAGAACTGGAGTAATTCGCCGAAGATGCCTAATTTAGAGAAGATACTCTTTATCGCTTTCATTTTGATCCCTTTCGGACTATAAAGTTTTTCATGATCAACGCGTCCATATCGCTTCGGTTGAAGGTCAGCAGGGCGTCCGCGGGTGATGCGACGATCGGCTCGCCTCGTAGATTAAAAGACGTGTTCAGGATAACGGGGACGCCGGTCTTCTCCTTGAATCTGCGTATTAACGAGTAATAGCGCGGATTTGTCTCATGGTAGACCATCTGCATGCGGCCCGTTCCGTCAACGTGCGTGACGGCGGGTATTTGAGAGCGTTTTTCCTCGCGAACCGGCGGCACCATCAGCATGAATCGCGCGGGGTAGTGTTCCTGCGCGCGATCGAGAAGGAAATATTCTTCGGCGTGTTCGGCGAGGACCGAAGGCGCGAACGGCCTGAACGGCTCGCGGAACTTTATCTTTTTATTTATGGTATTCTTCATTTCAGCGCGACGGGGGTCGGCAAGGATGCTCCTGTTGCCGAGCGCGCGCGGCCCCCACTCAAACCTCCCCTGATACCAGCCGATAACCTTACCAGAGACCAAAAGATCGGCCGCGGCGTCGATAAGGGCGTCGTCATTATCAATGCGCTCGTAGGCGGCGCCGTCTAGTTTCAGCGCCGTACGTATATCGTCGTCGGAGAATTCTTTTCCCCAATACGCGTGCTTCATGACAAAATTTCGCGGTTTTCCGAGGACCGCGTGATAAAAATATAAACACGCCCCTATCGCGCACCCTGAGTCACCCGAAGCGGGTTGAATATATATGTCCTCAAAACCTGTTTCGTTCAAGAGCCGCCAGTTGGCAACGCTGTTGAGCCCCACCCCGCCGGCGATACAGAGCTTTTTGAGACCGGTCTCTTTTTGAAGTGACCGCGCGATCTTGAGGAGCACTTCTTCGGTAACGGTTTGAATGCTCGCGGCGATATCGGCGTAATACGGCTCAGGCGTGTCGGAGTCAGAAGGGTTGCGGGGATCGCCGAAAAGTTCTAAAAACTTGTTGTTGTATGTCCTTGTCAGCGAGTGATGGAACGAGAAGTACTCCATGTTGAGCCGGAAACCGCCGTCTTCTTCGACATTGATAAGCTGGTAGACCTTGTCGACATGGCGCGGTTTTCCATAGGCGGCCATACCCATCACTTTATATTCGCCGTTATTGACCCTGAAGCCGAGAAACGCGGTAAAAGCGCTATAGAGAAGGCCGAGAGAATGCGGGAATTTTATCTCCCTCGTTAGATTTATTTCGAGGCCTTTTCCCCTGCCGCATGATGTCGTGGTCCATTCACCGACACCGTCAGTCGTAAGAATAGCGGCTTCTTCGAACGGTGAGCAGAAGAATGAGCTTGCCGCGTGTGAAAGATGATGCTCAGCGAAAAAGATCTTTTCCGTTTCGATCCCAAGCTTGTCTCTAATAATGGTTTTAACCCATAATTTATCGAGCAGCCAGGTGATCATTGACTCCCGGAATACTTTGTAGGAAAGCGGATAGGTGGCGAGTGAGCTCATAAGGATCCGCTCAAATTTAAGGAACGGTTTTTCGTAGAAGACGACATGGTCGACTTCATTGATCGAGATACCCGCTGTGTCGAGGCAAAACTGGACAGCGCGCTCGGGGAATTCAGAATCATGCTTTTTCCGGCTGAATCGTTCCTCTTCAGCGGCGGCAATAAGACGACCGTCCCGGATAAGCGCGGCCGCTGAATCATGGTAAAAGCACGAAATGCCGAGAATATTCACGATTAAAATTGCCTCTTCATGTCTTCGAACGAGTCTTTTTTACCGTCGCGAACGGACCAGAACCCTTTCCGATCCTTGAGCGAAAGCGGATCGCCGGTCAGCCGCGCAAGAATGGCGAACGGAACCAAACAGATAAAATAAAAGATCGTCAAAAAGATCCTGGCAAGAAAATCGACGATCTTAACCCAGACTTTTTTGACAGTCTTCCACCATTGGCGCAAACGTTCGGGTACTTTTGCCATAAATTCCTACAATTTGAATGAAATGATTGTAACATATCCGAGAAAATAAGGCAAGGTTTTGCCTTCAGGGGCGGGAATTTTAGGAAAATTTTAGGAAAATTTATGCTTGCATTTTTCAGCGGTATCGGATATACTGATTGTTGAGGATGGCAATGGCTTAATGACCCGTTGTCGGGTCCATGGTAATATACCAAAAAGATGCCGCTGTCATCCTTTTTTATGTTCGGGTGTTTTATTTATTGGTATAATACCATAATACGAACCGCTTCACTCGCTGCCCTTCGGCTATTTCTTTTTGTGAAACTTCTTTAACGCTGATGCCACGCTGAGAGGGTCGTCAATGACCCTGAAGATCTTCATGTCTTCCTTAGAGATGGCGCCGTTTGTTAAAAGCGTCTTGTTTATCCAGCTCAAAAGCCCGTCCCAGTACTCACTTCCTACAAGAATGACCGGAAACGGGTCTATCCTCAGGGTTTGTACAAGCGTTATGGCCTCGAAAAGCTCATCAAGCGTACCGAACCCGCCCGGAAAGACAACGAACGCTTTACTGTACTTCGCGAACATCACTTTCCGGCAGAAAAAGTACTTGAATTCGATGAGTTTATTGACGTATTTGTTGGGGCTCTGCACGATCGGTATGAGTATATTGAGCCCGATCGAAACACCGCCCGCGTTATAGGCGCCTTTGTTCGCCGCCTCCATAATACCGTCGCCCGCCCCCGTAATGACCGAATGGCCGTTCTTTACCAGGAGCCCCGCGGTCTTTTCGGCCATTTTATAGTATCGATTTGACGGTTTCGTTCTCGATGATCCGAAGATCGAAACGGCGTTCTTGACATCGGCCAGCTCTTCAAACCCGTCAACGAATTCGCTCATGATCCTAAAGATCCGCCAGGGGTCCTGCTTGGTAAAACTTTGATTTAGAATACCCATATCTTCCCTCTCCCGCGTTTTTTTAGTTGTTTGCTCACAATGAGCTTATTTCTTTTAAAACCTTTCCTTGCGCGGTACAGAAAAAAATACGCATACGGAACGACCGGATTGGATATATTATCAAGAACAATGTGATGCGTAATACCGATCGCGATGCCAACCCAGACGCAGCCGAGCGGCAGAAGCGCGATCGCCGCCCAAAGGATGATCACGATCTCGTAACTGTGGAGAATGAGATAGAGTTTCCTGAAATAAGCCGCCGCCGCGACGCGGTAGATCCTGAAAATGTCGAAAGTAAACCTACGGCTGGCGAAATAATCATAGAGGTGATCGAGGTCGATGAATACGCCGGCGCACCACGAGGCGACGGCGCACCAAAAGTTCCTGAAGTACGCGTATACCAACACGCTGATAACCGTTGAGGCCGCGGCGTGAAGGAGCGGACTAATATTGCTCCTCCCGCAGAAGGTTGCCGCGAAGTCGTATTACCGAATCGAAGCTGCCGAAAGGATTCGGCGCGGTGAGGCCGTTTCGTTCGTCGAGAACCCACTCCCCGTCAATGACGAATTTGTAGCGGTAGTTGCCGGGGTCGAGTTTTATAGCCGTTCTCCACCCGCCGTTTGTTGTCCTCAGGAGCTTGCTTTCGGAGTCGATCTTCCAGTTGTTGAAATCGCCGACTATATAGACCTCTTTCGCTTCAGGGGCCTGAACGGAAAAGCTCGCTTCCTGCTGAGAAGGCGCGGAAATTTCCTCTTGCGGGGCCGCGGTCACGGTATCGGACCTTTCGGCGGCCGGGAGGACCGCTGCTTTCTCATCCGAGCGCTCGATGTTGCCGGATCCCACGATCTCAGAGGCGAGCGCGGTATAATCTTTCGCGCCGTTGGAATGTTTGTCAAATTTTATCACGGAGACTCGTTTATAAACCGCTTTTTTCAGCGCGACGTTGATGCGTATGATTGTCTTAAAGATGTCTTCGTTGAAGTAGCGCTTAACCTCATCAAATATAACGCTTGAGAACGAAGTTCTTTTGTCGAATATTGTTACCAGCGCTTTGACGCGCGGCGAGTGGTGGATCTTGACCTTGATCAGTTCGAGCATGCCGAGAAGTTTTCCGATCCCCATAATGGAAAAGGCGCTCATTTCAACGGGGACGACGACATCTTCGCAGGCGCGCAGCGCGTTAAATGTCAGAAAACCGAGGCTTGGCGGACAGTCGATAAGGATATAGTCGTAGCTAAGGTTTGATCGCGCGAAAAGCCGGTGCAGCTTTGATACAGCGTCTTCCTTGTCTTTCAGCTCCTGTTCAAGCGTGCTCAGAAGAATGTTCGACGGGGCAATATGGAGATTCTCGTCGACTTGTACCGTAACATCATCGAGCGTGCGGCGTTTCTCGGGAGCGTCGGTCAGCGTATTGTATATCGTTTTATCAAGATTTTGGGAGCTCACATTCAAACCGTAGGAAGCGTGAGCCTGCGGATCGAGATCAATAAGCAGAACTTTCTTGTTTGCCTGAGCCAACGCCGCGGCAAGATTGATCGCTGTGGTTGTTTTACCGCAGCCCCCTTTTTGATTCGCGATCGCGATAATCTTCATAATCCGAGCCCTCCTTTAAATGAGCTCATAACGTACGCGACCAACGGCCTCCGGCTCTAAGAGCCGTAGACTCGGAGAGAAGCGTAAGTTATATGAGCGAATTTATCCCGCGAGTAGCGCAGAAATATCGAAGAGATTTCCGCGATGTTTACGAGCGGGATGTTCAAAGTTCTTCCTCTTTTATTGAGACGGACTGTTTTTTAAACTAATGTTTTTTATGTGCAGGCAATTTTCGATATCGGAGTCTTTTTCCCGTATCGGCTCTCCCTCAAAATCGCTTTCGATCCTTATGCTCGCGATACGCGTCGTGTTTATCGCGTGATCGGCGCTCCGGACAGGCACGGCGATATCAACCCATTTTGCCGGAAGATACATGTCGCGGAGTTTAAAGGACCTGTCGCGGGAATCTTTCAGCACAAGCGCCGCTTTTTCACCTCCGCGCTGGCCCTTGACGGAAAGATGGATGATCTTTGTGGAAATGTCTAACGGACATTTGAACTCTACCGTAAGGTCCCCCCAGAGGTACTTCTTCTCGTTCTTGATAGTGATGTAATGAAGCTGACGAGCGCTCTTTTCGCGGGCGTACCCGCCGAAAAAAAGTTTTTTGATCAGCCGGGAATTGGTTCTGCCGCCCGCGGTAATGTCGAGTGAATCGGCGATCCGGACATATGACCGAAGCTCATCAGGATTGACCGCGTCCCGGCGCAGGTACCGGTCGAAATGGCCGCCTTTATACGTTACAGCGCCGGCAGCCAGTAAGAGCGAGAACGGAAGGCCGATAGCGAAAAAATAGAGATTTCTTTTGGAGAATTGCTTACTATGAGAGGATGGTTTATTTTTTTGGGGGAAGTAAACACTCCCTATCTGTTCATGCAGGGAACTGTCTCTTGAAATGATCTTCAGTGATTTTGTAGCTTTAATCATCCGCCACTGAAACCTTTTATCGATAGCATGATACGCTTTTATATATCATATAATACAATCGCGATATTTACAAATGATTTTTACAATATTCCACCCCGTTTTTAAAGATAAGGAATCCGTCCCCTACCTTAGGCATCGTCCCCCTCGTCCAGCGGGGATGCTGCAAGGGGCTGATGTGCCGTTCAGGATGCGGCATAAGCCCGAATATTCGCCCGCTTGTATCGGTGATTCCGGCGATATTATGGACCGAGCCGTTCGGGTTCCAGGGGTAGGGACCGGCCTTTCCGTTTTTGTCGACGTACTCAAAAACAACGTACCCGTTCTTCACGAGCTTTTTCATTACGGAGCCGTTACGGGGAATGAATTTCCCTTCGGCGTGAGCGACAGGAAGATAGATGGTCTTATGTATGCCTTTTGTCCAGACGCAGCGATTGTTGATCCGGCGGGTTCCGGCGCTGACGCGCTTCAGGTAAACCCACCGGTCCTCAAATTTCGCTGAATCGTTCAGCGTAAGCGTCGCGTCAACGGCGCCGCAATCACCCGAAAAATTCGGCAGCAGGCCGCATTTTACAAGGACCTGGAAACCGTTGCAGATACCGATTATCAGCTTGCCGTTCTTTACGAAAGCGCGTAGATCCTCATAAAGGTTATGGCGCAGCTCATTGGCGAGGATCTTTCCGCTGGCGATATCGTCGCCGTAAGTAAATCCTCCCGGTACGGCGAGGATCTGGTAATCCAAAAGCGAGTATTCCCGGGATATGAGCTGGTTGATGTGAACAAGGTCGGCGTGAGCGCCGGCCGACTCAAACGCGAAGGCGGTTTCCTTGTCGCAATTGGTTCCTCCGGTCCTCACTATGATAACATTCACTTTTTTCATATATTCCCGAGCGGACTTTTCCAGGCATCCTTTAATGCGCGAATATGAGCGCGTATAATGACGGCGCCGCTCGATCCGCGGACGACGAAGGCCTTGCCGCCGGTTGTCGTTCCGATCATGCCGGACGGGACCCCGTTCATCGCGGCTTCGAACTTTGACCGGAACTTTTTATTTACTTCGACAATAAAACGTGTGTTCGATTCGGAGAACAGGAGCGAATCATCCCGCGATATCGTATCTCCGGTCGGGATGCGATCAGCGCGCACTTCCATTCCAAGGCCCCCCGCGAACGCCATTTCGGCGCAGGCGACGGCGATGCCGCCGTCGGAGCAGTCGTGGCAGCTTTTAACATATCCCTTGGCTATGGCGCCGGAGAGAGCGGTCATGGTCGTTCGGCCGGTTTTAGGGTCCACTTTTGGGACGTTCTTTCCGATAGAACCCTTGTTCTTATAATATTGCGATCCACCGAGCTCATGGAAGGTTTTCCCGATGACGTAGACCGGGCTTCCGGGCTCTTTAGCGTCCATACTGATCGCTTTCCTGACGTCATCCATGATAGAAATACATGAGATAAGGAGCGTTGGAGGTATCGAGATCGTTCTTTTTCCGATAGAAAATTCGTTATTCAGGCTGTCTTTTCCCGAGATAAACGGAACGCCGTACGCTTTCGCGATGTCGTAACAGGCGAGAGCGGCGCGGACAACGCCGCCGAGCCTGTCAGGCTTGTCGGTGTTCCCCCAGCAGAAATTATCCAGTATCGCCGCCTTATTGATGTCGGCTCCCACGCAGACGATCTGACGAAGCGCCTCATCGATAACGCTCGCTGCCATCCAGTACGGGTCGATCTTCCCGAAGTCGGGGTTAATCCCGCATGAGAGAACGACCCCTTTATAGGAGCTCAGGATCGGCCTGAAGACGCACGCGTCGCCGGGGCCGTCATTTTCCACGCCTTGCAGCGGTTTTAAGACGCTCCCGCCCTGAACTTCATGATCATATTGTCTGATGATCCACTCTTTGCTGGCGATATTGTAATTGCCGAGAAGCTTGTAAAGTTCATCGGTGAGGTCGCTTTTGAAGGTAATAGACGGCTCTTTGAATTCCGGCGCTTTCCAGGAAGCCGTTCTGACGACTTTCGGGAGGCCGCCATGAAGAAACTTCATATCGAGATCGGCCACCGTTGTCCCGTTGTAAATAAGGCGGAGCCTTTTTGTGCCGGTAAAAGATCCGATGACGCTTAACTCGACGTTCTCTTTTTCAAAAACACGCTTCAGGTCGTCAAGAACGTTTGGACGGCAGGCAAGCACCATCCGCTCTTGAGCCTCGGAGATCCAGATCTCGGAATATGAAACGCCGCGGTATTTAAGGGGCACCGATTCAAGATAGACTTCGGCGCCGGTCTCCTCCCCCATTTCTCCGACCGCGCTTGAGAGGCCGCCGGCGCCGCAATCAGTGATCGCGTTGTAGAGATCTTTGTCTCGGGCCTCAAGGATCGCGTCGGTCATCTTCTTTTCGGTTATGGGGTTTCCGATCTGTACGCACGGCGCCGAAATGTCTTCAGACTCGGCGGTAAGCTCACCCGATGAGAACGTCGCGCCGTGGATGCCGTCGCGGCCGGTTCTCCCGCCGACGAGGATAATAAGATCGCCGGTGTTAACCTTTTTAAAAGATTTATTTTTCGGCATCAGGCCGACATTGCCGCAAAAGACGAGCGGATTTCCGAGATAATTGTCGTCGAAGAGAACGGCGCCGTTAGCGGTCGGTATACCCATTTTGTTCCCGTAATCCCTGACGCCTCCAACCACCCCCTTAAGCACGCGCTTCGGGTGCAGGACCCCTTTGGGAAGCTTCCGGTGCGGGTAGTCGGGAGACGCGAAGCAGAAAACATCGGTGTTTATGATCGGCTTCGCGCCGAGTCCGGTCCCGAGCGGATCGCGGATAACGCCGCCGATCCCGGTCCCGGCGCCTCCGTACGGCTCAAGCGCGGACGGGTGATTGTGAGTTTCTACCTTGAAACAGACATTGTGGTCCTTGTCGAAGCGTATTATGCCGGCGTTATCCTTAAATACCGAAACGCACCATTTTTTGCCGAGATCGTCGGTCACTTTCATGATGGTGCTCTTGAGAAGGTTTTTTATCACTTTCCCGTTGTAGAGAACGC
Organism: Candidatus Omnitrophota bacterium; assembly: GCA_043825275.1. Lineage (GTDB taxonomy): Bacteria > Omnitrophota > Gorgyraeia > 2-01-FULL-45-10 > JBDRSA01 > JBDRSA01. The sequence continues at coordinate 21,288 of JBDRSA010000063.1, forward strand.
GGCCGCGCAGCGTTTTGTGGCTGCAGTGCTCTGACCATGTCTGAGCGATCGTTTCAAGCTCGCAATCGGTCGGGTTTCTCCTCAGGCGCCTGAAGTATTTCTGTATCGTACGCATCTCTTCCAGGCTTAGAAAGATGTGCCGGTCTTTCGATATTTTTTTGAGCTGCCGGCCGCTCGCGGCGAGGATGTTGATATGTTCGAGTGAGAAAATATACGCGGGGGGCTCGATGATCTCGGAAGAAGGTTTTTTGACGCGATGCTGGATGAGTTTATTGAACAGGAGCTTCTCGCTTATGGCGATGATCTCGCGCCGGGAGAGCTTCCCTTTAAAAAGATATTTTCTTCCGGTACGGACATTGCGTACGGCAGGGAGCCCGAGATCGCGTATCCCTTTTTTTACAGAATCCTCAACAGGGTCCATAACCCCGGGGTTGAATGACACCTCGACGGTTTGATACTCGTTCTCCCCGGCGCCGTACACCGGCCCTGAGCAGCTGTACGTCTGTGTTACCCTGTCGATAAGCAGATGTTCGCAAATACGCGTGATCTGTTTCTCGGTCAGATCCCCGTCTATCAGGTAGACATGGACCGTTTTCACGTCTTTGATCCTGTTTTTAAAACCGAGATCCTCGACATCTCTCTTTATGCCGATAGAAACGGCGTCAAGAAACCCCTCTTTTTCTGTAACTTCAACCCGCCAGATCATAAATTCGCTCTTGTTGTTATACGCCAAATATTCGCGTCTTATTATAATATATAAGTAATTTTCCGTCTATAGTTATTTTAGAGCAGTTCGGTTTTCGGTTAAAGGTTAGCGGTTACCGGTAAAGAGATAAGGACCAAAAAGCGATTGGACGAACATATGAGTTTTTTGAAGACAATAATGTGAGGCTATTTACCGGTTTTCGATCTTTTTACCGTAAACCATCAACCGTACACCGTGAACCCTTTAGTGGACCATCGTCTGTCGACTATGGACTAATCTACTCCCCCACCGGCCGCTGGGGTTTTATGTTGGGGCCAAAAAATAGCGGATCAAGTTCGATGGGTCCGTCCTGCACCCACCCGTTGGTAAGGTTGAGTCCTTTCGCCTCTTCAATGACATCGTTGTATTCGGTTGTCGATATTCCTGCTGAAAGCTCGCTAAACTTGTCCGCTTTGTAGGTCGGGTAATACTGGCTCATTATGCTCAAGAATGCGCGCTCCGATATATTTTCGGCAATGTATCGAAGGCTCTCTTTTGTCCCCGATAGTTCATGGGGAAGTACGAGCAGCCGGATAATGAGGCCGCGTTGCGCGATACCGTGCTTGTCGATAACAAGATCTCCGACTTGCCGGTGCATCTCGCGGACCGCGATCCTGTTATGGTCGGCATACTGTACCGCGTCGGAGTATCGCTTTGCCGAAACGTTATCGGTATACCGCATATCGGGTAGGTAGATATCGACTATTCCCTCGAGATATCGCAGCGTCTCTACGAGCTCGTAACCGCTCGTGTTGTAGACGACCGGTATGGTAAGCCCGCCATCGAACGCTTTTGAAAGGGCGAGAACGATCTGGGGAACATAGTGAGTGGGGCTGACAAGATTGATATTATGGCATCCGACACGCTGGAGGTAGAGCATCATTTCCGAAAGGCGGCCGATCGTAACATCTTCCCCCTTGTCGAGCTGACTGAAGTTGTAATTTTGACAGTACGCGCATTTCATGCTGCAGTAGCTGAAAAATATTGTGCCCGAACCTTTTACACCGGATAGGACGGGTTCTTCGCCGCGGTGAGGAGAAAAACTGTAGACGCGCGGGTTGAGGCCGGCTCTGCAATAGCCTCGTTTTCCATCGAGCCTGTTTGCGCCGCATTTTCGCGGGCAAATAACGCATTTTTCAAGAAGGGATCCGGCTTTTGACGCGGCGGCCCGGATACGGTCCTTTTTATTGATGAACCGATCCCGGTTATTCATCGAGCGGAATAGCGGCGCGCGAGCGTGAAGATGAAAAGCCCGGTTAGAAAAGTACCGAAGAACGCTTCGCTGGCGGCAAGAATCCGGAAAAAGGATGCCGGTTTCGGCAGAAAATCACCGTAGCCGACCGTAGTGAACGTTATCGCGCTGTAATAAAGATAATCGGCAAATGAGAGGTCTTCACCGATATAGACGGTGTTTTCGATGCCTCCTGTCAGAAAAAATGCCGCGGCGTAGAGTGAGATCGTGAGGATGGCGGAGAGAATGATCCTTGATGGACGCTCCCCGTATCCGCAGAGGAGGTTCATGAGCATACTGACAAAGTATCCGGGGTTGCGGTTCTTTTTAAGGATCAGGCGCTCCATCGCCTTTTCTTTAAACGAGGCCCAGCTGGCGTCATTATACATGCCGTTATAGAGAAAATAGTTTTTAATGTCCCGATACGATTCTTCGGCTGAAAAGAGGCCTTCTTCGCTTATTTTGGCGTCCTCAAAAAAGGGGGCGCGCTTGTTCTTTTTTGAGAAATTTCGCTTGGTGAGGAATCTCGACCCAAGAAATAGAGTATGCCAGAATTTTGTATCGTAAAAAAGCGTGTTTGAGAGATCGGCGTTATGAAGCGTCGATTCGCTCAGGTTTGAGCCGGTAAAATCTCCGTTCCAGAGGCGGGCATTGGTGAAATTCGACTTCGCGAGGTCGGCTCGCGTAAACACAGAATTTGTAAGGTCAGCATCGGTAAAATTAACGCCGACAAGGTTAGCCCCGGTAAAATCGGAATCGTAGAGCGAAGCTCCGGAGAGGCTTGCCATCGAGAGGTCTGATTCTGAAAAATCGACGCCGAGCAGTGTCGCGCCATCAAAAGAGACGCGTTTCATATTGAGCCCTTTGAGGTTCTGCTTGTTCACCGCGATATCGAGAAGTTTCGCTGCATGCCCTTTTTTGTCGGACAGATGGGCCCAGCAAGAGTCGGAAAGGCTCAGAGCATGCTCTTTGCAGCCCTTGTGTTTACATTGTGTGTCCGGGTATTTTTGAGTCATACCGATCGGTGAGGCCGCTTCCTTATCCCGCCCTCGATGTTACATTCTTTTCGGTGAAGGCGACAATCTTTTTTTCCGCTGCGGAACTGAGGCGTACAAACATGATCCCCATGCCGGGATACGAATGCGGCTGCAATTCTTTATCGGCAAGCCAAATAACCATAGAGTTGACCGAAAGAAGCTTTGCCAGCGTCGGGAGAGCGAGCTCCGTCACCAGCGCGGTTCCCACAGGGAATGTGTCAGGTGTATAGAGGAACGCGCCGGAGGCGCTTACGTTCAGAGCGTCGCACATGAACCTGACCTGCTTTCCGCGCGGTTTCGATAATCGGTATAACGCCCTGCAGTGAATGTCGATGCGGGCGAACCTTCTTCTTAGGCGCAGGGAGTCGATGTTTGATCTATTCTCGAAGCTCAGGAGCGCGGCTTCTTCATTTTCATGCACGTCAAAGATCGCGTCAAGTCGAACGAGCCGAAAGAGGTCTTTTGTGTTGGGCGATACGTGCGCAAACTTCATCACCCCCTTATGGTTCACGACATTTTTGTACGCGATAGCGAGTATCGAGAGCCCGCTATGATCGATCTTTTTGACCGATGAAAGGTTGATCAAAATGTTGCGCCGTTCTTTATTTACGAGCCACCCGACCGCTTCAATGATCTGTGAGGCGTTTATGTCGATCGTACCGTAAATATGGAGGATGCTGACGCTGCCTACGCTGCGGATCTTGATCGACGTCATTGATTCCTGAAGAAGAATGTTTTGATGCCTCTGCCCATTCTTTTTGAGTCTTTTCCGACGCCGTGGACAGTCTCACCGCATCCTAAAGAAAAGACCGAGAGCAAAAGAACGACCGCTACAATCTTTGTCATAGTATAACTCCTCCAAAAAGACGATTGACCCGAAGCCCCGCGGCGCCGCAACCGTGGTTTTTGATATTCCAGGGGTTCGCCATGGCGCGGGTTCCGAACAGTCCCGTCATTGCGGTACCGGTTCCGGGTAAATTAACAATAGCCGCATTCATCCAGGATCGTGAATACGGCTATTGTTAATACGATCTATTCAGGCAGTAGTATGCCGAAAAAACAGCTGTAAGACTATTTGGCTGACTTTATGGGCGCCTCAACGATCCCCTTAGCAGCTTCACCGACCGTAGTCGCCGCGTCTTTGACAGGGTCGGCAATCAGAGCGCCTGTCTTACCAAGCTTACCGGTCATGACATCTGATGTATTTTTAGCCGTATGCGAAATGATATTCGTCGTGTTTTTTGTCGTTCCGACAACGACGTCCGACGTTTCTTCGGTAAGGCGCGCGGGATACCTCCAAAGTTTTCCCCAAAAGTTCTTCACCTTCTGTCCGAACGAAGCGTTTTCAGACGCGATCGCGACCGAGCTAACCATGATCGCCGCGGCAACGAGGAGCACGCAGCAAACAAAGAGCCTTGTCTTCATGTTCACCTCCATTTATTTGAGGGGTCGGGGCTTTTTTTATTGTATTCGACCCCTCATCCTGACGAGCGAAGCGAGGAAGGATCTCTTGAGATCCTTCAGCCCTTCGGGCTTCAGGATGAGCCCTCGAACAGAAAAACTCCCCGAGGGCTCATTTATTTGTCGTCAATTAATATCCGGCCGATATCGGCCGGCAGTCTCATTCATCTTCCCGGAAAGCCGATCCCTGGCTATACGACTGACCTCTTTACCGTCAGCGCGTCCCGCTATCTTGGCCATAGCGGCCCTCATAAGCTTACTCATATCGGCCGGTGACGCGGCGCCTGATTCCTCTATCGCCTGATCGATGAGCCCGGTGAGCTCTTCCGGTGAGAGTTGCCGCGGAAGATAGCGCTCAAGGATCTCGAGCTCGGCGCTCTCTTTTTGGGCCAGGTCAGGCCTGCCCCCTTTCGCGAATTGATCGATCGATTCTTTTCGCTGCTTGGCTTGTTTTTGGATCACACGGATCACATCTTCGTCTTTTAACGCGTCGTTCCTTTCAAGCTCACGGCTTCTGAGCGCGGTTACGAGCATCCGAAGGGTCGAAAGACATACGGCATCCCTGTTTTTAAGCGCTGTCTTCATGTCTGACTCGACCTGCTTGAAGAGTTCCATTTTCCTACCCGTGATCTTAAACGGTTCAAAAATCCCAACCGCGCTTTTTCACAGAAGGTGTTTGAATGTCATATCCTGAAAGCGGCCGGTACGTATGATCACGTCAATTTTTATAACTTTATACCATACCGGAACTTCGTTGTCAAGCTGCTGCATGAAAAGATAAGTTTATTCTTTGAGCTCTTCTTCCTGGCAATGAATTTCTTTATAGGATTCAGATAATCTACGATCAGCCTGCCCTTCAGATGGTCTATTTCATGCTGGATCGTGCGCGCAAAGAGCCCCTCGGCGAATATTTTGACGACTTCTCCCTTTTCATCGAGAAAAGTAACATAGAGTTTTTCGGCGCGTCTCACCGATGCGGTAATATCCGGGACGCTCAGGCAGCCTTCTTCCATGCTGCAGGATCCTTCGTGATCCGACAGGACAGGGTTTATAAATTTTACTAATCCGTCGCCGACATCGACCACGATCAGCTCTTTTGATACGCCGACCTGTGGAGCCGCGAGGCCGATCCCGTTATTGGAGTACATCGTTTCAGTCATATCGGCGAGGATCTTGCGTTCTTCGGAAGAAACTCTCCCGACCTTGAGAGCTTTTTTTCTAAGGGATCTATTTGGATATTTTTTTATTTCGAGTTGAGCCACTATCGCTCCTCGTGACGATCTTATTCTGATCGTTAACGATTATGATCCTGGGAACGAACGTTCTTGCTTCCGCGCCGGTTAAAAAAGCGTACGACATGACAATGATGACCTCTCCCGGCTTTCCGAGGCGCGCGGCGCCGCCATACAGCGCGATCGCGCCCGTGCCTTCTTTTTCTTCGATAACATACGTTTCGAATCTCGCGCCGGTGCTTACATTTACGACCTGAACGATCTCGTGAGTGTAAATATCGCCCGCGTCAAGAAGAGCCTTGTCGATGCCGATGCTCCCCTTGTAGTGAATATCGCACTTTGATATTCGGGCTCGGTGGATCTTTGATTTACACAATAATCGCATCATGGCAGCGTCATTTTCCGGATAAGCGCTTACGGCAAGGGAAGCGAGGATCCCGGATTATTGGTTTGAGATGTTTGTCAGGTGTTTTCCGTCAAAATGGAGCACTTTGGTTTTTGAGAGAAACCCCGCGTCGATCGGGATCGCGCTGTATTGTCCGCGGTAAACCCATTCTTCGCGGTCTCCTTTCCAGCGCTGGCCGCCATCAGCCTCGTTTATTTCGTCAGGCTCTCCCCAGAATTTTCTAACCTCGTCTTTTGTCATGCCGATCTTGATCGTATCGGTCCCCAGCGGGCGACGAAGGACTTCATCAGGAAGAGGAGGGTTGATCCCGGCGCATCCTCCGCACCCGAAAGCAAGAATTGATACGCATACTACGAAAAATAGCGGGAAGTTCATAGGTGACGCGCTCCTTTATTTTGGCGATATGTTATAAATGAGGTCGCAAAGGAATTTTAGAAAAGTATTTTTATTGTCTTCATCGACACTTTCAAACTCTACGCCGATATCAAGAGGGGCGTTATCTTCGAGCGATAATTTCTTGACCCAGATAACACGGGCACAGGCGTGAACAGGGTTGAGCGCTTCCGGAAGATTGATCGTGAGATCGAGAAGCGAAGATTCGCGCAAATTCTTTTCGAAGCTCTGAAAGCGAAGACCGAGAGCCGAAACGTTCTTTGATACAACCCGATACACTTTGTCGCCCCGATCTACTGTGTACGTAACGCCGATAGGCGCATCGAGCCGTATAAACTTTCTTCTCTCGGCCGGAGGTGTTTTTGCCATAGAGCCCTCATAGTTGGCAAAATTATAGCATAGTAGGATTATTACGTCAAGCTTAATAAAAAAGGCTGCCCGCGCTAAGCGCGGACAGCCTTTTTATTGAGCGATCGTAAACGCTACTTTGCCGTTGAACCCTCACCATTCAAAGGAGACGGGTTGATAAGAGGCTCTTTATATCCGCCAACCGGGAATGTCACGACATCGGCAATACCTGAAACGGTTTTCGGAAAAGCCCTTCTAACTCCTTTAAGGGTTCCAAGTGTCAGGCCGACGATCGGATTCGACTCCTTGGTCGTAGACACGATGCTCTTGGGGATCTCGGTCCATCCGAAGAGTAAATTTTTGACACCCCGGAACATCTTCTCGTTCGGGCCAACCATTAAACTAGACCTGCCTTTTTCCGTTGAATTCGTCTTTGTTTTTGTCATCACTGGTTCATCAGAAGGCTTGTTGCCCGGCATTACATTAGATTCCGCGTGAGATAACGAAGTTATTCCAACGACTAACAATAGTACGAGACTTAATTTCAATAGGATTTTCACTTTTTCACCTCCTTTTTTGAATATTTTTAGATATAAATTAACGAGCGTTTATACATACGCAAAGTATAGCATACGCAATAATCAAAGTCAAACTTTTAAAAAAAAGTCCTCGATCAATCAGTTTTTTCCTCAGCCTTCTTCCGGATGTTCGATCGAAGCCATTCACCGATCGTTACCAGGACGTGTGGATCGGTGTTGAAACGCGAGCCGCCGCGCCCTCCGAAGGTTCGTTTTCCGAAAAAATGCCCTAAATACGCGAAGTAGACAAGGCGGCGATCGTCGTTGCCGATGTTTTTGAGATAAGCGTCGAATACCTTTGCTCTTTCTGCCGGTACCGCAGTGTCGAGATTTCCCTGAAGGATCAGGATCGGAAAAAGAGATGCGGCGATCGTCTCAGGCGGCTTGTCGTTCATCTCTTCTCTCATCCTGCCCAAAAAACATTTTTTTCGCAGGAGGATCGACCAGTTGACGTTCGATTTTCTTACGATATCATAGGTCTCGTCAACCGACCGCTCGGCGTTTGCCGTGTACGAGTCGTTCCACCTGAGCGATCGCGCGGTATGCCGAATTTCGTCGCGAAGGGCTTCGAGATAGCGATCATAGAAGGGCATCGCCAGGACCATGCACCCCCTCACGTTCTTATATTCCGACGCGGCCTTTAAGGCGTAATATCCGCCCCACGAGTGGCCAAGCAGCGCGATATTGTCCTTGTCGACGGTAGGCTGTTCCGCGAGAAAACCGAGCGCGCTCCCGATATCGCTGATCTCATCTTTCAGGGAATACGACGCAAGATCCCCCCCTGACCTGCCGACGCCCCTTCTATCGAAACGAAAAACGCAAAATCCGTGATCGGTGAGGTACGATGTTATGCTGGAAAATAGTCCTGCCCGGTCAGGCTCGTAGGGAGATGGCCCGTCAACCAGCAGAACGGCAGGTGAGCCGCCTGAGACGGCGGGAGTGGAAAGGTACCCGGCAAGTTTGATGCCGCTTGTTTTGTTCTGGAAGAAGACCATGGTCGGGAGAGCTTCATTTGTAGCGCGGAGGATCGTGCCCGCGAGTTCCTTTTTTTTTATAAATGTCCGCGCGTAAACAATGTTTTTGTCAGGGATATCGACCTTAACGAGAGAATGATCAAGCTTAGAGATCCAAAGGGTGATCTGAGGCATGTTGCCGGTCCGCAGCAGCACGCACTCTGTCTTAATTTTTCTTCCTTCGATCGCTACATACTCATCCCGTATAGATCGCAGCGTCAAGAGGGTATTAATGGGCGGATACCGGGTCGAGAATTGTCTGAGAGCCGGAAACGCCTGCGGCCCGCCTATTCTGAAATCGTATTGTTTAATGAACGGCAAATAGGTCATGACGACTTTATCGTTGAACGGGATCGCGTCATTACGCGTCGGGATCTTTTCGAGGAGGGAGAATTTCGCTCCGTAGACGGAAAGGAACGATAGACCGTCGCGCTTATTTTCAAGGTAGATAGACTCTGTCGCGCGATCGCGCGTTGTCTGCTCTACGTATGACCTGAAGGAGCCTGTTTTGTCGAGGATGAGCTTGGCGGAACGCTCGCTTTCGGCGTCGTCGAGCAGTCCGCCCGATGAAGACCTGTGAACGATGCTGTCTTCTGTCGCGAATCGGTCGACAAACGAGAATCCGGAACGAAGCCCGTTCACATTGATGACATACGAGAGCATGTCGCGCCTCATCCTGTCGATCAACAGAAAGGCGCCGACAAGGGTGGCCATGATAAGAAGAATCCCGGTGATAACCGTGATATAAAATTTTTTCATAGAGGAAGCGTTTTACGGAGAAAATTCCAAAGAAAGGATCTCGTACGTAACTCTCCCCGGCCATTGCCGCGCGCCGTCATTGCGGCTTTCCTGCTTAAGAGCGTCTTTGATCCCGCGGGGGCACCTTAAAAGGACATGTTTGAAAGTCCTATCGGAATGCTTCGGCAGGCGGATCGATCGAACGCCGCTGAAATACGAGAAAGCCGCTGAGGCGGCCTTGGCGGAGCCCAGGGCAGGCGACATCGCGTCGAATATGACCTCGTAGATGTTAGCGCCCTGAGAGTCCTTGAACTGCGTCTTCAGAATAAGGCTCGATACGTTTCTCATACCGTTATTCTCAATGCGGCCCTCCAGTATAGGCTTGTTGAGCAACGCGCCTGATGGCTCAATTTTAACGGATACTTTTGAAATTGAGATGTTCGAAGAGTAGCGCCTGGCCTGCAGAATACCATCTATTCTCCGCGACTCGGCGCGGCTGCCCCGAACGGTTATTTCAAGATAGATCAGGTATCCGGTCAAGCTGAAGATAAGCGCAAGTGAAATAACGATGCTCGATACGGTTATTACGAGGAGACTCTTTCTTTTGATCACGCGGCCGCCTCTTTCAGCTGAAGCTTGTAGATGTTCCTTACGCGCCCAAGCGCCTCGACATACTCTTTTGAGCGATAGTCAGGATAGGTCCACTCCAAAGGGCAAAATTTCTTGTCGCGGTAGAGAAGCGTCAGCTCCGAGAATATTCCCCGCCCCAAATAGACACGGTGAGAGTAGTCTTTTGTCGTGAGCAGGATGAATTTTGATAACTCAAGATATCCGGGGTCGATATTGACGGCTCTCTTTTTATTACCCGACAATTGCCGCTCAATCTTGTTCGTTGTGAGCTTTATCAAATGCGCGCGGTCCTGCTCGATCAGCGGGCGGAAGCTTATGAATTGGCGCTTGAGCCCCTCGCCCATTTCGCTGTTATAGTATGTTGTTTTGTCGAACGCAAGGAGATCACCGATAAAGTCAAGCTCGCCGAAGATCGGAACCAGCGCCTCGCGGGCCTTCTTCATCGTCTCATTTTCTCGAGCGATGAGGCCGATTACGAGTTTGGCTCTGGGTGGTTTTCTGGGGGTCCCCATGATCCGGCGGACTTCTGTTTTAGTGTGTTTTCAAGCATGCTCATGTAATCGGCGAAAGCTCTCTTTGCGGGCTCGCGGACCTCCGATATTCTGACACCGATGTGGAAAAGCCGCTTGTCACGAAGGTCCTCCTTGTCTTTCGCCTCGTTGCACCACACAACGGTTGCGATGACACGGACAATATTGCTTTTATGCGGCGGCGTAAAGCTGAGCTCGAGCCTTGTCCCCGAGCTCATTTTTTTGTCGATCAGAAGCCGCATGCCGGTGTCGGAAAGATTGACAGCGCGGCCACCGTTGGCGTCCGCAGGCCATCTCAATTCTTTGTATCTGATCTCAACATCAGCGCCAAGTCGGACGGAACGCCTTCGCTCCCTGCCGTCCCAGAACTTTTCGAGAAGCGCGATAAAACGTACTTTCTTTTTGAGCTGAAACTCATCTCTGTACAGCGCAAGAAGTATTGTAAGCAGGATGAGGATCGCGAGCACCTGGATCAGCAAGAGCATCTTACTCGCCTGGATTGAGGTTTATTTTCCGAGAGACATATTGCGCGATGGCGTCCTTGTGCCGCGCGGGAAATTCTTCAAAGAAGATCGCGGCATCGTAATGCTCGATCTTTCCGTTTACAATGACCGGGTGTTCGCGGACAACGACTCCTTCGACTTCAACCGTCTTCGTGTCTTCTTTTTTTTTGGACGACGCAGGAGGGATAAGGAGCGACAGCTTTACCCTCGACATAAGCGGCAGCTCTTTGTCGACCTTGCAATAGACACCCGATGCGCTTATATTCAATGCGTGGGTTATTAAATCGAATTGTCCGGAGCGCACCTTCATCGATACTCGGCCGTCCCGGATACGGGGGTTCCGCCTTCTTTCCTTGCCGCGCTCCATTCAATACCTCCTCGTTACGTTCGATCGGACTCTTTCGGAAATGTTACCCGGGAGGCCAACCGAATACTTTGCCCGCCAACAGGTGGACATGTAGATGAAAAACTTCCTGGCCGGCGTTTTTCCCGCAATTGATAACAACTCGATATCCGGAATCAAGCGCTCCCTTTGCCTTCGCGAGCATATTAGCCGTAAGAATAAGTTTTCCGAATATACGCATGCTTTCTTCGGAAATGTCCGACAGTTTTTCGATGTGATGCTTCGGAATAACGAGAATGTGGATAGGGGCCTGCGGATGGGCGTCTTCGAAAGCCAGTATCTTATTGTCTTCATACGCTATTTTCGATGGGATCTCTTTTTTTACGATCTTACAGAAAACACAATCATCTTTCAGCATGCACAGCATCCTTCTGCAAATGCCATTTTAATTGCAGCAGATCGGCTTCAGAAGCAATTTCATCGATACCCCCTTTTGAGGCTCTTGCAGGGCCTTATGCCGAGACGGGCTTTCTAAGGCTGAACTATTGCTATGAATACATTCTACCACTTTTTGTATCATTATCAAGTAATTATAAAGTCAGCTTAAAAATTTAGTTCATTGAGGAGGAACGAACGGACGGGAATGACCGATAAAAGCTATCGTTTCATCAAGAGCGGCGCGAGCGCAGCGTCGTGCCGCTTCGCGAACACAGAACAATTAAGCGGCGGTTTTATCCTGTTCCCGGGACTGCTCTTTTTCTTTTTTTTCTTTTCTTTCTTTTTCTACCGTAGTTTTCCAGCAGTTTTTTGTGCAGAAATATCTGTTATTCCTATAGTACCATAGCCTTTTTGCGATCTGCTTGTTGCACCCGCCGCAATTGGTCGGCTTTTCAATTTTTGGAGCTTCCGCATCCTTCCGCTCTTCTTTATTGTTTTCGGCAGGCGCGTCGACTTCCCTGGGTGGTTCTGCGGGTTGTTCCGCGCTTTCCATGGTCGCTTCCTGTTTTTTTTCAGCCGGCTTCTCCGCGGGAGCAGTTTGATCAGCGCTCTCTTTCGGCGTTTCGGCAGGCGCGTCAGCATTCGGCGCCTCGACAGGTTCTTTCGGCGCTTCGGCAGGAATGTCCTGTGTTGAATCGTTATCTTTCTTGATCGTCGCTTCGTCGTTCTGTTTCTGATCTTCGCCCATGTTTTCTCCGCTATTGTTGTTCTTGGCACATCGTCTTACCTCTGGCTTGTATCCACCTGCTGTAAGAGTAGTCCAGCAATCGTACTCGGTCATAGTTGTCAATGCGTTCGATAGACAGCCCCCCGACAAAAGAAAATCCGAATTCGCGAATATCGATGGGTTTCCCCCACACGACTTTGGCGTTTATGAATATGGGGCTATCGTCATCCGGCAACTCTATTCTAAAAAATATCCCACTTCCGCTTTCAAGTTTTTTGTCGGCAAGGAGCCGCATGCCGGTTCTGCTGATGTTGAGCGCCAGAGCGCTTCCCTTTGCGCCGGACGACGGTATTTCATATTCTATCCTGAGTTCGGCATTAAACCGTAAGAATTTTCTTCGGTTGATCAACGGGTTCGGCCTCCTCGAGTATATAGTAGTAGTATATACCGGAACATAACCGCGATTCAATCATAATTTAAAAAAAATAAAGGGATAAGAAGTTTGACCTTTTTATCCCTTTATTTTTTCTCGAATCGTCCAGCTTATTATTCGCTAAAAACGAATTCGGGTTCAAGTACAGGAGCGTAGTCTTCAGGGATCGGGAACGGGAACGTAACAGTTTCATATACGCCAGCCCCGGTCCTGACGATCGTCATGCCCACTCCTTTTGCCAACCCTATTGTCAAGCCAGATAGCGGATTATCTTCGACACTTGTG
>JBDRSA010000064.1:0-36725 GCA_043825275.1 Candidatus Omnitrophota bacterium
GGGGGTATCGAGGCCTTTTCGGCTCACCGTAAAAGATTACGGCAAGAATTCCTCCTTGAATTTCATACACTTTACTCATCGGCTTACGGAAAATGATTGTTCTTGTATACCTGAATCCGACTCGTAAAGTGTGAAATTCTACGTCGGACTTATTCGCCTACAAGGCCCCGATACCCCCTTTTGAGGCTCTTTCAGGGCCGTATGCCGAGGCGTGCTTCCTAAGGCGGAACTGTTACGGAAATAAAGATATGAACGCTTGCCTGTTTACCTCGATGACGCAACCAAAAAAACCCTCTGCCTGTATGGACATCAGCCTATAATCAAGGTATAATGGTAGCATGTTATGGACATTGAGATCAGAACACCGTCAAAACTAATTTTTCAAGGAAAGGCGGAGAGCGTTATCCTGCCCGGTGAGGTTGGCGTCTTCGAGGTGCTGCCGTTCCACAAGCGCCTTCTCGCCCGGCTCGTGAAGGGTTCGGTCAATGTTGACGGAAAATTATTCGCTATTCGCAGGGGTGTCGTCAAGGTCGACCGGGAAACCGTTATTGTTATTGGAGAGGAGTAGGTTGGTAGCGTAACGTGCAGATTTTGTATTCCGTCTTCCGTATACCGTATTCCGTAAGAATTGACTATAGCGACATTTTTTTAGTTCCACCGCAAATTGTATTCGGAATACGGACGACGGAATACAGACGACGAAAAATGGAAACAGAATGAGCCGCAACTTCTCACTGACAGTAATCTTCACGATGTGCATATTGGGCCCATGCCTGGTGTTCGCCGCGAGCGCCTACGCCAGCATCATATCGCTCGGCCGCAATCCATCGGCGGCGCCGAAAATATTTACCGCGATGATTATCGCTATCGTTTTCGCGGAAGCGGCCGCGTTTATCAGTATGCTGGTCGTTTTTCAGATATATTCCGCCTGAGGAAGGGCAGCCGGGGCCCTCGGAAGCGGGGACTGGATTCCCGCTTTTCAGCCGGAGGCTGATCCGCCTCCGGCGGACGCGGAATGACAAAGGTTCAAGAATTAAGTTAACAGACTACTATCTAGAAAGAAAGGAAAAGCACGATGGCGCTTGCCCAGCTTGTTATTCTGCAATTATTGATATTTGCCGGGCTCATATTTCTTATGCGGCACATGATGACGCGTAATATCAGCAAGGCGACCGGCCACCTGCAGGACCTCACGAAAGATTTTGAGACGAAGGAGGAGGCGGTCAACCGGCGGCTCGAGGAGGCAAGAAGCGAATCGCAGGACATCGTTACCGGCGCGAAGCGGACCGCGGAGGAGCTGAAGAACAAGTTATTGAAATCGGCGCACGAGACGAGGGACGCGATGCTTGAGGAGACGACGACACGGTGCGAGCAGATGGTCGAGCGCGCCGAGCGCGCGTGTAAGATGCTGCGGAGTGACCTTGACCGGAAGATCGATCGGCAGGCGACGGCAAAGGCATGCGGACTCTTCCGGGAGGCGCTTCCTGATGAGCTGAAGCGCAAGCTCCATGACTTCTGGGTGGCCGATTCGTTCGGTGAAGAGTTTACGCTCGAGCATCTTAACCTGCCGAAGGAGATCGGCGATGTTTCCGTCAGATCCGCGTACGATCTCACCGAAGCGCAGAGAATGACCTTGAAGGATAAGCTTGAAAAAGAACTTAAGGTGAAGTTAGAGATGCGCGAGGAGGCCGATCCGGCTCTGATGGCGGGGTTCATCATCACGATCGGCAGTGTCGTTATCGACGCGAGCCTCGCGAACAGGTTCCAAAAAGCTCTGATCAGAAATGAACAATAAGGCGGAATGATGGGGGCAGAGACAGCGGGCAGAAGTTTCAGAGAAGGACAAAAAACGGCGCCCGCGGCCCATCTTGACATTAAAGAAGTCGGCCGCGTAAAGGCCGTGCGGGAGTTTATTATCAGCGTCGCCGGCCTTTTATCATGCATTAACGGACAGGTCGTGGAGTTCCAGCGCGGCGGCCTCGGCATAGTAATGGGCTTTACCGGTGACGAGACGCAGGTTCTTTTGCTGGGGGCCGGTATTTCTGTCCGGATCGGCGACGAAGTATACAACAAGGCGTGGCCGCTCCTTTTGCCCGTTTCAGACAGCTACCTTGGCAGGATCGTAAGCAGCCTGTGTGACCCCCTTGACGGGCTTGGCGAACTTCAACCCGGCGATCTGTATCCGGTCTTTCGGGACGCGCCGGGCGTCATGCAGCGCGTACCGGTACACGATACGCTTGAAACGGGAACGCTCCTGATCGACGCGGTCATACCGATCGCCCGGGGGCAGAGGCAGCTTCTTATCGGCGATCGTCTCACCGGCAAGACCTCGGTCGCGCTCGACGCGATCATCAGCCAGAAGGGGAAAGGCGTCGTCTGTGTCTATATCTGCATCGGCAAGCCGTACGCGAGCCTGGTGAAAGTGCTGAACCTCCTTCGCGAACAGGATGTTTTGGATTACACCGTCGTCGTGAATGCTGCCAGTTCAGTTTCCGTCGGCGAGCAATATCTCGCGCCGTACGTCGGAACCATGATCGGCGAGCATTTCATGCTCCAGGGAAAGAACGTACTGGTGATATTCGACGACCTTACCAAGCACGCGTGGATCTACCGCCAGATATCGCTTCTTCTTGAGCGCGCTCCCGGCAGAGAGGCGTATCCCGGGGACATCTTTTATATCCACTCGCAGCTGGTAGAGCGCGCCGGGAGCATGGGGCCCGAACTGAACAATGGTTCGATGACGATGCTCCCTATTATCGAAACGCTCCAGGGAGACCTGACCGGATATATTCCGACCAACATGATCTCAATGACCGACGGCCAGATCTTTTTCGACAGCGGCCTCTTCCAGAAAGGCGTAAAACCACCGGTTGATTTCGGCCTCTCCGTATCGAGGATCGGGAATAAAGCGCAGTGGCCGGGTATGCGGGGCTTGAGTAAGAATTTCAGGCTTGAATACATCCAGTACCAGGAGCTCCTTCAGATGACGAGAATACGCGCATCCGGTATTTCCAAGCAGGCACAGGCCCGCCTGAGGCGGGGCGAGGCGCAGACACATCTTATCG
Organism: Candidatus Omnitrophota bacterium; assembly: GCA_043825275.1. Lineage (GTDB taxonomy): Bacteria > Omnitrophota > Gorgyraeia > 2-01-FULL-45-10 > JBDRSA01 > JBDRSA01. The sequence continues at coordinate 3,066 of JBDRSA010000064.1, forward strand.
TCCAGGACAAGAACGCGCCTGTTTCGATCCCCGAGCAGTTTATATTTCTTCACGCGATGAACCTCGGGATCCTTGACGGGCTCCCGGCAGAGTCGATGACGAAATTCAAGAAAGAGATCTTCAGGTTTATATCGTCAAACCAGCCGGATGTTATCCGGGAGATCCGTACGACAAGAGATATTTCAGAAAAAGGGAAGAAAGCCCTCGAGGGGAGCCTGCGCGCGTATGTACAAGGGTTAAGCGGATAGCCATGGCTACCATTTCCGAGGTCAAGAAGGATATTGAGTTTTATCGGGACTTCGCTTCGTTGATCGAAGTTCTGAAGGCGATCGCGTCATTCCAGTTCCACGCGCTCGAAAAGAGGATCTGGACGTTCGGAGACTGCCTGAAGGCGCTCGAGAGCTTCTTCGATTTTGTGGATGTCAGGAAGGTCAGGCACCCGTTCGTCAATATCGGCGGCCGGCCGCAGCTGGTGATCGCCGTTACGTCGGACAGCGGTCTTCTGGGCGGCCTGAACCGAAAAGTGATCGCCGGAGCTCTCGGACAATTTAATTCATCGAAGGACCGGCTCGTTGTGGTCGGCTCACAGGGGCAGGGTTTTGTAAAAGGGCTCGATCTGCGCGTGACGCCGTTCGATACGGTCGACGACGATAATCGGCATGTCCGCGCGATGGAGCTGAGGAACCTCGTTCTGAACGAATCGCTGAAAGGCGCCTGCGGGCCGGTTAAGATCGTCTATCCGTACGCGGTCTCGTTAACGGTCCAGCGTGTCGTCGAGCTGCCGCTCCTTCCGTGCACCCGGTGGGCGGGAGACTATATAACGGAGAATGCCTCGATCTACCATAGTGATGTTATTGTGGAAGGGTCGATCGGGGATATCGTTGAGTATCTATCGTATTTGTGGATCGGGTACAAGCTGTACGAGATTCTGCAATTCGCGCGTCTGGCCGAACACGCGGCCCGCGTTATCCATCTCGAAGAGAGCAGTTATAAAATAAAAGACATAAACAAGAAGCTGCATCTGCGGTACGCCCGTGTCCGTCATGAGATCATCGATCAGCAGATGAGAGAGCTTTTCGCGGCGAGGTCGATCTATGTCAAACGGTAATAGCGCCGGATCCCCGGGTGATCGGGAGAGATCCGATCTGCCCGCGCCGGGTACGGCGGAGACTACGGAGGGAAGGGTTGTATCCGTCCAGGGGCCGATCATCGACGTCCAGTTCCGGAAAGAGAGCGATGTGCCCATCGTCAAGGCCGTGATCCGCACGGAGACGATCTACGGCGAAAAGGTTACGATGGAAGTCGCCGAGCACGCCAGGGGCAATATCGCCCGATGCGTCGCGCTCAACTCGACGATGAATATCCAGCGTAACACTCCCGCCTATACCGAAGGAATGATGATCAGGGTACCGATCGGCGACGCGCTCTACTCGCGGATCATGAATGTGCAGGGGGAACCGATCGATGGAAAAGGGCCGATCGTCACCGAAGAGACGCGGCCGACCAGAGAGTTCAGGCTTTCTCCCCTGATAAGGATGGACAGAAAAGCGCGCAGGGATTTCGAGCTGCTCGAGACCGGTGTCAAAATGATCGATCTGCTCTTTCCCATGGTAAAAGGCAGCAAAACAGGGATCCTCGGCGGCGCGGGATTGGGCAAGACGATCATCGTTCTCGAGCTCATCTATCAGGTCATCAAGAAACACTCCGGTACCTGTGTCTTTACCGGCGTCGGCGAACGTATCCGCGAGGGGAACGAGCTCTATTATGAGCTGTCGGAGCGCGGGATCCTCGATCGTGTCGCGATCGTATTCGGGCAGATGAATGAGCCGCCGGGCTGCCGTTTCGGCGCGGCGTTGACCGGCGCGACGGTCGCTGAGGCGATCCAGCGAAAGAATATCGACGTACTTCTTTTTGTCGACAACATCTTCCGCTATATACAAGCGGGCGCCGAAGTATCGACGCTGCTTGGCCGCGTCTCCTCGGAGACGGGCTACCAGCCGACGTTAATATCGGAGGCGAGCGAGTTTCACGAGCGGATACGCTCAACGGGTGATTCGGCCGGTTCGGTCACGTGCGTCGAGGCGGTCTACGTTCCGGCCGACGACCTTACCGATCCGGCGGTCGTCGCGATCTTCAGTTTTCTCGATTCGACCATGGTTCTCTCGCGCGAGCGTATTCAGCTGGGGCTCTATCCGGCGATCGATCCGCTGCTTTCTTCGAGCGCGAACCTCGATCCCGATATTGTCGGAAAACATCACTACGCCGTTTCACAGGATGTCATTCGCGTCATGCAGCGGTATAACGAGCTTAAGCGCATCGTTCTTGTTATCGGTATCGATGAGCTTTCACCGGCCGACAGGATCCTCTATGAGCGGGCGAGAAAACTGCAGAATTTCCTTACCCAGCCGTTTTTTGTCGCTGAGGCGTATACGGGGAAAAAGGGTGTCTACGTAACGCTTGCGGAGACGCTTGCCGGATGCGCGCGCATTATGTCCGGAAACCTTGATCACGTCCCCGAAGAGAAATTTTACATGATAGGAGCGATCCCCTAAAATGGAACACGTATGGCGACCAGAGTAGATGAGATAATCAGCGGCGCGTTGATCGAAAAAGGCCTGGTTTCGCGGGAGGATCTGTTGGCGATCCAGGAGGAGTCCGCGCGGTCGAATGAGGAGTTGGCAGCGCTCCTTATTAAGCGGGGGGTCGTTAAAGAGGGCGACATTCTAGATACTCTTTCGGAGGCGTTTGGGATCCCGCAGATGAGCCTGAAGGAGGCGAATGTCGAACGGTCCATTACGGAGAAAGTCCCGCTGAAATTCGCGTCGTATTATAAATTCATGCCGGTACAGGTAGACGGAAACGTGCTGACGATCGCGGTGTCGATGCCGCTCGACGTGAAAGCGCAGGATGACATACGGACACAGCTGGGATTCGAGGTGAAAGAGGTCCTCTCGCGGGAGGGCGATATTCTTGATCTTTTAAAATCACACTATGGCATCGCGGCGGATACGATCCAGAAGATCATGCTGAAGACGCCGCAGGGCGAGCCGCGGGATTCCGGCGCGGTCATGGAGAAGCTCGAGGATATCGAGAGGCTGGCGGAGGACGCGTCGGTCGTAAAGCTGGTCAATCAGATCATCCTCGAGGGGTACAAGAAGCGGGCGACTGATATCCATATTGAGCCCTTCCGGGGGAAGATCCGCCTTCGTTACCGGATCGACGGCGTCCTCTACGACGCGCACGCGCCCGAGGACATCAGGCATTTTCTCCTGCCGATACTCTCGCGAATAAAGATCATGTCGAATCTTAATATCGTCGAACGCCGGCTCCCGCAGGACGGGCGCGCCGTCGTTAAGATGCAGAACCAGACGCTTGACCTGAGGATCTCTTCGATGCCGACGCCGTACGGGGAGAGCGTCGTGATCAGGATACTCCCCACCAAGATGCTTCTCAGCCTCAAGGAGCTGGGACTTTCGCCGAGCAACCTGAACGTTTTCGGGGAGCTGATCAAGCGTCCGTACGGGATCATCTTTGTGACCGGGCCGACGGGGAGCGGCAAGACCACGACGCTCTACGCGTGCCTGAACAAGATCAATACCGATGAGCGGAAGATCATAACGATCGAGGATCCGATCGAATATGAAATGTCCGGCATCACCCAGATCCAGGTGGCGCCCGAGATCGGGCTCGATTTCGCCAGGGGGTTGCGCAGCATGCTCAGGCATGACCCTGATGTGATGATGGTCGGCGAGGTCAGGGACCTTGAGACAGCCGAGATCTCGATCAGGGTCGCGCTGACGGGGCACCTCGTCTTCTCGACGCTCCATACGAACGATGCCGCCAGCGGCATGACCCGGCTGATCGATATCGGGCTCGAACCGTATCTCGTCTCATCAAGCGTAGTCGCGTTTATCGCTCAACGCCTGGTACGGGTCATCTGCCCGCACTGTAAAGAGAAGGCCCTCGATATGCCTTTAGAGTTAAAAGCGCAGATAGCCCGCGAATTACGAAAGAACGATCCGCCTGAATCTATCAGTGTCTTTCGGGGAAAGGGCTGCAGGGAGTGTAATTTTACCGGGTTTTACGGCAGGACCGCGCTCTATGAGATACTCCTGGTCGATGATGAGATCAAGGACCTGGTGCTGGGAAAAACATCATCGAACCGTATAAAGAAGCGGGCTATTCAGAAAGGGATGAGTACGCTCCGTCAGGAAGGCTGGAAGAAGGTTATCGCGGGATTGACGACCCCCGAAGAGATATTGAACATTACGCAGTCCGATGAGGGGCTCTTTACAGCGCGGACGGAAGAAGCCGACGCTGCCGGGACTACTGTTTCCGCGGAGAGCGCGCCGGTGCCGCCTCCTTCGCTCACAACCGGGGTGGACACGGGTTTTCAGAGTCCCGGAGGGCTGCCGGACGCGAACCCCGAACCGTCGGGGTTCGGAGCGGATGGGCGCGTATTCAAGCGGGCTTTTACGAAAATAAATGTCACGTATCGGGTTATGCGCTCGCACGAAGGGGCCGATGTTAACGGACCGGTCCTCTTCAGCGTCGCGAAAAATGTCAGCGCCGGGGGGGTCCTTCTGGTCTCGGAGACCTCGTATCCGAAGGAGACGGTACTTGAATTGAAGGCCCAGATCCCCGATGGCGGGAGCCCGGTGCAGTGCCTCGCGAAGGTCATACGATCGACCTACCGTGATCTCGAGGGATCGTTCGATGTCGGCGCGTGTTTTCTCGATCTTTCAAGCGGCGAACGCCTGAGGATCGACAAATTCATTGAGGCGCAGCTCGGATAGTCGAAAGGATGCCGCATGCCAACGTTCAAATATAGCGCGAAAGACGGGCCGAAGACGGTGCGGGGGGATATAACGGCGCAGTCAAAGACCGAAGCGGTCGAAAAGATCAGCATGATGGGATATATGCCCATCGATGTTGTCGAGGGCTCGGACAGCGCCGGGAACGTCCCCGGCGCGACGCGAATTTCATTGAGACGGATCAGCTCAAAGGAGCGCACCGTATTTACACAGCAGTTGGCAACGCTGATACGATCGGGGGTCCCCATACTTCGCGCCCTTTCGATAATCGCGAAACAATCAGAGAATCCCCGCCTGGCGGAAACGCTCGAGAATATCCAGGAAGCGATCCGGAACGGCGATAATCTCTCGACGGCGATGGCGAGGTTCCCGAAGCTCTTCGCGCCTGTTTATCTCGCCATGGTGCGAAGCGGCGAAGGGAGCGGGAACCTGCAGGAAGCGCTCGTCAGGGTCGCGGAGTACTACCGCAAGCAGGAAGAGATATTCTCCCGTGTCCACACCGCGCTCGCGTACCCGGCTCTTATGGCGTTTGTCGGAGCGGGGACGATCTATTTCATGATGGTCTTCGTTATGCCGAGGCTGATGAAAATATTCGCGACGCTCGGGCAGGAACTGCCGCTTCCGACGCAAGTTTTGATCAGGCTCAGCGTCTTACTGCGGGAAAGGTGGTATCTCATCGTTGCCGGCATCTTCGCGATAGTCATCCTCTATCAGCGCGGGCAGAAGATGATGGCCCAGCGGATCATAATCAGCAAGATACAGTTAAGCCTGCCCCTCTTCGGCGACCTTATCCGCAAGAGCGAGCTGGCCCGGTTCTCAAGGACGCTCAGCCTCTTGATAAAGAGCGGCGTTACCGTCCTGCGGGGGATCGAAGTAACGACGCCGGTCCTGAAGAACGAGATCATCAAGCGGGAGCTATTGAGAAGCTATGATGAATTAAGACAGGGCGGATCGTTCGGAAAAAGCCTTGAGAAGTCCCGGGAATTTCCCGGATTCATGACGAATCTGATCGTCATAGGAGAGGAGTCCGGGAAACTTGACGAAGCGATGGTGGAGATCGCGGATTTTTACGAGCGGGATATTGACGCGGCGATCAGGGTCTTTACGTCATTGCTTGAGCCGCTGATCATACTTGTCATGGGGTTGATCGTCGGGTTCATCGTTATCGCGATGCTATTGCCGGTGTTTCAGATTGATTTACTGGCACGGTGACCCAGAGGTGCCAGTTGCCAGTTGCCAGATGTCAGTGGTATTGACGATTGGACAATTACGTAGGGGCGGTTCGCGAACCGCCCTTACAAAAACCGATTATAAATGACTAATGAAACAATCAAAGTGGTTTTTCATAATTTATCTGGTCGCGACCATTCTCCCGCTTTCTTCCGTGTCGCATGCGGAGAAATGGAAGGAGCTGAAGGGCGACCATTTCATCATTTACCATGCCGGGGCTGAGAGTTCCGCGAAAGAGATCCTGCGGAATTCAGAGAAATACTATAAGAGAATAGCAACGGAGCTGGGATATCAGCGGTACTCGGACTTTTGGACGTGGGATAACCGCGTCGGGATATATATGTATCCGAACAAAAAGGCATTCTTGCGCGCAACCGGCCAACCGGAGTGGTCCGAAGGTATGGCGGATTATACGAACAAAAAGATCTTCGGGTACGCCGGAAGCGAACGTTTTGTCGGATCGATACTCCCCCACGAGATGGCGCATCTGGTATTCCGGGATTATGTGGGGTTCACCGGCGAGGTCCCGCTGTGGCTTGATGAAGGGGTCGCGCAGTGGATGGAGTCGATAAAGCGCGAACTCTTCAAGGCGGTTGCCGGGAACCTGATCAAGAGCGGGGAATTTATCCCGTTCAAGAACATGATGAGCATGGATATCAGAAGTGAGCGGGAGGGGAAGACCGTTGACGCGTATTATATAGAAGCGGTCTCTCTAGTCGGGTTTTTGATCAACAAATACGGCGGCGGGCGATTTATCGAGTTCTGCCGGCAGCTGCGTGACGGAAAGAGTTTAAATGAGGCGCTGCCGTTTGTGTATCCGACCTCGATCCGGGATCTTGATGATCTCGAGAAGAAATGGAAGGAGTATATTTTAGCGGAGTAACAGAAGAGTCAGTATCTAGTATCTTGTATCTAGTATCTAGCGAGATTTGACTATAGCGACAATCTTTTAATGCCGAAGTTATGAGGCATGCCAGATACCAGATACTAGATACCAGATACAAATGAAGAGGTGCATTATGAAAGCTATGAGGAATAAGAAAGGTTTCACGCTGGTCGAACTGATGCTGGTCGTTATTATCATAGGCGCGCTGGTCGCGATGGTCATGCCGCGGCTCGCGGGACGGTCAGAGCAGGCGAGGGTGAGCGCCGCCAGAGCCGACATAAAAGCCAACATAGCGACCGCTTTAAAGCTCTATGAGCTCGACAACGGAAGTTTCCCGAGCACCGATGACGGTTTAAAGGCGCTGATGGTGAAACCGTCGACGGCCAGAAATTGGAGCGGGCCGTACGTGGAAAATACGCCGCTTGATCCCTGGGGGAAAGAGTATAAATACAAGTCTCCCGGGACGCACCGGACGTATGGGTACGATCTTTATTCGCTCGGCAGGGACGGTAGAGAGAGCGATGATGATGTCGTTAATTGGTAATTGGCAGGCTTGTTTCGTTGTGCGTATTGAGTATATCGTATTGCGCAAGGATAAGTAACATGCGAAATCGTCATTGCGAGCGAAGCGAAGCAATCTCCCGAGCGAAGCGAGGGTCTTTATCAGTAATTCTGACCGAGATTGCTTCGTCGTCCGCCACCTTCGTGTTGAGACTCCTCGCAATGACAATTCGCTGTATGCGTATGAAAAATATAAAACACAGAATAACACTATTGATTTTGCTGATCCTCGCCGCTTACTGCCCCGCGCGGCCAAACTACGCGCAGAAGGAGTATGAGACCGACGATACGATCATCGAAGAGTCGACGCTCGGGCTCAATATGCGTGAAGAGAATCTTGTCGTTAAGACGAAGGACGGGCTTCACTTTATGCTGCCGGAGGATTGGCCGGTCGAGAAGAAAGACGGGATCGTTGTGCCGATGACGATCTACGAATATGTCCATCTAAAGCTTAAGAAGTTAGACGGCCGGTTAAAGGAGATGGAGGGCCGGATCAGCGGGATCGAGCAGGTGGCCGGGGATACCGCCCGAAAGACTGAAGCGAAAAGTCTCACAAGCACCATAGCGGGATCGACGTATGATGAGCGGATCAATTATCTCGAGCTCGAATTGAGGGACGCGAAAACCGCGGCGGAAGACAGGAGCGCGCCACTCGCCAACGAGAAACGGATCGGCGTACTTGAAGGGCGGATCAAAGAGCTTGAATCCGCGCCGCAGCCGGTGAAGAAAGCAGGAGTTGAGAAACCGGTTGAGGGGTTTGTGGAGATTGTTGATTAACTATAAACTGTATCTAGTATCTTGTATCTGGTATCTGGTGGGCATTGACTATAGGGACATTTCTTTTAGATTGTCATGTTAATATTTCACTAGATAGGCACTAGATACCAGATACTAAATCCGGAATTATAAGCTATGAAGTTATCCAGAAGAAAAGGATTCACCCTTGTCGAAGTAATGGTCGCGGTTGCTATTCTATCGTTCGGGATCGTCGCCGTTTATCAGACGTTCTTTGTGCTGATCGACGCGTATGAGCGTTATTCAGGGTTTCTGGATTCTGATGAATGGCTCCAGGAGAGGATCTGGGAGGTCGAAGACGCGCTTATCAGGAAAAGCAGAGCGAAGCTCGGCAGGGGGACCGGCACGTTTACGGGAGAATTCGGGCAGTATGATTGGGAATCGACCGTTCGGGTGATCGATATCGCGAGTGGATTGTTCGAGGCGGAATTCGCGGCAACCCGGTCCGGCAAATCCGGCAAATTCAGGATCTCGAGGATCTCGTATGTCGCGTGGTAAGCGTACTTCCGGGTTTACGTTCGTCGAGATCATATGTGTGATCGGGATCCTGGGTGTTGTCGGGTTGGCCGTTTTTACCGCGCTCAGCAGGGGCCTCGACATTTGGACGAAGTTAGGACGTGATCTTATCGAGGAGGACGCCGCGATATTCTTTAACAAGATATCGCTTGACCTGAAGAACGCCGTCACATACGCGGACCTCACGATGAACGGGAACGGTACCAGTGTCCGATTTCCGGTTACCGTTTCGGTATCGGACGCGCGTGAGCCGGCGACCGGTATCGGTCAGATCGAATATGAGTTTGTGAGTTCGGAAAACGCGGTCTACCGTCGTAAGGCGAATTTCAGCGATATGAGTAAACAGAAATTCACGACTGAGCGAAAGCTGATGACCGGCGTGAACAATTTCTCTCTTCAGTACTACCGCTATGATCCCGAACGGGATGTTTTTCTCTGGAGCGACGATTGGGACGGGTTGTTTCTTACTCCCGAAGGCGAGCAGGCTATCGCGATGCCGCTCGCGGTCCGGATCAGCATGGAAGTCAAAGGATCGGGCGTTGCCCGAAACTACCGGAGAACGGTCAGTATACCGCGGGGGTGGTGGGGGCCGTGGCGCATCGAGCGCGAGGAGCGCTCTGAGCTATGAAGAGGGGAAGCATTCTGATCATTACGCTCTGGTCGCTCGGCATGCTGACCGTCTTTTCCGTATATCTGGGGTTCGCGGTCAGGCAGAAGATGGTCATGATGGACCGGCTCGACACCGAACAGCAATTACGGAATATCGCGGAGTCCGGAGCGCGAAAAGCGATCACCCAACTCAGGCGCGAGGATACAACTCCCGACTTTGACGCGCTCAACGAGGCCTGGAGCGAGAATGATTCCGAATTTAAGGAGATCCCGGTCGGCGATGGCGCCTTTTCGGTCAGTTATGAGTATCAGCAAAATGGCGAGCGCGCGGTCCGATACGGGCTTGCCGACGAAGAGCGGAAGATCAATTTGAATACCGCCGAAACCGATGTGATCGCGAGGATCCTGGAGATCGCGGCGGGGCTTCCGCTTGAAAGCGCGAAGTCGCTCGCGTTCTGTATCATCGACTGGAAGGATGAAGATACGGCGTTCCAGCATCCGAACTACGGAGCCGAAGACAGCGACTACCGTTTTATGAATCCGCCGTATGAATCGAAAGATTCAAGATTCGAAATGGTCGAAGAACTACTCCTCGTAAAAGGCATGACGACTGAAATATACGAACGGGTCAGGCCGTATGTGACGGTCTATACCGAGGGGCCGGTCAATATCAATACGGCTCCGCAAGCCGTGCTCGCGGCGCTCGGTATGAGCGAGCCGCTCACTAAGATGATCATCGCGTATCGAAACGGCGAGAACGAGACCATAGGGACGGCTGATGACAATGTGTTTGAGGGGCCCGAAAGAATAGTTTCACAGCTTAGCCAGGTGTCCAAGATGAGCCCGTCCGAGACCGCCGAACTGAGCAACCTTGTTTCTGAAGGTATTTTTGTCACGCGGTCTGAGAACTTTATGGTTCAAAGCGCCGCGGAGCTTGGAACGGGTAAACCGGTATCGGTCCGGGTGGAGGCGGTCGTCACCCGAAACGGGCAGGTTCTTCACTGGAAAGAGACTGAACAAGTCGGGAGGATATGAGCGTGGTTTCTGGATTGCCGTTAGGGATACCGCTCTTCGGATCGGGCGGAAAAAAGATTGTATCGCTCTACTTTAGCGGGGACGCGGTAAAGTTATCATGCTTGAGAAATCTGCCCGGCAAAAAAGAACTGGTCGGCGTTAAGTATATCGAGATCAAAGATAAGGCGAACGAGCAGATCGCTTCCGCGATCAGGGCCTTCCTTACCGAGATACGGTTCGAGCCGTCGGCTGTCAACATAATCCTTCCCTCTCATCTGGTCATAACAAAGAGTATCGAGATCCCATCCGTCGATCCGGAAGAGATCCGCCGCATCGTCGATCTGCAAGCCGGACGCCATACCCCGTACTCGAGAGAAGAGGTCATTATCGATCATGTCCGGATCGGATCGTACCGCAGGAACTATACGAAAGTCCTCCTCACGATCGTTACGCAGGCCACGATCAAGCGGCAGATCGATATTTTGGCGAAGGCGCGGCTGAAGACCGACAGGATACTTTTTTCGGCTGAAACGGTCGCCGCGGGGTATTCCAAGATAATGAAACTCGACGCCGACGACCGCATTATCGGTATCCTGCACATCGACCGGACCTATACGGATTTTATCAATGTCTTGAGAGGAAAACTTGTTTTTGTGAGAAATATCCCCATTGGCGCGGAACATTTTGCCGCTGAGCGGGAGCGCCACCAGATACGATTCGTCGAGGAGATGAGAAAGTCTCTGGAAGTGTATCGCAGTGAAGAGATCGAGCGCGCTCCGAGCGAGCTTATTTTGACCGGAGCGATCGACGAAAAAGACAGCCTGAAGCAGTCATTATCCGATTCGCTGCATATTCCCGCGAAAATATTCCCGTACCCAAAGTATCTTCGGGCCACGCGGGAGGTTATCCGGAGTATCGGCGTAACGAAGAGCATATCCTTCTTTGATACGATCGCTTCGCTGATGGTTGCCGACCGCCCGCTGGTAAACCTGATCACCGAGGAGATCCGGCTGAGAAAGCAATTCGAAGAGAAGAGCAGGGACCTTATCAAGGCCGGCGCGTTCGTCATAACGGCCATCGCGCTCGTATGCGGGTTGATAATCGGCAGGATCTATCTCAAAGAGTCGTATATCGCTCTTCTCAATGAGCGGCATGGGACGGCGGTCGGGGAAGCGCAGGAAGCGCTGAAGCTGACGACGAAGATCGTGACGGTAAAAAGATATCTCCGCGGGCGCGGAACGCCGCTCGAGCTTTTAGACGAACTCTATTCGCTGGTGCCGGCCGATATCTACCTGACGAAGATCCAGCTCGACGCGCGGGGCAGGTTCCAGATCGAGGGGAAAGCGCGCGCGATGGCGGTCGTCTTCGTCCTGTCGGGCGATATGGAAGACTCGGAATATTTCAAGAACGTCGAGCTCCGCCGGACGACCAAGCGGAAGGATCGGGAAGGGGAGACGGTCGTTGATTTTGAGATCAGCTGTTTTGTCGTGACCGGGGAGGAGGCGCCGAAAGAAAATGGTTAAGCTGCCGCTTACCGGTCTTTTGTCGAAATTGTCGAAGCGGGAGACTTATATCCTCTATGTCGGGGTGGTGCTTGTCGTTCTGCTGTCCATAGAGAGGGCCATCTTATCGCCGGTCCTGATGAAACAGAAGAAGCTCGACAGAGAGATCATGCTTCAGGAGGAGCTCATTAAACGCAGCGCGATCGTCTTTGCCCATAAGGACCGGCTGAAGAAGGATGCCGAAGAGTACGGCCGTTATCTGAGCAAGACCGAATCGGAAGAGAAAGAGACGAATACGTTCCTGACGGAGATCGAACGTCTCGCGAAGGAGAACAAGATATTTTTGGCATCGGTGCGGCCGGCGGGCATGGAAAAAGGAACGGCGATAAGACGGTACCGCATGGCGCTTGAACTTGAGGCGAACATGGCGAGTCTTTTCGCTTTCTTTTACGAGGTTGAGACGGCCGAACTGCTTATCGCGATCGACCAGTTCAATATCAGGCCGAAAAGCGATAAATCGAGCATTGTAACCGCGACCGTGAACATCTCAAAAGTGATCGTTCCGAAAGAATAACGTCTTTCCTTCAACGCGCCCGTGGTTCGCCGGACTCCGCTACCGGCGCTTCAGGCTGCCGTGCGTTCGTATCGTGACCTCAAGGAGATTTTGAAGCTCCTCGAGCGATCCTTTTTTGGGAAAGAACCCCGAGCTCCCCAGCTCTTTCGCTTTTTCAAACTTCTGATGGTCAAGCACGACGGTCACCATGATAATCGGGAGCGTCTTATTGAACTTTCTGACCGCCTCCAGCGTCTCGATGCCGTTCATGCCCGGCATGTTGATATCCAGAAAGATGATGTTGGGAGGATTCTTCTTGATCTCCTGGACGGCCCGCTCACCCGAACTGATCGTGGTCGCGTCATAGCCTTTCGATCTGAGCCAGTACGCCACCGGCTCAATAAAATCGAGCTCGTCGTCAACTAAAAAAACCCGTATCGCCTGCGCCATTTTCATAACCTCCGATCCGCTTGTTCATTGTCCGGCACCGGTGTTCTGCCGGGTGAACCGCTTTGTGTTGTTGCCGGTAATGTAAAGATGAACGTCGTGCCCTGCCCCTGTTCGTTCTCCACCCAGATCTTTCCGCCGTGGAGAACGACGATCTCCTTCGAGATCGACAACCCGAGCCCGGATCCCGCGATGTCGGTCATCGACCGCTCCGTACCCTGCTGGAACCTGTCGAACACTTTTTCGAGATTCTCTTTCGCGATACCGACCCCCGTGTCGGAGACGCGTACTTCAAGCGAGGCGCCGTCTTCCGACAGCGACGCCGACGCTGTTATCCTGCCGTAGTCGGGAGTAAATTTGATCGCGTTACCGATCAGGTTATTCATGACCTGGGTTATTTTGTGGGGATCCATCATGATAGGCGGGATCGATACGGCGGCGACGTGTTCGATCTTGATCCCTTTATTGTTTGCCCATGTGTCGAGCGACTCGCAGGCCTCGTCGATAATATCATTGATCGAGGCAAGCTCCCGCCGCAGTTCCATCTTGTTCGCCTCGAGCTTTGAGAGGTCGAGGATGTCGTCGATCATGCTCGAGAGGCGCTTCAGGTTCCGCTCGGATATCTTCAGGAACTTCTCCTGAGCTTCCGTTATCGGGCCGGCGGCCCGCGACAGCATTACCGCGATCGACTGCTGCATCGCGACAAGAGGGGTCCTCAGCTCATGCGAGACCTTTGAGACGAACTCGTTCTTCAGCTGGTCGAGCTCGCGCTGTTTCGTTATGTCGGTCAGGACCGACACCATACCGACCGTCATTCCGTTCTCATCCTCGATGACGGCGCTGCTCGACCTGATGATCTTCTTCGTCTCGTCCGCGCCGCCTTTGAACTCGACCTCCTTCTCGCCGTCCTCGGATCGCAACCCGGTCAATGAGACGAGCTGGCCGGCTTCGAGGTTGTCGGCCACGCTCTTGCCGATCTTTTCTTTCTGGTCGACGTTAAGCAGTTTTTCGGCGGCGGGGTTCATCAGGAGCACCTCGCCCTTGTTATTGACAACGACCAGTCCTTCCGCGACGCTTCTGATCACCGCCTCGGTCTGCTGTTTTTCCAACGAAGTCTTTTTGAATTTATCCTGAAATTCGGCGGCGCGGAGCTCCGTCTGCTCGATAATTTTCCCGTATTTATTGTCCATTTCCTGTTTGACGCCGACGATCTTCTCTTCGAGTTTCTCCTGGAACATGCTGTCGAGCTCGGCAGCGACCCGTGACGCGTCACGAGGCGAGTGGGAGATGTTTTCCAGACGGCTGATGATCGACGACTCGAATGAGCCGTCCGATGAAGCCTGGTACGAAAGGACCTTCCGGGCTTTTATTTCAGCGCTTCTTCTCGCGAAGGCGTAGAGAATGAATCCGGCAACGACCGCTATCGCGATCGTAATGAAAAAGACCCGTGCCTGAGCGGAATCGTCCGAATTATTCTTCGCGATGCCCGCGGAAAAGGCGGATGAAGAAATGAAGAATGGAGCGAATATAAGCAGGGTTATGGTTTTATGTAGAATGCGCATCAATGAATCTCCGGTTCTTTTTCAAAATTACCATACTATCGCCTAAAAAGCAAGCGTAACAGTTGACAGATGTCAGTTGTCAGTTGACTTTAAATCAATAAATGTTGACAAATAACAAAATATATGATAGAATCACGCTTGTATGCATGGGAGGTACGCATGAAAAAAGTAATCGTCTTCTGTTTTTCTTTGATCACCGCCTTCTGCTATGCTGATGTCCAGCCGGAAGAGATCATCGTAAACGGCGTAATAGACCTGGGGAGAGCGTCAATAGTTGATTTTAAGGGCCCTGCGCGGGGCGCAGTCTATATCGCGACTGAATATGGGGTCTATCGTTCCGCCGGCGCCGACAGGGAATGGTCTGAGCTTTTTCGCGTTCCCGAAAACGGGGCCAACAGGATACAATGCATAGCCGTGAAAGGGGATCGGATCTTTGTGGGAACGAAGAGCGGGTTGTTTCGAAATACAACGGATGGAACGGCAGGGGAGAGAGTTTTAAGCTCGGTGTTTCCTTCAAGGAGGGATATTATCTGCGTTGAACTCGACAGGGATAAAGCGGGCAGGGTATTCGCCGGGACTCCGGGAGGGCTCTTTCGATCTGACGATGACGGAAACAGCTGGAGCCGTATATCAAAAAAATACTCATCACGCGTTGCCTCGTCGAAGGGCCGCGTCTACGCTATTTTGAACGGCGGTTTTTATGTAAACGGAGGGGACGGCTGGGAAGAGATCCTGACGGAAAGGTACCGCGCGGAAGATGAGGATGCCGAAACGGCCGATCAGGACCGGGAAGCCGGCGAAGAAAATATCCCGGCGGTACGGTGTTTCACGATAGCCGACGGTTTTCTCTACGTGTCCATGGAAGATACGGTCCTTGTGTCGAAGGAAGGGACAGGCGAGTGGACCGCGCTGGAAAGCGAGGGGATCAGCGGCGGTATCAGCGACATTCTCGCGTCAGATCACGACAAGAGCCTTTTTGCCGCGACAACGAAAGGCGTATATGAATATCCGCGGGAAGATTCCCGGTGGAGGTCTCTTACCGGGGAAGCTCCCGCGTTCGAGGTCAACAAGATCGGGTTTAAAGATGGTTCGCGCGCGACGCTCTGGGCGGCGACAAACAGGGGCCTCTTCGCCCTTAAAAGGCCGGCGCCGGACAGCGCCGGAACAATCACGGCCGAAAAGAGAGAGAAGGACTTGAGCGCGCTCTTTGAGCGCGAACCGACGTTCATAGAGCTCGAGCGCGCGGCCATCAGGTATAATGAAGTAAGCGCGGAAAAGATAAAGAACTTCCGGAGAGACGCCAGGCTGCGGGCGTTCTTTCCGAAAATTTCGATCGGGCTGGATGCGGGGCGTTCGAACAATATCGAGTTCTATAAAAGTTCGACAAGCCACTATGTTCTTTCCGGGCCCGATGACCTGTCTGAGGGGTGGGACCTTTCGGTGTCGTGGGATCTCGGTGACCTTGTGTATTCCGCCGCGCAGACGAATATCGACGCGCGCTCAAGGTTGATGGTACAGAGCAGGGACGCCATCCTTGACGATCTGCGCGGCGCGTTCTATCGGCGAAGAAGGCTGCTGTTCGATATGGCCACGCGGCCGCCGAAGGATCAGAGGATCCGCTTTGAGAAAGAGATCAGGATACAGGAGCTAACGTCTGAGATCGACGGGTTAACGGGGGATTATTTATCATGGTGGCTAAGCCGCCAGTCGCCAGATACCAGTCGCCAGTAGTTGCCAGGTGTTAGTTTTATGAAACGGCGCAAGTGAGTAAGTTTGTGCCGTTTTTTTTGACTGGTACCTGGTACCTGGCTGCCGGCAAGCTGATACAAGATAATTATTGCAAGAACGAGTGATGTATGCTAACCTTAGTACTTAACATATTGTAGTAGAGAGAGGGCAAATGACCGAAGCGTTGATCGTAACGGATAAAAACGGAGAAGTCGTTATCTTTAACAAGACCGCCCGGCAGCTGCTCGGCGTGTCCGATGAAGAGCCGGTGACCAAAGCGTTTCTCGAAGGTATTATTAAAAAAATCGGTCTTGAGAAGGCGTATGAGGAATCCCTGATCATGCATCGGGATGAGATAACGAAGAACCTCGTTCTTGAAGAACCAGAGCGGATCGATCTTTTGTGCAACCTCCAGGCGATAAAAGATAAGGAAGGAGCGTTTTCGGGGACGCTTACCCTGATCAGGAATATTACGAAGGAGCACCAGGCCGAAAAGGCGAAATCGAGCTTTGTCGCTTCTATTTCTCATGAGCTTCGCACGCCGCTGACCGCGATGGGGGAGTTCATATCGATCATTCTTGACGGAATTCCGGGGAAGCTGAACCCCAAGCAGCGCGAATATCTGACCGTGATCAGCGACAACATCGACAGAATGACGCGTATCGTCGCGCGGCTGCTGGATATGGCGAACATCGAGACGAAGAAAATAGAGCTGAAACGGGAGATCGCCAACATCGGAGATCTTGTCAACAGTGTCGCGACGTTTTTCAGGTCAAAGGCCGAAGGGAAGCACATACTCCTTAACACGACCTTTGAGGGGGTTCTGCCGAACCTTTATCTGGACAAGGATACCATAATCCAGGTCCTGGTGAACCTGATCGATAACGCGATCAAGTTCACCGACTATTGGGGAAAAATCCAGCTCGGTATTATCGAAAAAGATGGCGAGGTTGAGATAAGCGTCAGCGATTCGGGGATCGGCATAACTGAAGAGAACCAGAAGATCATTTTTGATAAGTTCAGGCAGGTCGACCAGAGTTTCGGACCCGGCGCCAAAGGTGTCGGGCTCGGCCTCTCGATCTGCAGGGATCTTGTGGAGATGCACAAAGGAAGGATGTGGGTCGCCAGCGAGCAGGGAAAAGGAAGCGTATTCAGGTTTACGCTGCCGAAGCACAGCGAAGAGATGCTTCTGAAAGAGTACCTGATCGACGCGGTGAACACGGCGCGGACCGACCATAAACCGCTTTCGTTCCTCGTCCTCGATATCGATAATTATTGGGATGTCGAGACGAAGCTCGGGAATCCGATCGCGCAAAAAGTCCTGAAGGATATCGGCTGGGCGCTGAAAGGGGCGGTCCGGACGCATGACATGGTCGCTGTCTATAAGAGGAAGAAGGCGATCGCGGTGCTCTCGAACATGAACAAGAAAGCCGCCACCGAGGTCGAGCGGCGCGTGCGGAGCAGTATTGATACGTCGAATTTTGAATGGCGCGGCAGGGAACCGAAGCCGAATATTGTTATGCGTATGATCACCTATCCGGATGACGCGGCGTCGGCGCGGGAGATCCTTTCCAAGACCGGCGGGGAGTAGCGCGCGGTATGATCTTCGAGAGAAAACGGAAGATACTCCTGGTTGATGATGAGCCGGCGCTGCTCATGGCGCTTAAGATCAGGCTTGAGGCCAACGGATTCAACATACTTGAGGCGTCCGATGGCCAGATGGCGCTCGATAAGGCGATGGCGGACAAACCGGATCTTATCATTCTCGACGTGATGCTGCCGAAGATCGATGGGTACGCGATCTGCAAGACGCTGAAAACGGACGCGTCGAAGAAGACTATACCCATCATCATTCTTTCGGCGCGCGCGCAAACTGAGGACGCGCAGAAAGCGAAAGAGGCCGGCGCCGACGCGTATCTTACGAAGCCGATAAAATCAGATATCCTTCTGGCGAAGGTCAACGAGTTATTGAAAAAATAACCGGAAGAAATCAATAAAAATTTACGGGGACGTTCCCTAAGGGGCATCCCTTTAAGGGGTGTCCCCTTAGGGAACGTTCCCCAGAAAACACGAATAATTTTTTTAATAAAAAAAAGGAGGTGGGTATGGATTTTCAAACGCCGGACGATATTATCAACGCCGGAAAAGGGAAGTTTAAGGAGTACGGTAAGTTCATTCCGCTCGCGGCGGCGGCGATCTTTCTGCTTATCGGCGCGGCGGGAAGTGTCTATTCCGTCGGCCCCGAAGAGGTGGGCGTTGTGCAGCGGTTCGGGAAATACGTCAGGACGACTTCACCGGGTCTGCACATCAAACTGCCGTTCGGCATAGAAAAGATCACCCCGGTCCCCGTGCGCCGGATCCTGAAACAGGAATTCGGCCTCCGAACGCTGCAAGCCGGCATTCGCAGCGAATACTCAAAAAGAAACTATGCCGACGAATCATTGATGCTGACCGGCGACCTGAATATCGTCGACGTGCGCTGGATCGTCCAGTTCAAGGTTGCCGACCCGGAAAAGCTTTTGTTTAGCGTGCGGAACCCTCAGGATATCATACGCGATATCTCCGAAGTCGTCATGCGGCGATTAGTCGGCGACTACCGGGTCGATGAAGTCTTGACGACAAAAAGAGAAGAGATCGATCACCTCGCGCAGGTCGAGAGCCAGAAGATCTTCGATGAATACAACACGGGTGTCAAGGTGGTAACCGTAAAACTTCAGGATGTCAATCCTCCCGATTCCGTAAAACCCGCGTTCAATGAAGTAAACGAAGCGAAACAGGAGAAGGAGCGCGTTATTAACCAGGCGTGGGAGTCGTACAATAAGATCATTCCGAAGGCGAAGGGGCAGGCCGAGCAGACGATCCGGCAGGCCGAAGGATACAGTCTCGATAAGATCAACAGGGCCGAGGGTGAGGCGGAACGGTTCACGGAAGTGCTGAAAGAGTACACGAAAGCGCCCAAGATCACGAAGAAGCGGCTCTATCTGGATACGATGGCAGAAATCATTCCGAAAGCGAAGAATAAATACATTATAGATCCTGATCAGAAATCGATCTTGCCGCTTCTGAAGCTCAGCGAGAATGGGGAGGGTGTCTCATGAAAAAGATCATCAATGTGTTCGTAGGGCTCATAGCGGTCGTTATGCTCGCGCTCGTAAGCGGAGCTGTCTATACTATTGACGAGACGATGCAGGTCGTTATTACGCAGTTCGGGAAACCGATCGGAGAACCGATCACCGAAGCAGGTCTCCATTTCAAGCGGCCCTTCATACAGAAGGCGCACTATTTTGAGAAGCGTCTTCTCGAATGGGACGGCGACCCGAACCAGATCCCCACCAAAGACAAGAAGTACATCTGGGTCGACGCGACGGCGCGATGGAAGATTGCTGACGCTCTCAAGTATCTGCAATCCGTCGGGAGCGAGACCAACGCGCAGGCGAGGCTCGACGATATTGTCAACTCGGCCACGCGGGACGCCATTACGGGACATCGCCTTGTCGAGGCCGTACGGAACACAAATGATATCCTTCAAACGAAAGAGATAGAGGAGGATACTATTTTAACCGACGAAGCTCTCGATACGATCAAGTTCGGCAGAGAAGTGATCACGAGGGAGATCATTGAGAAAGCGCGGCGTCTCGCTCCGCAATACGGGATCGAGCTTGTTGACGTGCGTCTTAAGAGGATCAATTATGTCGAGAATGTCAGGAAGAAGGTCTATGAACGGATGATCGCCGAGCGAAGACGCGCCGCTGAAAAATACCGGTCCGAAGGACAGGGGAAGCGCGCTGAGATCGAGGGGCAGATGGAGAAAGAGCTGAAGCTGATCACGTCTGAGGCGTACCGGAAGGCCGAGATACTTAAAGGTAAGGCGGACGCGAAGACGACCGATGTCTACGCTCGCGCGTACAGCCAGGACCCGGAGTTCTACTCCTTCTTTAAGACGCTCGAGACATACCGGAAGACCGTTGATGACAAAACAACGATCATTCTGACCACCGACAGCGATTACTATTCGTTCCTGAAAGGATTGGGAAAAGCGGAGTAGCCGGAATGTTCTCGTACATTGTACTGGTCTTAACGGTTATACCCATAGTT
The DNA here is from genome assembly GCA_043825275.1 of Candidatus Omnitrophota bacterium. Classification (GTDB taxonomy): domain Bacteria; phylum Omnitrophota; class Gorgyraeia; order 2-01-FULL-45-10; family JBDRSA01; genus JBDRSA01. The sequence continues at coordinate 23,378 of JBDRSA010000064.1, forward strand.
GAGCTCGCGCTCCTGATCAAGGTAGGAACGATCGTCGGCGTCGGCAATACCATTCTGCTGATACTCGCGACAGGTATTGCCGGCGCCTATCTTCTCAGGGCCCAGGGATTCCAGATACTGAGGCGGATCGACGACGACCTCGCGATCGGGAATGTTCCGTCCGAGGCCCTTATGGACGGTTTTCTAGTCTTCTGCGGCGGCCTGCTCCTTATTACCCCCGGTATCATGACCGATATCATGGGGCTCGTTCTTCTTGTGCCGGCGGGCCGCTCGATCGTTAAGTACCGGCTCAAACAGAAGCTCAGGGCCGCCTTCCAGGAAGGGCGCTCTGTCCGTATTATCTCGCGTAATCGTAATAGATTCTGAGCAAAGGAGCGCTCCATGAAAAAAACGATCAAAGATATCGCGCTGAAGGGCAAGAAGGCCCTTATACGCGTTGATTTCAATGTTCCTCTCGATAAAGAGCTCAATATCACCGACGACAGCAGGATACGCGCCGCTTTGCCTACCATACAGTATGTGCTTGATAACGGCGCTTCGGCCATATTGATGAGCCACCTCGGCAGGCCGAAGGGGAAAGTTGTTGATTCGATGCGGCTTACTCCCGCGGTAAAACGGCTCGGGAAGCTTATGGGTAAAAAAGTAACGAAGCTGGATGATTGCGTCGGTCCTGACGTAGAAGCCGCGGCCGCCAGGATGAAGCCGGGGGATGTTGTGATTCTTGAAAACCTCAGGTTCCATCTTGAGGAGGAGGCGAATGACCGGGAGTTCTCAAAAAAGCTGGCGGGCCTGGGGGACGTGTTCATCAATGACGCGTTCGGGACCGCCCATCGGGCGCATGCTTCGACCGAAGGGGTGACGAAGTACCTGCCCTCAGTCGCCGGTTTTCTGCTGCAAAAAGAGATCGAATACCTCGGAAAGGTCCTTACGAACCCCGTGAGTCCGTTCGTCGCGATACTCGGCGGATCGAAGGTTTCCGACAAGATCGGCGTCGTGGAAAATCTACTCGATAAGGTGAACACGATCCTGATCGGCGGCGGTATGGCGTACACATTCTTAAAGTCCCTTGGGACGGCGATCGGTGACTCAAAGCTCGAAGCCGATAAGATCGCGCTGGCCGGCACTATACTGCAGAAGGCGGAGGCGAAAAAGGTAAAGATCGTGCTTCCGGTCGACCATGTGATCGTCCAAAAGCTTGAACAGAACGCCCCTTCGAAGGTGACCGACGGCCTCGCGATCCCGGACGGCTGGATGGGCGTCGATATCGGTCCCAAGTCCGCCGAGCTCTTTACGGCGGAAGTAAAAACGGCGAAGACCGTGCTCTGGAACGGCCCGCTCGGTGTTTTTGAGATAGATCCGTTCGGCAACGGCTCCCGGGAAGTCGCCGCGGCGCTCGCGGACTCGCACGCGGTATCGGTTCTCGGCGGCGGTGATACGGCAAGCTGTGTCGCGAAATTCTCACTGAGCGACGCGATGACGCACATATCGACCGGCGGCGGGGCGTCACTTGAGTATCTCGAGGGAAGGGTTTTGCCGGGGATCGACGCGCTGAACGACAAAGAGGATAGGAAATAAAGAACACGCGGTAAAAAATAAGGAAAACACCATGCGAAAGCCGATCATTGCCGGCAACTGGAAGATGAATAAGACCGTAACGGAGTCGATCGATCTCGCCAACAGGATCAAGCGGGATGTCTATAACGTCGAAGACGTCGATATTATTCTCTGCCCCCCGCTTCCTTCCTTGACGGAAGTGAGTGAGATCGTTCAGAATTCAAATATAGCCCTCGGCGCTCAGAATGTTCACTGGGAAGAGAAAGGCGCTTTTACCGGAGAGGTATCATGCGAGATGCTGAAGGACGCGGGCTGTACGTATGTGATCGTCGGGCACTCTGAGCGGCGCGCGCTCTTCGGCGAGACGAACGGGACGGTTAACAAAAAAGCCAAAGCGGTCCTTCGGCATGGGCTTATTCCGATCGTCTGCGTCGGCGAGACCCTGGAGGACCGGAACCGCGGTACAGCGTTCGACGTGATCAAGGACCATGTCGAGAATAGCTTGCAAGGCCTGTTGACCGACGAGATGATCGCGACGATCGTCGCGTATGAGCCGGTATGGGCCATCGGCACCGGCGTAAACGCGACGTCCGCGCAGGCGCAGGAAGCGCACGCGTATATTCGGGGATTGCTTGGAGTGATCTACGGCAAGGATGCCGCGGATGCCGTGAGGATACAGTACGGCGGGAGCGTACAACCTGGCAATATCGGTGAGTTGATCGGCGCGGCCGATGTTGACGGCGCCCTTGTGGGAGGCGCCAGTTTGAAAGCCGAATCGTTCTCCGAGATCATACGGCGGTCTTCTCCCGCAAAAATCAACAAAGGATAATATCATGATGCTGTACGGGTTTGTTATATTCATCCATGTGACCGCGTGTATCGTTCTGATCCTGGTGATCCTCTTTCAGGCAGGGCGCGGCGGAGGCCTGGCCGAACCGCTCGGAGGGAGTTCCACCAAGACCATCTTCGGGACGAAAGCGGCCATGTTCCTGACCAGAGCAACGTCAGTTTGCGCGATCGTGTACATTTTTACCTGCCTGTTGCTCGGCGTATTGACGACAAGAAAGAGCAGGTCCCTGATCGGGAAGGAAACTTTTACACAGATGCCCAGTATACCGGCGCAACCGAGCGATCCTCTTGATGATAGCCGGCAGCCGCCGGTCTCTGACGGGGGAGCGCCCGCGGCCGATACCGCCGTCTCCGCGCCGGAAGAGTCAACCCTGCCGGAAGAAACGCCCGCGCCATCGGAACGTTGACCGGAAACCCGATGCAGGAAATGAAAAAAGCTTTTCGAAAGCCGCGCATCGTCGTCGCGGCTTTTCTTTTACTCTGCGCGGCCGCGAAAGCTCCCGCCGATGTGAGTGAAGAAAAATCCGGTACCGCGCCGTCCTACGGCGACGCGATCGTCGTGGCTTCGCTCGGCGACGCGAAGAACCTCATTCCCATTCTCGCGTCGGATTCCGCGTCGGGAGAAATATGCTCGCTCGTCTTTAACGGTCTGGTGAAATACGACAAGAATATCCGGCTTGTCGGCGACCTGGCGGAGCGTTGGGAGATAACAGAGGACGGCCTTACCATCGTTTTTTATCTGAGGCGGGGCGTCCGGTGGCATGACGGCGCGCCGTTCACCGCGCGGGACGTTGAATTTACCTACACCGCATTGATCGATCCGAACGTAAAGACGCCGTACAGCGGTGATTTTGAGCGGGTCGAATCGTTCGAGGTCATAGACGATCACACGGTACGCGTGACCTACAAAGAGCCGTTCGCCCCGGCGCTCGCGAGCTGGGGGATGAGTATCATGCCGCGTCATATACTGGACGGTGTAGACCTCGATACGACCGGATTTTCAAGACACCCGGTCGGCACGGGGCCGTACATGTTCCGGAAATGGAAGACGGGCCAGAAGATCGAATTGTTCTCGAACCATGATTATTTCGAAGGCAGGCCGTACATCGAGCGGTACATCTACCGGATCATCCCCGACGCCTCTACTATTTTCCTGGAGCTTCAGGTCCAGGCGGTCGACATGGCGCAGTTGACGCCGCTGCAATACACGCGGCAGACCGATGGCGGGGCCTTCGCGAAACGTTTCAGGAAGTTCCACTTTCCCAGTTTCGGGTATACGTACATGGGGTACAATCTTTCGAACAATATCTTTTCCGACAAGCGTGTCCGGCAGGCGATGCAGTACGCCGTAGATAAAAAAGAGATCATCGACGGCGTGCTGTTCGGGCTCGGTAAGCCCTGCGCGGGCCCGTTCCCTCCGGAGTCGTGGGCGAACAATCCGGATGTTCGACCGGCGCCCCGCGATCCCGGCCGGGCGAGGCGGCTGCTGGATGAAGCCGGCTGGTCGGATTCCGACGGCGACGGCTGGATCGATAGAAAAGGAAAGCCCTTTGAGTTTACCGTGATAACGAACCAGGGGAACCGCGAAAGGATCATGACGGCGGAGGTGATCCAGAAACGGCTGGAGGATGTCGGCATAAAGATGAAGATCCGTGTTCTTGAATGGGCGACGTTCCTCGATTTTATCAACAAAAAGAATTTTGACGCGTGCATACTCGGATGGTCGCTCTCGCGGGACCCGGATTGTTACGACATATGGCATTCGTCTAAGACGCGGGAAGGGGAGTTTAATTTTATCGGTTACAGGAACGACGAGGTCGATACGCTGCTCGAACGCGGCAGGCGAACATTTGACCAGGGTGAAAGAAAGAAGATCTATCACAGGATCCAGGAGATCCTGTACGATGAGCAGCCGTACATGTTCCTGTATGTTCCCGACAGTCTTCCCGCGCTCCATAGACGATTTCGGAACGTTGAGATCGCGCCGATCGGGATCGGCCATAATTTCATACGATGGTTCGTTCCGGAACGGGACCAACGATACAGGGTCACGCCGCGGTAGCGCATTCTCGTCGATGACCGACGGAACGGCGGAACAACGCGAGAAAACGTACAGCACGACCGCCGTTCTCAAGATAATCGTAATAGTTCAGCTTCAGAAGTAATTTCATCAATCCCCCCTTTATGGTTCTTTCGGGACCTTATGCCGAGGCGTGCTTCCAAGGCTGAACTATTACAAAAAGTTTGACCAAACGACAGACTGATGGTACACTATAAATAAAATATTCGATTAATCTCGCATTAATTAGTTCCAGTGCTTACCGAACCGGGAGGAGGAAGATGAAGAGGTTATGGGGTAGCGATACAAAGTTGATTATCTGCTTCGCGGCCCTCTTTGTTTTTGCCGCTCCATCATCGTTTTCCGCCCAAAAAGATAATCCGCTCACCGAATACCAAGCTGTCAATCTTACCATCGACAGCGCGGAATCCCTGGCAAGCGCCCAGAAATATCAGGAGGCTCTCCAGAAATATCAGGAGGCGATGGAAAAACTGCGTATGATCCAGGGGGAATATCCCGGCTCCGAGGTCTCGATGATGGTGGCCCTGAAGCTGGAAAAGTGTCAGAGGAGGATGGACCAGATAGCCGCTCTCGTGCGAGAGTCCGAACAGGATCAGAAACACCTGAAAGAAAGAGACGCGCTGAATGCCACCATCACGCGGCAGAAGGAGCAGTCAGCCGTTCTCGACAAAGAACTGCGGGAAGTTATCGCGGTATCGGAAAAAGAGATGAACAACATCAGGCGCGAGATCGATGCCATTAAAGACCGCTCGTCTGAACAGATCTCTCTCTTGAACGGGAAGATCGAATCGGCCAAGATCGAAAATATCGAGCTTAAGAAGAAAGTGAATAGCGAGATCGAGAGATCCAAAATGCTTACGGACCGGATCGAGCAGCTTAAGCGCGCCTCCGAAGAGCAGTTGAACAGCGCGCGGCTGGAGGCCGAGGAAGCTTTGCGGCGGGAACGGGAAAATGCCGCCGCTATGGACGCCGAGAACAAGAAGCTCGGAAAAGAGCGGGCCTCGTTCGAGAACGAGAAGATCGAGCTGAAAAAGAAGCTCGATGGCGAGCTTGAAAGATCGAGCGCTCTTACGAACCAGATCGAGCAGTTGAACAGCATACGGCTGGAGGCCGAGGAAGCTTTGCGCCGGGAACGGGAAAATACCGCTAATTTGGATGCCGAGAACAAGAGGCTCGAGAGGGAAAAATCGGTACTCCAGACAAAGCTGCAGGCTGAGCGAGAACGTGTCGTTGAGGATGCCGCCGCCCTGCAGGACGAGAAAGCGCGCGCCTCCTTACTGGAAGAAGAGGTCCACAGCGTAAATATGGCGTACGATAAAGCTTTGCGGGCAGAGCAGGAGAAGATAGCGGATTTTAATATCGAGAAAAAAAGTTTTGAGCGGCAAAACTCCATACTCGAGAAGAAGATCGGGTCAATGCGCGAGCGCTTTGAATTGATGAGCGCCGCTTTGCAGGACGAAAAGGGGCGTATCATAGCGCTGAAAGAAGAGATGGGTACGATGAGAATGGCGGCCGAGGAATCCCTGCGGGTAGAGCGGGAGAAGGCCGTCGCGATGGGCAACGAGAATAAAGATATCGCGCGCGAAAGGGCCGATCTCCTGGTGAAACTGAAGACTGAAAGCGAGCGTGTACTAGCCCTTGAGACCGCGTTAAAGGAAGAACAACAGCGTGCTGCTTTGCTTGAAGAAGCTTCAAAGAGCGCTCGGAAGAGCGCCGAGGAGGCTCTGCGGGCGGAGCGGGAAAAGCTCATCGCCTTCGAGATCGCGAACAAAAGCCTCGCGAGCGAGAAAGAAGCTTTCGAGAAGCAGTTGAATGCCGAGCGGGGCCGATCGACGATCTTAGAGTCCGATATTGAAGATGTCAGAAGAAAATGGAAGGAAGATATTGACGCCGGATGGATCGACCATCAGACGAAGCTCGAGTCCGAAAAGAGCTCACTCCAGAAGCATTTTGACCAGAAAAGCGAAATGTTCGACGCCAAAATAGACGAGCTCCAGAAGGAGGTCCAGGCGCTCCTCGCTGAGAAGGCGACATATGTCAACGAGATCAATAGGAGCCAGGCGCTGGTTATCGACCTCAGGAAAGAGGTGGATGTTCTTCAGGCGAAAGAAAATAATTCCGGGAAAGTAAATAACCAGAATAATGAGAAGATAAAATCGCTTATCGCTCAGCTCGATCTTCTGAAGGACCGGGCCCGGGATGATGTCGCGCGCTCGAAAGAAGACGCGGAGAAAAGATATAAAGAACGCGAAATAAAATTGCTCGACAGTCTCCGCGGGAAAGAGACGTCTCTTCTCGAACAGTATAAAAAGAAGCGGGAGATCCTTGAGCGCAGCGTATCGGAGATGAAAGAACGGGTTGCCGCGCTTGAGGGCGAACGGAAGGCGTATCTGGACCAGGTCATGACCGGAAAGAACACTATCGAGCAGATGGCGGGAAAGCTCGAGGAATACAAGGATAAGGCGGAGCGGGCGCAGGAGAGGAGCTCCGGCAGCGACCGGAAGATCTCGTCGCTGCAAGATCAGATCAGCGGCCTCCAGATGCAGCTCAGGAACGTGGAGTCGGAGGCGAAGAGGCGCTTCGCCGAGCAGCTTGAAGCGGAAAAGAAGAGACTCGATGAGCAATACGGACAGGAGCGGGCCGCATTGGCCGAGGAGCTCGCGAGCTCGAGGACCCAGTTAAAGCTCGCGAAGGAAAACCTCGACGGATATTTGAAGGTGCTGAAGCAATATGAAAAGAGTTCCGCGATCCCGGATATCGATACCGGCATGGATGTTGATATGGATTATGGATATGATGAACAACCGCCCGAGATCCGGGAGGCCGGGGACTCCGTCCTTCCGCTTGAAATGCCCGTGCCGGGCATACAGGAAGAGACCGGCTTCCCCGTCGGCAATTTTTCGACCGTCGGGTCGGTCAGCAGCATTCTTCTTATGGACTCGATCGGCAGGGCATACATAGAGCTCGCGCCGGATAATGTTGATCTCGTGAGCGTAGGAGGCAAGCTCTATATCGTTAAGGACGGAAAAGCCGCCGTAGAATTACGCGTTATCGACAAATTCCTCGCGCTGAATTCCGCCGTCGCTGAATTTTCACTTGATAATCAGTCGTTCATAAGGGAAAAGAGCATCGTCTCAGTTTTGGATTAGCTGTATCGGAGCTATAGTGAAGTCAAAAGGTCTTTTAGCGCCACTTGTCATTGTCAGTCTATTGTTATGCGGAGTTGTCGTGTCACGGGTAAGCGCGCAGCGGGATACTCCGCTGACGGATTATCAGGCGGCAAGCTTGATCATGGACAGCGCGCAAGCGTCCGCGGAGACAGATAACTACCGGATAGCCCTTACCAAGTACCAGGAAGCCACCCAGAAGCTCCTGAAGATCAAGGAGCAGTACCCCACATCGGACGTATCCATCCTTATAAACCTGAAACTCGAAGAGTGCCAGCGCTATATCGACAATCTTCAGGAGCGCGTGCGGGAGACCGAGACTGCCAAAAAATTCGAGCGGGAGAGAGCGGCCCTTCAACAGGAGGTCGAGCGGCTTCAGGCTGCCGCGGCGCGGTTTCAGGCTGAACTCGATGAATCTCGCGGCGCGAACAAGGGCATTCAGGATGAGTCCTCTCAAAAGATCCTCGCGCTAAATCAAAAACTCAGCGAGATCGAACGCGTCAAGAACGGTCTGGAGGAATCGCTCACGATCGCTACGCAAAAAGTGAAGTCGCTGACATTTCAGCTGGACGGTTTTAAAGTCGCTCGTGACACCGCGATAGCGGATATTAAAGCCGGGATGGCCGAGGAGATGACTGCCGCGGAGGCGATCGCCGCGGCCGATCTGGCCCGGAACAAAAAGGAGTTCCAGTTTACCCTTGAGCGGGAGAAGAAGGCGAATGAGCTGAAGATCGCCGCGCTCAACACTACGATCGAAACGCTCAAAGGGAATGTTGACGATAGCCGGATAAACGCCGATGAGGCGCTAAAAGCCACGACCGAACAGCTTGCCAAGTTGTTCAAAAACGAACGGGAGGCCCTTGAGCGGTCATTTGCCGAAGAGAAGAGCGTCCTCCTCAGAAAGCTCGATCAGGCGGAGACCGCCCTTGAGAACGAACGGAAGATCCATTCTGACAGGATAGGATCGCTGAATTCTCAAATGGAAGATATCAAGGTTTCTTACGGGCAGAGGATCGAACAGATAGACTTGAAAGCGAAAGAAGACCTCGCGACCGCGAAGAGGGATGCTGAGGCGGAGGTAAAAATGAAGATCGACTCGGCGTCCGCCGCGTCAGCCGCCGAAAAAGAATCTTTGCTCCGGGCTCTTGAGAAGGAGAAGACGTCGGCAGCTTCGTACCGGCAGCAGGTCAGACACGTTGAAGAGAGCGCGAAAGAAGAGATAGCGTCCCTCAAGAGGGCCATCCAGGAAGAGGCGGACAGAAAGGCCGAACAGCTCGTAACTTCGCACGCCTCCGAGAAGGAGGCGCTGCTGCGGTCGTTCGAGCGGGAGAAGGCTATCATGACGGCGAGCCTTAATGATATTAAGACCACTATGGAGAGCGACCGGAAGGCGTATGCCCAGAAGATCGATCAGCTTTCCGCGCAGATGAAAGAGCTGCGCGAATCATACAACGAGAAGCTCGCGAACGTCGATGAGAAAGCGAGAAGAGACGTCGCTGCCGTCCAACAAAAGACCCTGGAAGATCTCGAGTTCGAAAAAGCGAAGCTCGCCGATGCCTTCGCGAAGGAGAGGGAGTCTCTGGCGGCTTCGATCGAAAAGGAACGGATCGCGATGCGCGGAGAGCTTGATGAGAAGAAAGCTTCCCTCGGAGCGAAGGTCAAACAGCTTGAAGAGAAGAACAGGGTGTACGCGGAACAGCTTAAACTCTCGAAGAATGAGATAACGAGGTCATCCGAGGAATACGGCAAGAGCGCGCAGAAGTTCCAGGGGGAGATCAATACGCTGGTTAAGGAAAAAAAGCAGCTTGAGGCGGATGGTAAGATAGACGCCCAGAAGGCGCAGTCTCTTGCCGTCCAGATCGACGATATGAAGATGAGGCACCGCGAAGAACTCGCCCAGAAGGAGAAAGAGCGCTCATTTGCTCTGGAAAAAGAGAAACAGTTGAACTTTCTTAATATCGCCTCGCTTACCGCCCAGATCGACACCATTAAAGCGGGACACCGCGAAGAACTTGCCCAGAAACAGAAAGAGTACGTATCCGCCCTGGAAAAAGAGAAACAGTCGAATCTTCTCAAGGCCGCGTCGCTCACCACCCAGATCGATGAGCTCGCGACGAGATACAAGAACGATCTTGCCGGCAGAGAGAAAGAGTACACGTTCGCTCTCGAGAAGGAGCGGCAGGGGAATTCTCTCAGAGAGGCCGCGATCATGAGGGAACTCGAGAGCGTGAAGGCCCGGAACAGGGAGGACGCGAAAGAGGCGGCCAGGGTCAGCCAGGAGGCCAGAATGGCGGTCAAGGCGGAACGCGAAAAATTAGCGGCGGCTTTCAATAAAGAAAAAGATGAGATGCTGGATTCGTTCGCCAAAGAGCGCGATACTCTGGCCGGCGAGCTCGAGAAGACAAAGGCGGCGCTGGAAGAGAAGCGGAAGATCCACGACGCGAGGATACAGTCTTTTACCGAACAGATGAAAGACCTTACGTCCCGGTACAAGGACGAGGCGGCGCGGACAGAATCCCGCGCGAAGAATGAAATAGCCGCGCAGAGGCAGAGCGCGAAAGACGCGATGAGACAGGCGGCTGCCCTTGAAGACCGCCTCCAGAAAACGATACTCAAGCTCAACGAGCTCGATGAAGAGCGGACCGTATATCTTGCCGAGATCCAGGATGTCAGCGGCGAGAATGAATCGCTCGAGGCTCAGGTCGAAGAGTATATCAACCGGAATTCACAGCTCCAGAGAGCGAATATCGACGCCGAGCAGACGATCACCGCGTTGCGGACGCAGGCCGACCTTCTTCAGAATAAAGCGTCTATGCTGGAACAGACACGGAATGAGCTCGCTAAAAAATATGAGATCGAGTCGGAGCGGCTTACCGAACATTACGCGAACGAGCGCACGACGATGTCGAAGGCGTTCGGGAGATCGAAGGCGCAGCTGAAACTCGCGCGTGACAACCTGGAGAACTATCTGCAGAAAACCGGAGGCCCAGGAGCGATGATGAGAGGGCCCGCGGCGCGTTCTTCGGAGGAAGAGGATGAGCAGGCCGGCGCGCGGCCCGGTCGAAAAACGCCCGGCGCGCTTCCCGAGGGCAGCTTCTCTACCGTCGGATCGATCAGCAGCGTTCTGCTGATGGAGTCCGCCGGAAGGGTCTACATTGAGTTATTTCCCGATAACAAAAGAGCCATACAGAGCGGCGACAGGGTTTATGCCATACAGGATGAACGGGCCATTGCCGAACTTTTGGTGATCGATACGTTCCTCGCGCTGGATTCCGCCGTCGCGGAGTTCGTGCTGGAGGACCAGTTCGTGATCCAGGAGAAAGGGATAGTGGCGGTTCTTGAATAGGTCGAAAGGCGGATGAAGTTCATGAAGAGAACGAGCCGGGGCTTTGCGCTACCGCTTATCATATGCGCGTTCGTTATTTGCGGAACCGCGCGAAGCGCGTTCGCCGATAAGGGGACCGCGCTTTCTGAATACCATGGCGCCAGTATGGTCGTTGATGACGCGAAGGCCGTATCCGAAAGAGGCGATGCCGCGTCGGCTGTCGCGAAATACCAGGATGCTCTCGAAAAACTTACCAAGGTAAAGCAATTTGCCCCTGCCGATGTCGCGATATTGATCAATTTGAAGATGGAGGAGTGCCAACGGAACATGAATCTCCTCCAATGGCAGATGAAAGAAGCCAATCTTCTGAATGAATTCGAGCTGGAGAGAGCGGCCCTTTCCGAGACAATTACGGAGCTGAAAGAGAAGAATTTAGAGAACGTCTCGCAGCTGACAGAGCTGAAGACGGAAACCGATGCCGCTATCGCGGAGATCCGGTCTAAGGCGGATGAGGACCTTGAAGCCGCCCGAAAAAAGGCCGCTGATGACCTGGAGAGCAGGGAAAAAGAGTCGCAGTTCAGGCTCGGGCGGGAGCGTCAGGAGAATTCCATCAACGCCGCTTCACTCAAGAGCGAAATGGAGGCCCTAAGGAAAGCCATTGATAAAGTAAAGCTCGAAGCGGATAAAGAGCTCGCGAGGAAGATCGAGCAGCTTACCTCGTCAACCGACAAAGAGAAGAGAGTGCTCAATGAATTGTTCGAAAAAGAGCGGGTATTTCTCGCGGGAGAAGTGAGCGAGGCGAAGAAGGTCCTCGAAGAAGAGAGGATCGCCCACGGTAAGAAGATCGAGCTGCTGGCCGCCCAGACGGAAGAACTCAAAAAGTCACATTCCAGCCAGGAGGAGCAGGTTCAGAAAAGTTTAGAAGCGCGTATCCAGGAAGAGAAAATGGCATCCGAAAAGGCCCTGGAGTCCCAAAAGAAGAGTCTGCTCGAAGAATTCGGCAGGGAACGGAAGGAGCTCGAGGATGGGTTTTTGAGGGAACGGAAGGCGCTTGAAGATAAAGCCGGTGAAGTCCAGGCGGTTTTGAATCAGGAGCGGATGAGTAATTTTCAGAAACTCGAGCAGCTTACCGCTATGATGGACGGGATAAAGAACTCGAATGTAGAGAAGATCGGGCGGCTGAAGGCTCAAGCCGAGGCGGGTATCGCGTTAGCCCTGAAAAGCGCCAAGAAAAATAACGAGGGTGAAAGAGAGAAGCTCATAGCCTCTTCTAACGAAGAGAAGGCCCTTGTGCGGGCTCAAACGGACAAAGAGCGGGCAGCGCTTGAAGAAAAGATCGGTCAGCTTGAGTCACAGAAAGTGGTTTATGAAAAAGATTTTCAGCAGCTGAAAGAAAATGCCGAAGCGGCTATCGCCCAGGCGCGAACGATCGCGGATGAGGAGGCCAAAACCGAGCGCGTGAGGTTGTTGGCTTCTTTTGATGACGAAAAGAGAGCTTTACAGGCTCAAACTAACAAAGAGCGGAGCACGCTGAAAGAGAAGATCGATCAGCTTGAGGAACAGAAGAAGGCCTACGATCGTCAGGTTGAGCTCGCGAAGAACGAACTCGTGGAAGCGTCGAAGGATCATGAAAAAATGATCCAGAAGTTTAATGAAGAGATACAAGCGCTTGAGCTGGCGAAGGCCGATCTCGCGAACGCCCGGGATGTCGACGCTCAGAAGCTGGATTCATTGGCCGCGGAACTTGATAAGGCGAAGGCGCGGGAAGCCAAGAGCGCGCTTGAGATGAAGCAGTTCGTGGCGCAGGCGAAGAAAGACGCGCGCGCGGAACTTCAGTTCGAACGGGAAGAGATCGCAAAAGCTCTGCGCGACGAAAAATACGCGATGAAGATCGAGTCGGATAAAGAGCGGTCCGCGCTTCTCGGCCAGGTCGAGATGATGGAGCTGGCGGTCGACAGAGAGAAGATCCTTAATTCGCAGAACGTAAAGAACCTGACGGCCCGCAATAACGAATTGGCGCGGCAGTTACATGAGGATGTGGCGGCGGCGAAGAAGCGCGCCGAAGAAGCGATTAAGGGGAAGGAAGAGGCGCTGAGCGAGACGTTGGGCCGCGAGAGGTCGCTGCACGCTCAGCAGGCGGCGTCCCTTACGAATCAGCTCAAGGAGCTGAAAGAGAAGCTGTCCGGAGATCTTCAGAACATGGAGACCGGCCACAAGGTCCTTCTTGAACGTGAACGGCAGATCAACGCGAAGACGATCGAGTCGCTTACGGCCCAGCTCGACGATGCGCGAAAGAACGCTCAGGAGGAAGGCGCGCTTTTCAAAAAACGGGCGCGGGAAGAAGCTGAGAATGAGATCAAAAAAAGAACGGTT